>NZ_JBFBBK010000133.1:0-1645 GCF_040682635.1 Streptomyces sp. NPDC051133
GCACTTTTCCGGACTAAGGAATCGATCATGAAGTGGTCGTCTCCAGCACGTGGGTGGAGGTGCTCGACTTCGACGTCACGGTCGCGTCCGCGGAGTGCTCGGGCGAGGCGTTCTGTAAGTAGGTGTTCTTCGTCCTGAAAGCTTGAACGCGGCTGTCTTCCAGTTCAGGTGCCGGAGTGTCGGTGGCGGTGACTACTCTGAGCGAGAGTCCTGGATGACCTGGTGGGAGTGGTGGGCAGTGGCGGGCGAGACGCTGGCGACGGTTGTGGGGAATTTGACCGCGGACCCGGAACTTCGGTTCACGGCTTCGGGAGTTCCCGTGGCTGGTTTCACAGTGGCGTCCACGCCACGGACGTTCGACCGTGAGCGGTCGGAGTGGGTGGATGGTGAGCCGCTCTTCCTGCGATGTTCGCTGTGGCGGCAGGCCGCCGAGAACGCCGCGAATTCCCTGGCCAAGGGCGCGCGTGTCATCGTCACGGGACGGCTCAAGCAGCGAACATTCGACGACAACGAGGGACAGCGCCGCACCGTCGTCGAGATGGATGCCGAAGAGATCGCGGTCTCCCTTGCGTATGCGACCGCGTCCGTCACCAAGACCTATCGGCCCGGCGGGAACGCAGCCTCGGCGCCCGCACCGCGTCAGCAGCCGCAACAGTCCAGCGCTGAGGCCGAACCGCACCCCTTCTGATGGCGATGCGCCCACAACCTGCCGGGAGTCCGGTCAGCGGTGGGCGGGGCCAGCCTGCGGACCTGGTTCTTGGGAAGGTGCAGGTAGCCGAACGAGATCAGGCCTATCCGGTGCATGCGGGGAATCTCCCGGCGGGGTGAGTGTGTCGGTGAAGACGGGCATACCGAGGTCAACCAGCTGTGGCCGGCCATCGATCGGAGCCCGCTTGAGGCTGTTGAGCTTGGCCATCGCGGCGTCGAAGCTGACCTGGAGTCCTTCGACTTCACCGAGCCAGCCGTTGGCGCGGGCCTCGCGGATGCGTTCGCGGAGATTGTGGATGATCTCGATGAGGCGGGGCTTCTGCCGGGGGTCCATCTGCAGGACCGGGCAGCGGATGCAGGCGTGCTCGTGCTTGCAGGGGGTTCCGTAGGGACGCCCGCAGGTGCCGAGCGAGACCTTGCGGAGCTCGAAGTGCTGCTGGAAGTCGCGCCACTCCGCCGCGGTCGGCTCTCGATATTCCTCTTGGGGACGCTCGGCCCGACGCCGGTCGAGGAAGCCTCGGTAGGTGCGCACCAGGTCGTCCTGGAAGACGGCGAGGTATGCCTGAGTGGTGGTCAGTGTCTTGTGACCGAGGATTCGAGCTGCGATATGAACGGGCAGGCCGCCGGTGACGGCCTCGGTCGCGAACATCCTTCGGAAGTCATGCGGGGTGTAGCGCAGCGGCTCACCGGCCTGGTCACGGAGTCCGGTGGCCTCCAGAGTCCGGTCGAGTGCGCGCTTGATGCCGGCCTCGCTCATGACCTGCGGCTGCCAGTAGGGGCGGCGCTGGAACAGGTGCGGCAGTTGGGGACCCGTGACGCGCTCGTGTGTGTCGTAGCGGGAGATCAGCGGGACTTTCCCGCCGTTGGCGTCGCGCAGGCGCTTGATGATCGTGGCAAGGACGCTGGCGAGTTCGGGGCTGACCAGCAGCAACCGTTC
>NZ_JBFBBK010000133.1:1742-4721 GCF_040682635.1 Streptomyces sp. NPDC051133
GCTTCGTTGCTCTTGGAGGGAACGATCTGGAGGAGCGGGACGACTTCGCCGGTGTCTGGGAGCTTGTAGGAGACCAGCGCGAGGTGGGTGAGCTCGGTCAGTTCCTCGGCTCGAACTCCGGTGTGCCGCAGCGTCTCGATGATCGCCCAGGCCCAGAAGGCATCATCCTCCACGAAGCTCTGGTTGATCCGCCGCGCGGTGCTGCCGACCTCCTTGATGAAGACATGCCGCGAACCGTGATCGAGTCGGCTGGGCACCTGGTTCACCTTGGGAAGGACCCGCAGGTATCGCGTCCCATCATGCTCGAAGGTCTCGTTGAACGGGGTGGCGCGCGCGGCCTCCAGCAGAGCGACGGCCGCCCGGTGCACTCGCTCCGCGGTCTCCAGCAGCACGGGAAGGTGGGGCAGCCGCTCGCGGACCCGCTGGTGCATCCGAGCCGTGGTCTGCTTGATGATCTTGTGGTTCCCGGCGCCGTCACCGCGGGTGATCGGGCTTGGCACTGCCCACTGGACCCAGAACGGGTCGTCGTGAGCCCACTCCTGGATGTCAAGGTAGAAGCCGCGCACCCGCATCATGACGTCTATGCGGGAACGGCGTTCCTTGACCTCTCCGCTCTTGTGGACGTAGGTGACCAGGCGTTGTTTCCAGCCGTCGACGACCTCGTCGGGCAGACGGAGGGTATCGATTCCGGGGTGGTGTGCCTCGATGTCCGCCCAGAACACGCCAGCCAGTTCGCGTACCAGTCCGCGGAAGGTGCCGTAGTCGATCCCGGGGCGGCGTTCTTCGAGGTAGCGGACGAGCAGGTTGCGGACCTGCGTGGACTGGATGTTGTAGGCGTCGACCAACTCGGTGGTGGGCCGCTGGCCGTGTCGCAGCGCGTCCTTGAGGGTGTCCTTCGAGTCGATGACACCGGCTCCCCGCAACAGGTCCCAGGCGCTGTGGGTGCCCACATATGCCTCGCCGGTCTCCCGCCGTCCGACGGCCCGCAGGTAGAAGACGTCCTCGGCGGTGAGCTGCCCAAGGTCCCTGCCCGTGTGCAGGATCATCGACGAGATGACCCGCAGTCCCTCGTCGATGTGCCGAGGCGTCATCCCGATCTCGGCGCCGAAGTCGCGCATTCGATCCAACTGCCCGGCGGGGAACATCTGCTGGACGTCCTTGAAGAGCCGCAACGCCTTGTAGCCGCGCAGGAAGACGTAGCGTGGGAGAACCACCCGGCTGATGAGCAGGCTGTTGAGCCCCATCATGAGCTCGTTGCGCC
This sequence comes from Streptomyces sp. NPDC051133, assembly GCF_040682635.1. Taxonomy (NCBI): domain Bacteria; kingdom Bacillati; phylum Actinomycetota; class Actinomycetes; order Kitasatosporales; family Streptomycetaceae; genus Streptomyces; species Streptomyces sp. NPDC051133. The sequence goes on from NZ_JBFBBK010000133.1 coordinate 3,004, forward strand.
TGGACTCCGCGCAGCGCGGATCACCCTCGTTCAGCGCGAGGATCAGCTCTTTGCCCTGGTCCGCTCCAGCCGCCAACCACCGGCCCTGCCAGCCCTCTTCGGGGAAGGTCAGCAACCAGTCGAGGATCTTGCCTGCCCCCACGAGCCTGGTACTTCCCGGGCTCATGCCGCGGCTGTACTTTCGCTGCGGCCAGAGCGGTGAGGTCGGCAGCAGGGCCAGGACCTCGTCTCGGGTGAGGTGATCGTGCGGGCCGACGCGGTCCTTGTCCGCCTTGAGGTCGTGCTCGATGAACAACGGCTTCGCCGGCATGGGGCCGGTTCCGGCCCGGCGGACGGAGTTGGCTCGGCGGCTTCCTTGTCGCGTCATGCCTGGCCGCCTCCGAACAGAACGGCCAGGTCGCTTGCCTCATAACCGGTCGCGACAGCGGTCGGTGCGGGGTGCTTCGCGCGTTCCTCACGGTCGGCGAGGTACTCCTGAACCCGGGCAATGACCTGCTCTTCTTCCTCGACGAGATACACGTCGGCGGTGGTGCTCAGGTTGGCGTGACCAAGGATGGTCTGCACGTCCCGCAGCGACAGCCGCTTGTCCCGGGACATCCGCAGCGCGGCGGTGTGCCGCAGGTCGTGCATCGACCAGTTCGTGCCCAGCAGGGCGTTGGTTCGGCGGAACACCGCGCGCAGGGCCTCGTAGTTCAGCGGCTGGTAGGCCAGCCCGGCGCCGTGATCACGACGCCGGAGTGTCCACCACAGCGGGGCCTGCGGGTCCAGCGGCGGGCCCTCGCTCTGGTAGAGCCGGAGCCAGATGAACGACTCCGGGCTGGAGGGAAGCCACTGCTCGGCCTGGGATCCTTTGCGCTCGACGCGTACCAGCTGATCGCCCCAGTCGACATCGACGCCGCGAACCCCGAGGAGCTCGGAAGCGCGGGCCGCGTTGCTGACGCCGAGCGCGAGAATCGCCCGGTCCCGGTTGGACCGCAGGGCCGCGAACAGCTCGTTCCACCTCTCATCCGGCATCTGCCGCGGTCGGCGGCGCGGGACCCTGGGGTTGTAGCGCAGCCTGCCCTCGCCGCCGTAGAGATCCAGCGGGTTGTGATGGGCGTGCGGGCGGCGCCTCGCGCTCCGGGCCAACGGCACCGGGTTTACCAGTGGCCCGCTGCCCGACTCGATCCAGAACTCGTAGAAGCTGCGGAGCACGGCGTTGCTGTGCCGAATCGTGCGGGGCTTGTAGAGGTCGTCCAGGTACGGTTTCTTCGTGATCGCGTTGGTCGTCCCCGCGGTCGCCGCGGAGGCCGTCCGCGCCGACGTCCGTGGCTTCGTCGCAACACGCAGCCACAGCACGAAGTCGCGGACCTCGGCCGACGTGGCCCGGTCCCACTCGACCTGGACCACCCGAAGCCAACGCCACCAGCGCAGCAGATCGAAGGCATAGCTGCGGACGCTGCCCGGCCGGTTGTCACGAGCGACGAAGTCGATCAGGAACCTACGAATCGGCTCCACCGCTCTTCCCTCCTCGTTGAAGACCAGCCAGGAAACTGCCCCAGCTCCCACGGCTACCCGCCCCCATCGCGGCAGGCGGATCGACTCGATGTCACGAGATGCTGCGTCCAACTTCGTTGCGCTCCTTCGTCGTTCGGATGCGCAACGTCTACCGACTAGGCCATGCGGGGGATGCACTCACGTCCGGCGTGTCGCCCGGTAGTCCGGTCAACACCTCGGTG
>NZ_JBFBBK010000134.1:0-4626 GCF_040682635.1 Streptomyces sp. NPDC051133
GTCCGCTGAACTGCGGAAACGCTAATCAAGTTCGAGTCGCGTTCGACGCCGGACCATAAACGTCAAGGTTACAGTTGCTCAACTGCTCGACCGGCAGATCCTCGGCCCGCAGGGCTGCCGGATGCGCCCGCGTTTACGCCGACAGGACCTTGGGCGGGAAAGCTGAAGGTGTCATAGCCGGGCTCATCGACGCCGCAGGCTGTAGAAGACTGCGGCGCTGCCCATAACCGCTAGGGCAGCGGCGATGCCTGCGGCCACATCGGTGGGGGCGTCCACTCCAGTTGCGGCGAGACGGTGAGCGGCCCCCGGAATACTGGTGCTGCTTCGCGGGGCTGCCGCTGGGACTGCCGATGCACTCCGAGGTCTTGCAGGCGCCGGATCCTTCTTCTTACAGGCTCTGGACGGAGTGGTCAGGTTGGGTTGAATGTCGGCGTCGATCTTCCCGGCCTTGACACGGATGCGGTAGACGGCGCGCGACTGCCAGTGCTCGGCGATTGTGAGGGTGGTGCCCGTGCGCGAGCCCTTGACTTTCCGGACAGCAACCCTCTTCGCGTCGGCGCCATACTGCTCCAAGAACACGGAGACGGTCGCTCGTGCGTGTGAGGCGTCCTTGTCCGTGACGATGAGGACGCCCTTGCCACCGTCGCACTCCGCCGCAGCGGAGAAGTCGCTGATGCTGGAGGCAAACGCCGTGCCGGCGGCACCGATTGCGAGCGCTGCAGAGACAGAGGCACCACCGAGCATACGTACGGTACGGGCCGCGCGGCGTGATGTCAGCTGATTGGCCACTTTGTTTCCTCTGCGTACAGTTGAGGGGCCGCTGGCGAGAGACGAACATGAGCCGGGGCCCAACGCCGCCATGGGTGCCCCACGCCTATTGCGTCCTGCGAGTGCTGTCAATGGTTTTGTGTCCCACGGATTGCTGATGTTGCCCTTCTGTAAACTTCTGCAATGCTGGCAGCGCCCACCTCTAATGTGTAGCGATCGACGACACCAAGAGCACCGCCTGGAGCCGAAAGCTGGCCGGCCGCTTCTGACTGGAGCACTGGGGAGCTTGCGCGTTCCTTTCGCTGACCGGTGATGGCCAAGGGGCTGTTCACTGGTCACAGCCCCTGTCGTTTGCGGACCCGGATGAACCGCGCAGCCGGTGCCGACCGGCATGCGGCGGAGACTGGCGGCCGCGCGGCACCTGCGCCCTCCCGCAACATCGCCCCGCCAGCCCACCCGCACCCGTCACCTGAGCCCGGTGCTGCCTGCCTACTCCGGCGCAGGCCACTCCGTCTCCGCCAGCGAAGCTCCATGGCGAAAGACTCCGTACGCCATGGTTTCTCCCTCTGCCGTTCACCGACTGCGCTCCTGGCCGTTGCCCCCGGAGGCGCATCAACGAGTTCTCCTGACAGCCGCGATCTGTCCCTGGATCCGCATTGCCTGAACCAAGTGCACAAACGGCAGAAGGAATCATCACAAGACATCTATATCGGAATCTATGCTTATAAAGCAGACTACGCGATGTCGAGCTTTTCAAACTGGAAGTTTTCACTGAAAAGTTTCACAAGCTACGTACTGTACCGATGAGCTACCCTCACCAAACTGTTGTGTACCGGTGGATCATGAAACCCCGGGAGCGGCGGCACACCGACATGGGAATGCAAGGAAAATCGACATGCCTTCACGCAAGAGTCGCATCGGAATGCAGAAGCTGCGGCTCGATGCGACTACGCCCTATGGCGATACCCGTCAACAAAAAGCCCCGATGTAAGCGCTGAATTGTGCCAGAATTTTCCCTCCATGACATCGGCGCCCTGGCTGAGTTGCCCCCTCATCAAACCAAGGTGTCGACCCGAACTAGAGGATATTCATGACCAAGAGCACCTACATAGGCCCCGTCCTCATGGTTGCCGCCGTCGCAGTCACGATTGCTGTGATCGCGCTTCCCATGGCCGTTCAGGCTACGGCGGAAACCTCGGTTTCCGGCGCGAGGACATCCGTGGTCACTACGCTCACATCCAGGAGGGTCAATTACACCACCTGGCAGAAGGACTGTCGGGCGGACATGGACAAGGCCCTGCATTACCTGAGGCAGCGCATCGCACGCTCGGGTCCAGAAGAAAAGCAAGCCATCGTTTTCGATATCGACAACACCACCCTGGAGACGGGATTCGGCTTCAGCTACCCGCAGCCGGCCAACAAGCCGGTACTCAAATTCGCTCAATACGCCCAGGAGCACGGCGTCTCGCTCTTCTTCGTGACCGCCCGGCCCAACGTCCTATACGCATCGACCGAATACAATCTGCGATTCGATGGCTATCGTCCGTCCGGCGTCTACGTCCGCAGTGTGCTCGACCTGTTCGACAATATCGCTGACTATAAAACCGCCCAGCGTATCGCCATCGAGCACGAGGGTTATACGATCATAGCGAACATTGGCAATAGGGTCACGGATCTTTCCGGTGGCCACGCTGAAAAGACGTTCAAGTTGCCCGACTACCACGGCCAGCTTTCGTAACCCTCCAGTGCTGTCCCGCCCAGTCATGCGTGTCGGCCCGCCGACGACCGACGTTCGGCACGCTAGGCGCTGTCCCTTGCCGACCGGCAGGATGCAGAGTAGGCGTGTCCTTTATGGGAATCGGCTACTTGCCAAGAAATACGAGCGGCAGAGGCTTCCCGCCGGACGGCGATAGATCGCAGGCTATGATCAGCGAACCGCTGACGTGCTCTGAGGCATTTGCAGGCAGTGGAGACATCGCTGCAGCTCGAGACCTTGCTGTCGACTTTCTGACGCATGCGCAGGATGCTCACGGGATTCCTGTGTCGGGCCAAGCGACGGACATGGTGAAGCTCGTGGTCAGCGAGCTGGTGACAAACGCCCGCAAGCACGCCCCCGGACCCTGCCTGCTGATCCTCGAGATCAGCGACAACACCGTTCGTGTGGCCGTGTGGGACAGCAACCCGACGCTGCCGACGATTCCGGCCCCGGACCCCAGGCGTGTTGGCCAGCACGGCCTGGAGATCGTGACCACCATATGCCAGAGCTTTGAGGCCCACCGCAAACCGGTGGGGAAGTCGATCACTGTGGCCATCGGCCTGGCATCCAACACGCGCGGCTAATTTCACACACGCATGCGCTGACCCCGTTTCTTCAAAGGCCTTGCGGAAGCACGCGGCATTGCGTAGGAATAGCGCCTACGGATAGGAGCCGGGCCAGGCTGCAGGCTTCCCAGCATGCCGGCGAGCACAGGCTGGACCTGGCTGCACGCTGTCGGAGTTCGACAGGGGTCAGGAATGAACATGCGCAAATTCACGGTGGGTACAGCGCTTACGCTGTGTACTGCCGCATCACTTACAACATTCGCGGGAACGGCGTACGCCGAGCCGACGCCGCCTCCTGGCACATCAGCAGTCACCGGGAGGCCGACAGTACCTGTCATGGTGGACTGCCTCTGGCACGCACGAATCCGCCCCACGTACTTCGTCCTTGCCTGCGGTGATGGAAACAGCCGCCTTTCCTCTCTCATGTGGTCGCACTGGGGCTTCCGCTCCGCGGTGGCGCAGGGATATAGCGTGGTCAATGACTGCAAGCCGTACTGCGCGCTCGGCACGTTTCACTCGTATCCGGTCACGATACGTCTCTCAGGTCCCAAGCCCTTGAAAGACGATGCCCAGCACCTGCACTACACGCAGCTGACCATCAGCTACGAGGGATACAACAGGCCGGAAGGCTTCCCCCAAACTCTGGTCTACCCGCTTCAGTACTGACGACCTGTCATCAACGCTTGGTGGTCACCACACTCATCAACGTCAACGCTTGGTGGTCACCACACGCTTGATGGTCTCCAAGCATGGGCGAACCGCATCGCTACGGGAGGACGACCGCCCGGACTATCTTGCCGCCGGTCTCCTGGGGGAGGAATTCCAGGCTCTTCGACAACGAGCCCACGATGCCCAGTCCATAGCCACTGCACGCCGGCGCGGCGTCACACGACGAACTGTCGATGGGTCCGGGCAGAGTCGGCATGCTGGGTTCACCGTCCCACACCTCGACCGCCGCCTCGTTGCCCGATACTTCGACGTTCATCCGGCACGGTCCCGATGAGTAGCGACAGGCGTTCGTCACCAGCTCGGACACTACGAGAATCAGATCCTCCTGCGCCTCGGGCGACCAGCAGACGCTCGCCACAAGAAGGCGGCAAGCGGTGCGTGCGTGAGAGAGGGAAGCGTGATCCCCTTCGATCCAGATCTCAGCCCTCCCAGAGATCACCTCAACGAGAGTTTCGTCCTCTACAAGAGGTTCGTCCTCTGCGAGAGGTTCGCTCTCTGCGAGAGCGTAGCCCTCTACGAGAGTGGTGTCCGCTACGAGGGTGTCGCCCACGGCGATCATCTCCTGAAACGCTTGTGTGGACCGCCTAATCCGCATCAGGCTATGAACGTCTGAGCAAGTGCGCCAATGGCAGTTGCTCGAAACGCAACAGTTGTGCAAGAGAGCGGTGAGCGTGCCTTAAAGAACCCGACCAGATCGTTGCACTCACGACAACACTGCTGCCCTCGGGGCTCGTGCGCCAGTACTCGCTGTGCGGCGACCCCGAGGACGGCTCCTCGTACACGGTCGCCACGCGGCTCGTGGAAGAC
>NZ_JBFBBK010000135.1:0-4482 GCF_040682635.1 Streptomyces sp. NPDC051133
GGTCCGCAGCCGATGGCTCACCGCCTCGTCCAGCGTCACCGGACGCTGCATCTGGGCGGCCAGCCGCCCGGCCTCTCGGCCGAGCCAGGCAACGTCTTCCCAAGGCAGCCGCACCACCAGAGAGAGCTCGGCCTCGCCGTCGGGCAGGGCGCGCATCGAAGGAGTAACTCGGTCGTTCATCGCTCGTACCTTGCGTCGTCCCCCCTGGTCCGCCTACCGCGCCGCGGGGGGTTAAGGAGACATACGGAAGCGCGGACGGCCACGTTCACCGATGTGCCCGGCACATGGCGGGGCTTTACGGAACCACCTCCACGGCCGGAGGTGCCGACCGGTCACCGGTGACTTGCGACCGTTCGTCGTAAAGCCAGAGCCGTCCGTCGGGCCACCAGCAACACCGAGCGGCAAGTCCCGCCCGAAGGCACGCGATCTAGGTGCGGGGAGCGCACGATAGCCCGCCAACGAGAACCTCCATACACCGACGCCTCAACCGCGCTCCAAGCTGGGAGCGGCAACTGGGTCCTTCCGTGCTCTCCGGCGCCGGCGCATGGCCACCAGGCAACCGGCCTGTTCTCACTGACATGGACGATTTTCACCATATACATGTCGATTGTTACGGCTCGGCTCAACGGCGTCCTACTCGCTTTGTTGACAGCGCTTTTGGTGACCTTCATGCTGCCCACCGGCCCGAGAACTGGGCCAGCGGACCCGACTGTTGCAGGCCGGCGGCTGAGCGGGGGCTGCTCACGCCGCTGATCGCCTGGTACGGCTCCTTCGCCGGAGTGGCGAACGCCACCTGGAAGGACAGGTCCCTGCCGACGTGTGGCCATTCTCGGCTTGGTCCGCCACCGGATGGCCTCATCGACGGGGCGGAGCATCCCGTGAGCAACAACTGGCGCTCTTTCCCCGACCTGGCCGGGAACTGAACTGTGCTTTGTTTTCGCTCGTATGGGAAAGACAGGTCGACCAGGTAGTTCGCGGGCGGTGATGCGCATGCGCAAGCGAGGGCGGGGGTCCTCCAGCTGCGTGGCCACGTCCAATGCCACCTTGGTACTGCGAAGTGTGCGCGCGGCAGTGTTCGCCATGCTGTGCCTGCTGCTCGCCATTGGAGGACACGCGTTGGCCACGGGGGTCCCGCCGCCAGTACCGGTGCAGGCCGCCGCGATCGCACCGGTCTTCGCGGCGAGCTGTGCGCTGTGCGGCCGGGAGCGGTCGCTGGCCGGAATCGGCGGCGCGATGCTCGCCGTCCAGGGCGGGCTGCACCTCGTGTTCAAGAGGGCCCAGGCCCACCACGCAGAAACGGTCATGCATGGCATGCGAATGGCCCATGCCCATGCGGTGACACCTCACGCCACCGTTTCCCATAATGCGGCGACCGTAGTGCTGACCTGGTGGCTGCGGCGCGGTGAGGCCGCGGTGTGGTCGTTGCTGCGGGGGGCGGCCGCATTCGGGTGGGCACTGGCGGCCTGGTGGCACCTGGCCGGAAGGCTGCGGGGCATAGCGGACCTGCCGGAGCCCACGCGCCGGGCCGGTGGGGAATCGGCGGCGCTGAAGGGAACGCGACTGCGGTATGCCGTACACCGGCGGGGGCCGCCGACGAGGACGCAGTACGCGATCTGCCCCCGACGTCCCTTCCTTCAGTACGGAGATCAATCCACTCATGTCCCCGAACCGCACCGTTCTGCACCGCGTCGGCACCGTCACCGCGCTAACCACCGTCGGTTTCCTCGCCACGGCCGGGGTCGCCGCCGCACACGTCAGCATTCATCCCGACAACTACGTCAAGGGCACCACGGACGGCGTCCTCACCTTCCGCGTACCGAACGAGGAGGACGAGGCCAGCACCACCAAGGTCCAGGTATTCTGACCACCGATCACCCTGTTCTCGGGGTACTGGTCCATCCGCAGGACGGCTGGACCGCCCAGGTCACCGACACCAAGCTCAAGACACCGATCAAGACCGACGACGGAACCATCACCGACGCCGTCTCAGAGATCACCTTCACCGGCGGCAAGATCCGACCAGGGCAGTACGAGGACTTCAACGTTGCCTTCGGCCAGCTCCCTGACGACACCGACCAGCTGAGCTTCAAGACGCTGCAGACGTACTCCGACGGGAAGGTCGTCCGCTGGATCGAGGCGGCCCAAGGCGGCCAGGAGCCGGAGAACCCGGCGCCGGTCCTCAAGCTCACCGCCAAGGCCACGAAGAACGGCAGCACTGCCTCAACCGCCTCGCCCGCGAGCGCGAAGAGCTCCGCCAGCTCCACGTCGGCGGTCTCGGCCAGCGACTCGACCGCCCGCCGTCTTGGGATCGCCGGCCTGGCTGTCGGTGCGCTAGGACTCGCGGCAGCGGCGTTCGCCATGCGCCGGGGCCGCGCCAACGGGGTCCGCCCCCGCCCGGGACAGCGAAGACGGCGCTGAACTGCCGCTGGAAGTCCCGAACGCGGTCACCACCCACAATCCGAGCCCGCTGCGCGGGGCGCTCGCGCCGAGCCGCAACGGTATGGCCAGTACCTGCCGCAGACGTTGTGATGAGCTGACGGGGGACGTCTTGTTCTCATGTCCCCCTGGAGCATGAGACACCCGCCTGCTCCACGTCACCCCCCGGTCCGGCGAGTTCGGCGGCCCGGTTCAGCCCCGACGGGGTGTCTTCGGCGGTCAGGCATGGTCCTCGGCGACTGGGGGCGAGCTGAGTGTGCAAGACGGTGGGACGCGCGGACTTGGGTGCGCCGGTGCGGATGAGGCCCAGGGGCCAGCGCGGGAGGGGAGCGGGGCGAGCATGCCGGAGACGTCCTTGCCGTCCATCGAGGCGAAGAGCAGCACGGGTGGTCCCAAGTGTCCGTTGCCACGGGCATGACACAGGATCTCAGGGGCCGCGGTCGCGACTCCTTGGGGATTGGTGGCGCCTTCCAGCAGGACGCGGCCCGTCCAGCTATCCAGCCGGCTCTCGACCAGTTCAAGGCGTCCGGGCCAGCGTGTGGCTACCATTCGTGAGCGAAGCTGTTCCCTGTAGTCCACACGCCGGATCTTGCCACTGCGCGTTATGGAGAAGCGGCAATGAGTGAGAACGAAGGTGTCCAACAGCCGTAACCGCACACTTCCTTTGGCGGGCGCCGCCCGGACGGGGTCTCAACCGCCTGGTCTCCTACGACACCTGCACCACCGTCTGCACTCCGCAGCCGATCGTCTACCACCAGCGCCCTGCGCCCATCCCACCGACAGGCGCTCGGTCCGGCCGGCTGGCCCACCGCTTGCACGCCGCGACAGGCCGCCCAGTCCGCGCTGGGGCCCTCACGGCGGCCGTCGCAGCCAGAGCCTTGTTCCCACCAAGTCGTACACGGTGACCGACACCCCCCTTTCGCGATGCTGACGTAGCCGCCGTACCCCGTGCGATCCTCATTCGCCTCACCAGACGGCACGACCGGTGGGTGAGAGTCATCGAGCCTGCAACGTGGCCGTCTGCGCCTTGCTTGACCCGCCACTGGAGAGACCTCAGGCCGGCCCAAGGGAATCGCACCAATGATGAGGCCGGCTATGCCAGTGATCAGGGGACGCGCCCAAAGCTCCCTCGGCGCAGGCATGTTCTCAGATGACAGCAGTGCAACCGGCGGTTCGGCCAGTTAGGCGCTGCATCATGGCAACGCGCCTTCACGCAGCGCACATGATCGCGACGACGGCTCCACTGTACGATGACGTGGCGGTATCGCTCGGCCCCGTCGCTTGGCGGGCATACCCGGACATGAAGGCGTGCCACTGCTGGGCCGGCCGGTAGCTGCCCGTTCCAGACCCCTGGCAGGGGGAAACCCGTTTCCCTCGCGGGCCGAGACCGCTAGAGGGGTTTTCAGCCTCCAACGGCCCACGACACCGGTCTGACAGTGAGAGTGCTGAGTTGAGGATGACCAGGGACAGCTCATCCTGCTGCCGCGCCTTTGCTCGCCCAGCCCACGCACGACCATTTCGTCCCTCGCCCCGCCACAGGAGGAACACGGTTGAGTGACGGAAGGCGACGTCGTTGGGGCAGGACTGGCCCCTTGCCAGGCGTCTACGGGGCCGGGAAGTTTCCGGCCCCGTAGCTCCGATTATTTGGTGTGCTGCTTTGCGGGGCTTGGCACTATGCAGAGCCTCAAGTCGTTGACGAACTCGCCGATCGGGGGATTAAGGAGCTTATCGGACTTGATACCCTTGGGGTACTTCTTTGTGGGGTACTTGTAGAAGTCGGCGTTGCCGTGAGGCTCCCCAGAGCCCCCGATGAAGACGCCGCGGGCGCCGTAAGGGCCGTGGAGGGCAAAATTTACCATTCGCCAGTCAGGGGCCATGTCGATGGTGACTGAGCCGTCGCTATGCGGGGCAGGGAATTTGAACGTGACAGGCTGGTGCGCGGGGATCGCGTATACGGAGAAGGCGAACGCTTTTCTCCCCAAGATTTGGGTACAGGTTGGGAGGCCGGGGTACTCCACGGGCTGCACGTGTGCCGCGCTGGGCGTC
>NZ_JBFBBK010000136.1:0-4457 GCF_040682635.1 Streptomyces sp. NPDC051133
GGCAGCCCCGCGTGGGGCACACCAGACGCCGCACCCGCACACGGACCACCACCCGTCGTCCGTCGACCGGAACGTCTGCCACCGTCCGCCAGTGAGCAGTTTCAGCGGTGAGTCTCCAGAGTGAGGATGGCTCTGGCGATTGACGTGAGCCGGTTGGGGCTGATCCGTGCTTTGCGGAGGATGCGCCAGGTCTTGAGCCGGGCGATGGCTCTCTCGACGGGCCACCTGAGGCGGGAGTGGGCTCGGTTGAGCGACTTTTGTCTGACGGTGAGGTCCTTGCCGGGCCGTCGTCTGTGGGGGACGGCGATGATGTCGCCGGCTCCTTGGTAGGCCTTGTCGGCCAGGATCGGGATGCCGAGGCGGATGCAGGTGGCGATGATCCGGTGCCGGCGGGCTGCGGTCAGGTCGTGCACCCGGCCTGCGTGGGCGGGCGAGATCCACACCAGGGTGCCATCCGGAGCGGTGATGACCTGCAGGTTCACGCCATGCTTGCGGTGCTTTCCAGAGTAGTCCGCGCGGCTGTCACCGACTCGGTCGCATTCGGCGAGGGTCCCGTCGAGCAGGACATATCGCGCACCGTCGGCCCTCAGCGCTGCGGTCAGGCCCGGTGCCCGGGCTGCCAGGAGTGTCACAACGGAATGAACGTAGGCGTGAGCGGTGCCCACGCTGATACCGAATCCGGCGGCGATCTGTGTGAGTGATAGCCGTGCACCCGTCCCGACGAGGCCCCGCACACCGGGCAGACCGCGGTGTCCAGCGGCGTCCGGGCCCGCACCACGATCCGCTCACCCTCGTCGGCAACATCCTCGATGACCAGCGGCGACAGACCCGAAAACACCGTCAGCACAAGCTCATTGACGTCCATCACATGATGGTTAACGACCCTGACAACTCTCCGTCACCACCGAATGTGAGACAGGGCCTAATCAACGGCGGATCCGATGATCAAGGAGACGCCTGAATGAGCGAGGCCATCACCGAGCACGAGGCCGTGGAAGAGCCGGTTGTGGAGTCGACTGCGGAGGCCGTGTCGGACGAGCAGTTGATCGCGATGCTGGTCGACCGTGCCCGAACGGACGGGCTGCAGCTGACAGTGATCGGGAATCTCGTGGAAGATCCGGAGTTGCGGTTCACCGCTGCCGGGGTGGCGGTGGCCCGTTTCACGGTGGCGTCGACTCCCCGGACGTTCGACCGGGACGCGAATACCTGGCGGGACGGGGAGCCGACGTTCATGGACTGCAGCTGCTGGCGGCAGCTCGCGGAGAACGTGGCCGGGTCCTTGTCGAAGGGGGCCCGGGTGGTGGTCGCGGGACGGCTGCGTACCGACCGGTGGGAGAACCCGGAAGGGGAGAAGCGTTCACGGATGGTGCTGGACGTCGACGACGTGGGGGCGTCGATGACGTTCGCGACCGTGGCGATCACCCGTACCAGCCGCCCGGTTCCGCCTCGTGAGACCGCGCCTGACGATCCCTGGGCCTCCGCCAGCCCCATCCGTCCGGCCGCACCCGCTGCCGGCCCGGACGACACCCCTGGCGAGGAGCCTCCCTTCTGATGCCGCCCTTCCCCGCAACCGTGCCGTCCCCGGCGAACAACGCAGGAGACCTGGAGACAGCCGCGGCAGCCGTGACCGCAGCGCAGCAGGCGCTGCAGACCGCGCGCCGGGGCCTGTCAGCAGCGATCCACGCCGCCCGGGAGGCCGGAGAGACCGTCCAGAACATCGCCGCCTGCACCGGACAAGACCCGGTCACGGTACGCAACATCCTGGCCGTCCCCCCGGCGAAGGCACCGGACAGACCTTCCGGCCTCCCGAGATAACGCGAGGCCGGTGACGAAGCCGGAAACATCTTCGGGATTCGTGCCCGTGGCGGTCCGGCGGCCCTCTACGATCCACCGCATGCTGGATCCCGAGCTGCTGGAACGGATTACCGCGCGACGCGCGGAACTGGACGATCTCGAAGCACAGCTGGTCGAGCAGCTGGCCAAGGTGCGTTCCGAGCGGGACGATCTCGCCGTCGCCGAGAGGGTTCTCGAGCGGGTAAGCGAAGAGATCGCCGGCGAGCGTGGATCAGTCTCCCCGGTGCCCGGCCAGGTGGCCGGTAGGGCCGTGATGCTGGTTCCGCACCGCGGCCCGGAAACCGAGGAGACCATGCTCCCGCCGGATTACCAGCGCATCCTCACCGTCGTGCGCCAGGCCGGTGGACCGGTCGCTGCCCGGCAGGTGGGCGAGACGCTGGGCGTGGACGTCAGCGTGGAGGCCAAGCTGGAACCGCTGCGGGGGAAGCTGATCAGGCTGACCGACCGCGGCTGGCTGCGGAAACAGCCCGACGGCCGGTTCACCACCCGTCTTTGACCTGTCCCAGCCCGATGCGTCCGGCGGCATAGCCGTAACCACGGCACCCTCGGCGGCCGTTGGATTTGTGTGACGAAAACCAAAGAACACGCCGAGGACACCTGCCCACTTGTCTACCAGTGCCGCCTGCCGCTGTCCACGCGCACCGTCAACCACCTCGCCGGCCTGCTGCGGCGTCATCTGAAGGCGATACGGTCCCGGTGGCGGGTCCTCCCTCCGGGGAAGATCGCGGTGATCGTCCTGGCCGTGCTGCGTCATGACCAGCGCCTGGCCGACATGGCCGGCGGGAACGGTGTCTCCGAGTCCACCGTCCGTCGCTGGCGCGACGAGCTGATCGGACTGCTCGCCGCCCAGGCGCCGCGTCTGGACCGTGCCCTGCGGAAGGTCACGAAGCAGGGTGGGGAGGTAGTCCTGATCGACGGAACCCTCATCCCCACCCGGCGCCGCACCGGCAAGGCCGACCGGCGCAACTACTCCGGCAAGCACCGGCGTCACGGGCTGCACTTCCTCGCCCTGACCGACGAACGCGGCCGTCTGATCTGGATATCCGCAGCGAGGCCGGGCCGCACCCACGACAACACCGCCGCCCGCCACGACCACATCCTGACCCACCTGCGCGCCGCCGGTCTCGGCGCCTTGGCGGACCTCGGCTTCCGCGGCCTGGACAACGACATCCTCGACCCCGTGATCGTCACCGGCTACGCGGCCAGCCGGACCCACAAGCTCACCCAGGAAAGAAGGAGGCGAACCGTGTCCTCGCCGTCGGACGCGCACCGGTCGAGCACGGATTCGCACACCTCAAGAACTGGCGGATCCTCACCAAGCTCCGTACCGACCCCGCCCGCGTCACCCGCCTCCTACGAGCCCTGCTGGTCCTGACGAACCTCGAAGTCAACCGCTGACAAATGATCTTCACCGATGGCTTCCGCCCGCGACCAGCATGAGTACCCCGAGCAGCGGCGACACCAGCCCTTTGACCAGCAACTTCAAGTTGACGAAGGCTCACCGACCGTCAGCCCCTACGACAACCCGCCTCCAAAGCCAGTAACAGTCCCAAACCGAGAGATCGCAGCTTCGGGGGACCGCGAAAGGCAGCAGTGGCTGGGCCGGCCGGGCAAGCGCCTCACGCGCGCGGCCGGACTGCGCGGGGTGATCCGAGCCAAGAGCCCGCGCACCACCGGCCCGCTCCCGAGACCGCCCGGCCCGCCGACCTGATCGAGCGGCAGTTCACCGCGACCGCGCCGAACCAGCTGTGGGTAGCGGACATCACACCTACATCCGCACTTGTCCCAGGCGCTGTAAGACGGCGGCGGGCTGGTTGTACGGGTCAGACACCCCATGTCGTTTGGTGTCAAGCGGCATGGAGGTGAGCGTGGTGCGACCAGGCGGTCGCTTCGTCGTAGTGGGTGCGGGTCTTGAGGCATCCGTGGAGGATGCCGACGAGGCGGTTACCGACTTGGCGGAGGGCGGGGTTGTAGCCGGCCTCGCGGGCGCGCTGCTTGTCGTAGTAGTGGCGGGCGCCGGGGGAAGCGCGCAGGGCGGAGAACGCCTGGCGTTGCAGGGCGTCGGCGAGCCGGTTGTTGCGGATGTAGCGGGCCTGGACGGTGTGGCTCTTGCCGGAGGCGCGGGTGATGGGGCTGGTGCCGGCGTAGTTCTTGCGGGCTTTCGCGGACGCGTAACGGGTGGGGTCGTCTCCGAACTCGGCGAGCACCCGGGCGCCGGTGATCACCCCGATGCCGGGCATCGAGAGGTAGATCTCAGCGTCCGGGTGCGCGAGAAAATGCACCTTCACCTGTCCTTCCAGCTCGGCTATCTGCTCGTTCAGAGCGATCAGCAGCCGTGCGTGGGCGGTGGCAGTGGCCGCGTAGGCGGCTGTGACCGGCTCGGGCAGGCCCAGGTGCTGCGCGCGCAGCGCGGTCTGGATCGTGGCGGCCTTCGCGGTCCGGTTGTGCCGGCGGTGCCGGGCCAGGACGGCGGAGATCTGGGGGCGGGTCAGCTTTGCTGCCGTGGCAGACTCTGTTGCTGAATGGCCTGCAGGGGTGCGGGGCGGCCCGGCATGATCGTTGGTGCGGTCGTTCTGTCTGCTCCGGCCGTAGGGGGGTCGGTG
>NZ_JBFBBK010000137.1:0-4398 GCF_040682635.1 Streptomyces sp. NPDC051133
CGGAGGCCTGCTTGCGCTCGGCGACCTGCCGCTCGGCCGCCGCCTGCAGCGTCGGGTTCAGCGTGGCGCCGCGCCGCCCGGACCGCTCCTGTGCCGGGCGTGCGTCTCAGTGCTCGCCAGGATCCTCGGTGTGACGGCGGGAGACCTGCCGGCGCACGGTCCGCCAGCGCGACCGGGTCTGGTCGACGACGCTGTCCCACTGCCGGCGCACTTCGTCGTCGGGGACGCGCCCGCCCCGCTCGATCCGGGTGAGTTCGTCCCGCACCTCGCGCCCCACCGCGGCGGATCCGACGAGCAGCAGCATGCCCCCGAAGAGGGCCGAGATCAGCGCGAAGACGGCGCCGATCACTCCGTACCGCTCGGCGGAGGTGTTGAACACCCGCGGGAGGTAGAGGCGGGTGCCCACCGAATAGACGCCCGTCGCCACCGCGGCGGTGATCCCGAAGGGGATGAGGTCCCGCCAGGCGATCCTGCGGGCGGACAGCAGGCAGCCGCTCCAGATCAGGAAGACGACGCTCACCGGCACCTCGCAGACGGCGGCCACGAGTCCCGTCCGGCCCGAACCCAGCAGGGCGTACAGCCATCCGGTGACCAGCGCGTAGCCGGCGCCCGACAGCAGCCACCACAGGCCGTTGCGGGTGTTGCGGACGCTGAGGGGCCTCAGCTCCCAGGTCTGTTCGAACAGCCGCTGCGCGGTCCGCGAGAAACTCAGCGCCGAGATCACCAGGAACAGGACGCCGAACACCCCGACGCTCGTGTTGCTGCTGCCCTTGGCCGGTGAGAAGAGGGCGTTCACCGCGTCGGCGCCCGCGCCGGTCAGGTCGTACCGCTTGATGATCCGCTGCGCGGCGTCGTAGGCCGTGACACTGCCCAGCAGGGTGCCGCCCAGGATGGCCGCCGGTACCAGCGCCGTCAGACCGCTGGAGGCCAGGGACATCGAGCGGTCGAAGCCGGCGACCTTCTGGAAGCGGTTCAGGACCCGCAGCGCGAAGGCGGGCCGCAACCAGAACGTCAGGAGTCTGACCAGACGCCGGTCTTTGTTCTCCGCCGTCGTGCTCTCCTCGGAGGGGAAGATCGGGACAGGTCCGGGACCGGGGCGTGCCGACGTTCCCGGTGCCCCGACCTTAACCGTCCGGCACCCTCCGCGCAGCGGACGACACGGGGGCTCCGCGCCGGGGACGACACGGGGGCGAGCCGGCCGTCCGGCACGGCGGCATGCGGCCGGTGACGGCCGGCGGCACGATGGATACGGCGGGGGACGGCCGCGAGACCCCACGGGAGGACGTCCCATGGCTCAGCAGACGGCGACGAGGACAGCGGCCGGGAAGCGCGTCAGCACGGGCGGTGTGTTCCTGTCGTTCGCCCCCTGGATCATCTTCGGGGTGGTCGCGAGCCCCAGCACCTGGAAGTACGCCGCCCTCGCCGCGCTGGTCGCCGCGATCGCCCTGTCGGGGCAGGACCTCCTGCACGGAAAGCTCCGGATCCTCGACATCACCGGCATCGTGTTCTTCGCCGTCCTCTGCGTCCTCGGGCTGACCCTCGGCCGTGGGCAGCTCCTCTGGGTGGAGACGTACGCCCAGGTCATCTCCAACGGGCTGGTGGCCGTCGTCGCGCTCGGATCGCTGCTGCGCGACCCGTTCACCGCGCAGTACGCCCGGGAGTCGACGCCCCGCGAGTTCTGGGACTCGCCGGTGTTCCGGCACATCAACCGGGTGCTGACGGCCGTGTGGGGACTGGCCTTCGCCCTGATGACGGTCTCGACCTGGCTGGCCGTGCGCTTCCCGTCCCAGGACGACTGGTTCAACTGGGTCGTCCCCATCGCCCTGCTGGTGTGGGCCGTGAGGTTCACCGAGAGCTACCCGGAGTCGTACAAGGCGCGCGTCACCTGACGGGATCCGAACGGGCGGTTCCGGCGTCCCTCCCGGTATGGACCTGCAGAAGCCCCCGCCCGAGCCCCGGCCACCGGAGGGATGCCTCGTCACGGCCGTCCGCATCCCGGTGCGGATCGTCGCCCTCGTGCTGGTCGTGCCGGTGCGCATGGCGTGGGACGCGCTCGTCGTCGTGGGCCGGGTGCTGCGGGACGCCGTGCTCCGGCCGCTGGGACGGGCCCTGGCGTGGCTGGGGAACGCCCTGTTCGTGCTGCCCCTCGTGGGGCTGTGGCGGTACGTCCTGGTCCCCGTCGGCCGGGCGCTCGCCCTGCTGGCGCACGTCCTCGTCGTCGTGCCCGCCCGGTGGCTGCACCGGTACGTGCTGACGCCCGTCGGACATGCCCTGACGTGGCTGGCGCGGTACCTCGTCGCCGTGCCCGCGCGGTGGCTGTACACCTGGGTCCTCGCCCCGGTGGGCCGGGCCGTCGCCCGGTGCGTGCGGGGGCTGGGCCGGCTGGCGGGCGCGGTCGCCGCCGGGATCGGGCTGGTGCTGTACCGGACCGCCCACGTGCTGCTCGTCCTGCCCGCCCTCGCCCTGTGGCGCTGGGTGCTCGCACCCGCCGGCCGGGTGCTCGCCGTCGTCGCCCGGGAGGTGGGGGACGCCCTCGGGCACGCCTGGCGGATCGCCGGGCACCTCTCGCGGGCCGTCGGGCGGGTGCTCGGGACCCTCTTCCGGTGGATCTTCGTGGAGCCGCTGAGCTGGGTGTACCGGACCGTCCTCACACCGGTCGGGCACGTCGTGCGCGACGCCGTCCTCCACCCCGTCGGCCAGGCCGTGCGCGCCGTGGGCCGGGGCGCGCGCGAGGCGCTCACCGCCGCCCGCGACACCGTGCGACAGGTGCGCGCCGACGTCCGCAGGATGCTGTTCGGCGACCCGCGCCACCCGATCCCGGTGGACCGGCGGGAACCTTCACGGCCCGGCACACGTACTCTTGGAAACAGTACGACCGCTCTCACGAAGGACTAGGACACTGGGCAAGCGACAGCCCGAAGGCCCGCCGCCCGCACCCGCGGTGCAGCGCATCCGACTGCGCTACACCAAGCGCGGCCGCCTGAGGTTCACCAGCCACCGAGACTTCCAGCGCGCCTTCGAGCGTGCGTTGCGCCGTGCCGAGGTGCCCATGGCGTACTCGGCCGGGTTCACGCCGCACCCGAAGGTGTCGTACGCCAATGCCGCACCCACCGGCACGGGCAGTGAGGCGGAGTACCTGGAGATCGCGCTCACCGCACCGCGTGACCCGGAGACCCTGCGCGTCCTCCTCGACGAGTCGCTGCCCGCCGGGCTCGACGTGATCGAGGCGGTCGAGGCGCGGACCTCGGGCCTCGCCGACCGGCTGACGGCCTCCGTCTGGGAGCTGCGGCTGGAGGGCGTGGACCCGGTTGAGGCCCGGCGCGCCGCCGAGGTCTTCGACAAGGCCGGGACCGTCGAGGTCCAGCGGATGACCAAGAACGGCGTCCGCACCTTCGACGCCCGCCCGGCCGTGGTGAGCCTGGAGACGCACGGTTCACCGGCTGATAGGCCGACCGACCAGCCCTGTGCGATACTGCGGCTGGTTGTTCGGCACGTGACGCCTGCCGTACGACCCGACGACGTCCTGTCCGGTCTCCGCGCCGTGGCCGACCTGGCGCCGCCGGTCCCCGCAGCGGTGACCAGGCTGGCGCAGGGGCTGTTCGATGAAGAGACCGGCACGGTGACCGACCCGCTCGCGCCCGACCGCGAGGCAACCGGGGCCCTGACGGCCACACCGGCTGCCGCCGCGACGGCGCCGACGCCGGAAGGTTCCGCGTAGGGACGGACGTCGTAGCGCCGCCCTCGTACTCGGGAGCCACCTGGGTCGGGCAGCGCACCGACCAGAAGACTTTCGCCAAGGCCGTACCGACAAGGCGTACGGAACCGGCGAGACAGGACACAGAGTGCTCCCGTGCGGCGCCCGCGCCCCGGACGGCGGCCACCGCGCATCGCGCGGGCCGCGGACGTCACCGGCGGTCGGTCTTTTCGGACCGATGCCGGACCAGGCGCGGCGCCCGGGGGCCTGACGGGAGAAACGCCCGCATGCTCGAGCCGACCGAACCCAACGAGGGTTCCGAACTCAACACTCCGAGCGACACCCTGCCGCCGCGCAGGCGTCGCCGTGCCGCCTCCCGCCCGGCGGGCCCGCCCGTCGAGGCCGAGGCACCCACCGAGGTGACCGTGCCGGCCATACCGGCCG
This sequence comes from Streptomyces sp. NPDC051133, assembly GCF_040682635.1. Lineage (NCBI taxonomy): Bacteria > Bacillati > Actinomycetota > Actinomycetes > Kitasatosporales > Streptomycetaceae > Streptomyces > Streptomyces sp. NPDC051133. The sequence goes on from NZ_JBFBBK010000137.1 coordinate 4,139, forward strand.
CCGATGCCGACGAGGTCACCGAGGTTCTCGAAGCCGAAGGCGCGGAAGAGGCCGCCGAGGCGACCGGGGCCGGTGTGACGGCGCAGGCCGAAGAGGCCGCGCCCGCCCGTCCGCGTCGCCGGGCCACCCGCCGCGCCTCCGCGCCCGCCGGTGCGCCCACGACGGCCGAGGCCGTCGAGACCGTCGTACCGGCCGCGTCCCCCGCCGAGGAGCCCGCCGCCGTCGCCGAGGGCGGCGGGGTCGTCGTCGGCGAGGAGGCC
>NZ_JBFBBK010000138.1:0-4365 GCF_040682635.1 Streptomyces sp. NPDC051133
GCCGGGGTACCGGAAACACCCCCCTCCCCCCGTTCCTCTACCAACGGTAGAGGAACGGGGGTAGGATCGAGGTATGCCAGCAGATGAGACGAGCATCAAGGTGAGCACGGCCGCGCGGGACCGGCTCGCCCAGTTGGCGGCCGAGCACGGCACCACCATTCGCAGCCTGGTCGAGGACCTCGCGCAGGGCACGCCAACGCAGGCCGAGTACGCCGAGCGTGCCGAGCTGGCCCGCGCCGAGCTCGCCTCCGCTCTCGGCAGCGCGCCGAGCCCGGAGGCCGAGGCGAAGGCCAAGGCCCTGCTCGAGCGCCTCGGCGGCGCCGCGCACAACCCGCAAGCGGCCGCGTAGTGGCGGCGATCGCGGTCGTCCTGGACCACACGACCGCAGGTGCGCTGTACGACCCGAAGGACCCATTCAACGAGACGGTCGCCGCGTTCTACGTCCAGGCCTCCGGTGGGCTCGGCGACCTGTATGCGCCGGTGCTGTCGCTGACGGCCGGCGATGCCGAGCGGCCCGGGCTGCTCGGTTACATCAAGGGGCTGCGGTTCATCCGGATCGAGGCCTTCGACACCGACGCTGCGGTCACCGCCACCGAACTGCTGCGCTTCGGACACTCCTGGGCCGCCGTCCACGCCATCCACGCCGCCCGCCCCTCCCCCACCCACCCCACCGGCCGGTACCTGCTCACCCTCACCCCCAAGGCGTACGCGGGCACCGGCGTCCAAGCCGTCCACCCCGACCAGTAACCCGCCGGCCGCCTGGCAGTACAAGACGATCGCCCGCCCGACCTGCCGTCACGGGAGCATGACCCACCAGGTGCGGGACCTCGGCCCGCAGGCGCGCAGAACCCGCGGCCAGACGCCATCCGGTGACCATGCTGGCCGCAGTCGACGATGCCAGGGAAGGTCGAAGACGGAGGTGGGGTGTGGAGCTGGGAGCGTTCTTCAGCAGCGGCGATAAAGGGGGCGAGTCATGGATGCTCGACGTGGGGTTGGTCGAGTCGCTGCGGTTCGAACGCACAAAAGCCCTGCCAGACTTCCTGCACACCTACAACCACCACCGCTGCCACACCGCACTCGGCGGCCACCCACCGATCAGCCGCGTGAACAACGCTTCAGGTCAATACACCTAGCGGCCGAGGCCACCCGCACCTCCAACCGGATACGCGGCCTGCTCACCCAGTTCCACCCCAGCCTCGAGCAGTCCTCGGCCCGCGCCTGGACCACCAGGCCGTGACCTGGCTCCTGGAACGCTATGGATCCCCGGCCGCGCTGCGAAAGGCCGGACGCCGCAGGCTGGTCGAGGCGGTCCGCCCGAAGGCCCCACGCATGGCGACACGGCTGATCGACGACGTCTTCGAAGCACTCGACGAGCAGACCGTCGTGGTCCCGGGCACCGGCACCCTCGACATCGTGATCCCCTCCCTGGCCCGCTCGCTCGGCGCCGTCCAAGAACAACGCCGGGCCACAGAAGCCCAGACCAGCGCCCTGCTGGAGGCACACCCTCTTTCCGAAGTCCTGACCTCCATGCCGGGGATCGCGGTCAGGACCGCCGCCACGCTGCTGGTCACCGTCGGTGACGGCACCAGCTTCCCCACCGCCGCCCACCTCGCCTCCTACGCCGGCCTCGCCCCGACCACGAAGTCCTCCGGGACCTCGATCCACGGCGAACACGCGCCCAGAGGCGGCAACCGGCAACTCAAACGCGCGATGTTCCCGTCCGCATTCGCCGCCCTGCACGACCCCGCCTCCCGCACCTACTACGACCGATGCCGAGCGCGCGGGAAGACTCACACGCAGGCCCTTCTCCGCCTCGCCCGACAACGAATCAACGTCCTGTTCGCGATGCTCCGCGACGGCACGTTCTACGAACCCCGAACCCCACGCCTCGCTTGACAAAAGACATAGAGGCACCCCCCCGGGACAGGCACACCAACCTGGACACCGTGCCCGTCGCCATCAAGGCCCAACGCGCCGTGATCGAGCGTCTCGCCCTCACGCCGCCGGCGTGGCCGTTTAGGGCGTTCGACGGCCCGCGCGGATTCGGTTCGTACTGACGCGACAACGGTATGAGCGGCAGCTGGAAGGGCCGCCGGGATCGGATCGTCGACCACACGGGGCCGTTGCTGGCGCTGCACCAGCGTCAGCGGTTGCGTCGCGGCACGGTGCTCATCGTGGACGGGACTCTGGTCCGACCCGCGACCACCAGGTGGCGGAGCAGTCGAAGAACTATCGCTACTCAACCAACCACCAGGTGGTCATCGACGCCGACTCCCGCTTGGTCGTCGCCGTCGGCCGGCCCGTGCCGGGCAATCGCAACGACTGCAAGGCGTGGACCGAGTCGGGTGCCGCCGCCGTAGTCGGCAAGACGATCACCATCGCCGACGGCGGCTACCAGGGCACTGGGCTAATCATTCCGCACCGTCGCCCTGCTGGCGGTGACCTGTGCGACTGGAAGAAAGAGCACAACCACTCCCACAAGCAGGTCCGTGCCCGCGTTGAGCACGTCTTCGCGCGCATGGAGACCTGGAAGATCCTCCGCGACTGCCGCCTGAAGGGCAACGGCGTCCACACCGCGATGCTCGGCATCGCCAGCCTGCACAACCTCCTACAGCCCGTGTAGACCACCCACGCAGCCCGAACCTGGCGACCGCGGACGCGCTCAAAGATCAATTGCGGGACAGCCCCTAGGTGGCGGTCTCGGAGGATCCCGAGGGCATGGCCGAGGAGGTCGATGGCCTGTCGCTGGAGGCGGAGTCTGAGCGTCCAAGCCGTCATCGCCCTCGCACGACGCCGCACCAGTGTGCTGTGGGCTCTCCTGCGCGACGACCGGCCTTCACTCCCACCCCGCCCATCACGGCAGCCGGCTTGACGCAGACCGAGGCCACAAAGCCGGCAGCGTGGCTGAGGTCGGCGGTGGTGCACCGCGGCACACGCGCGCTTGATCGGTCGGCGTGCCCTCCGCAACCACAAATAGCCGGGGGTGCCGACCTCCTCACGTAGGCGGCTATGGCGTATCCGCGGGCGCCCCGGGCCGCACCTCCTGGAGCCGTGAAGTGCTGCGTCGTGGCGTCAGGCGCGCTTCGGTGGACGGCCGGGTTGGCCGGGAGGGGTGCCGGGGTGGCGTAGCACGGTCGAGAGACGGCCCTGACCCCTGATCCCCCGGCGGGCCGACTCCTGTCCCGGATCCTGCCCATTCCCGTTCCTTCTCTTGCTGGTGGGCGGCGGAGGGAGCTCCAGGGTGTCGGCATTTGGACCGTGGCGGGCGCTGACCGGCCGTCGCACCGGTAGGTGGGCCGTGGTCGGTGGGCCGGCAGTCCTGGACACGTGCCACCGACAATAGAAGGACCGCGCCACCGGCCGCCCCCTGACCATGACAACTACCTGCGCTTCGTCGCGGGTCTGGCCAAGCAGCGGACGGACGAACGGACCTGAACCCCCATCAACTCCTCGCAGGACTGTCCGCGCGTACCCACCCGTGGGCTTCGGCTTCGAACCGTGCCCTGGCTTCCTGTCGTTCAAGGGCGGCTGGAGCAGGGTGCGCATTCGCCGTGAGTATCAGAACCGGCCTACACCAGCAACCACTATTTCGCCTATATGGTACATATCACTTTCTGTAGTGATCTAGGTCTCTCTGCTCGCCGTGCCCGGCACAGGCGGCCCGAGGCCGCATCGTTTCGAGATCGGGAGACAGCAGTGATCAGACGTCATGTGGAGGTAGCCCCGCTGGGAGTTCAGGGAAGCCGGGGCGGAACACGGTGGTGGGTGTGGCTGGGCCGGCTGGCGGCGGCATTCGCTGTCCTGGCCGGGCTGGTGGTGCTGCCGGCCGTGCACGCCGCAGCCCAGGGCGGCTCCGGTGGCCACCGGGCCAAAAGCCATTCTCGTACGGCAGTTGCCGGTCGAGCCACGCACGCGGCCGCAGCCGCCCTGAACGGCACCTTCGCCTACGTCGCCAACTTCGGTTCGAACAATGTGTCGGTGATCAACACCGCCACCAACACCGTCACCACCACGATCACCGTCGGCACCGGCCCGGCTCGTGTGGCGGTAACCCCGGACGGCACCCACGTCTACGTCACCAACAGCGGTTCGAACAATGTGTCGGTGATCGACACGGCCAGCAACACCGTCACCGCCACCGTGCCCGTCGGCAGCGGACCGGAGGGTGTGGCGGTGACCCCGGACGGATTCCACGTCTACGTCACCAACTTCATTTCGAACACCGCGTCGGTGATCCTCACCATCACCAACACCGTCACCGCCACCGTGCCCGTGGGCAGCCATCCGACTGGTGTGGCGGTGACCCCGGCCGGCACCCACGCCTACGTCACCAACAACGGTTCGGGCAACGTGTCGGTGATCGAC
>NZ_JBFBBK010000139.1:0-4275 GCF_040682635.1 Streptomyces sp. NPDC051133
TCGAATGCCTCTCCCGCTCCTTCACGCAGTGTGAAGCGGACGCACAGCGCGATGTGACTCATCCTGCCTCCTCCTTCGCACCACCAGTCTCACCATCTTTGTCTTCCCAGCCGGAGATGAGTGCGCGGCTTGCGGATCCAAGCGACGGTGATGCGCTTGAACGTTCCCGTTCCTTGCTGTGGAAGGCGTCGGGCGAGGTCTCGCTCACCAAGGTCACTACTGTGTGGCCGCGCAAGACACACAAGTGGGCCGTCTCACGAACCTTCAAGACGAGGCGGCGCACGAAAGGGCCTGCTGTCTGCACAAGGCGGCTTTCTCCGGTAGCGGCGGCCAGCGCGTAAATCCGCCATCCGCAGCTATACACCCGTGTTTCGGGGTCTCTGTCGACCAGGCCGGCCTCTCTCATGCTGGCCAGGGCACGGGACACCTGGCTCTTGTGGCGGCCTGTCACCTCGGCGATGCGTGTCACGCCCAGTCCGCCTCCACGCATGGCCTCCGGAGTGCAAAGGGCCTCCAGCAGTTGCAGGTCACGCTGCAGCCCCACATCTGTGCGCGATACGCTCATGCCGCTTGCCCCGTGCTCACGTCGCAGGGAAGGCAAGCCCATACGACATGGCCGCCCCGATGGGTGATGTCTCCCCACGCTCTCGCCAGGTGGTCGACCAGGTAGAGGCCTCGGCCTGTACAAGGCAGTGAGTCCTGCCCGTCCGGTACGGCTGGCTTCACTGGCGCATTCCTGGGGCCGGAGTCACGGACCAGGACATATACACAGCAGTGGTCGGCTTCTGCCTCGACAAGCCGCAGGGAGAGGGTCATGCCCGCAGGGCTGGCGGCATGGATGACGGCGTTGGTGACCAATTCGGATGTGACGAGCAGAGCATCATCGGTCAGCTCATCGTGGTCCCACCGGTGGAGGAACTCCCGAACCAGTTGCCGTGCTCGGCACGACGCTGCTTGTGAGCAGCCTAGCTGCCAGGACAGTGCGTGCGGTCCGTCGCGCCCCCCGTATGGCAGTACGGGAATTTCTTGAATGCTCATGGCGCACCCCTTTGGTACTCGCGATCTCCAGGGGAAGGTAAATCACCGCATCGGCTGTGCGGCGAGTGACCCGACCATCACGAATGCATGGGCAGGATGGCCGAGTCGCAAAAAGTCATGTCCGCATTGCTCATGCCCACTGGCCGTGGCACTAATGGCGGTAGAGGACACCGTGGAGAAATTCATGCATTTTACGCGACACATGACTCCTCGCCTATGGGTAGACGTGAACCCGCTAGCGAGTTACTTATACAGGCAGGCGTACGGTGGACGACAGTGCATTTCATCTTGCTCGACAGGGAAACCGTGAAGTCGTTCACGGAGAACCTCATCGACTAGTATTGCCACCCCTAGGGGGAATGCGCATCGTGCCATATGTGCAAATTGTTCCGTATCGCCATTGCCTAGGTGGGTAAGTGCCCACTGTGAGCTGGCTCAGCGGTCAGCTTGTGGTGCAGGAACGGATGGTTGGGCTTCCGTCGGAAGGTGGACCTGGAACGTGGCGGGCCCCTACGAGTTCGCTGACAGTGTCGGGCTCCACCATCAAGTCAGGTGACGCGTTCTTCGACCGCGGGTACAACGGTCCGTCCTGGACGTGGTGTAGGGGGTCGACTGGGCCGGGGGTTTTCCCTCGTGGTCCCGTGTGTGGGGGCGGGAATCAAGGTGTACGCACTGATCGCGGTCTGCGTCACCGACCGAAAGGCACCCGGAGATCCTTGGCCTGGCGCCCAACTGGTTGCCTCGGACGCCCACGCCGGTCCTGGTCGAACCGACCGGCGCGGTGCGACCGATCAGACCCGCAAATGGACTGACAGCCGCCGCTGCACATGCCGCGGCCCGCCGGCAAGCCGTACAGAGGAGTCACCGAGAGTTCATGGAACGGTTGCAAACTCATGGGTGACGCCTAGCTCTTGGACAGGCGGCCCACTATAGTGGTCGACAGATCACCAGCTAAATTCGGTAAATATTGAGAGGAAGTCTTCCCGTCGCGCCTGGAATTGCACGATTGGCAATTCGGAGAATTCAGGACGCTCGCGAGCAACCGGACGGCGGCAGTTAGCGTGGAACCTCCAGGCGTCATGTGATGACCCTAATACCACCAGGCAGGGCCGGAGGGCACGGCTACAGCCGGGATCTTTGCATATGCCCTGTGTGTAAAAGAGGCGAGCGATATGACCGAAGATGCTCTTCTCTCGCGCGTGAAGGCTCGGCGGGACAGTATAGTCGCAGCGATGCATGAAGCGATTGTTCCACGATTTTCGAGTTATGAAAATCTTGAGAAGGCTCGCGGCGCTGACTTGCTGGATGAACTCCATCAGGCGACAGCCCTAGTCGTCGACTGGGGATTGAAAGGTGAGCCGATACCAGAGCCACAGATAGAGCTCTGGCGAACAATGGGGCGCGAACGCGGAACCTTTATGATACCACTTTCCGATGTCCGGGCCGCTGTTACCACGGCGCACACCGCAGGTCTGCGTGAAGTGTATTCTATAACCGATGGGGATATGAACGGTAGGATGCTTGAGTTTGCTGGTTGCGTAGCTCAAGAACATCCACGACTTCTAGCAGCCGAGGAACTCGCATGCGCAGCGACACTTCGAGAAAACGGAGAAACTAAACAGGCGCGCTCCATGCTGGTGAATCGACTGATCGAGGGGGAACCTGCGGCTTTCGCAGCAGATGCAGCTGGAGTGACACTGCCCAAGGGGTACCTGGTGGTCGTCTGCCGGCAAAAGAATCCCGGGCGGCAACCATCTGCAACCACCGGTAGCTTGATCGAACGTACCTTGGAAGCACTGCCGGGGGCCCTGTGGCAGGGCAACCTCATCTCGACGCGGCTGCTGCTTCTGCTACCCACCGAGGAAGACGCCACAACGGCACGCGCAGCCTCCACCAACTTGATTCCAGCCCTGTCGGAAATCGTTGGTCAAAGCTTGCACACTGCCGAGGCATACGCCTCCACATTGGACTCGGTACCGCAAGCTGCGCAAGAGGTTCTTCAGGCGATCACTCTGGTGGCGGCGATGCCCGACGCCCAAAACCGTCCCTACCGGATCGAGGAACTTTTGGTCGAGCTGGCCATATCCCGGCAGCCCACCGTCCAGCACCGACTAGCCGACCTCCTCATCCCACTACAGCAGGGCACCGACCTAGTGCAGACGCTGGATGCGTTGTTCGCCTGCCATCTAGACCGGGAGGAGACAGCCCGAGCCCTCTACATCCACCGCCGGACCCTGAGCTATCGGATCCGCCGCATCCAGGACCTAACCGGCATCAACCCGACCACTGCTCACGGCATCCAACTCCTACGCACCGCCCTCATTGCCACCCGACTTCACCCAGCTCCAGGAAAAGCCCAAGTGGAATCCCCTCCGGGGGATGGAACAGAGAAGTCAGCCGCGGCGAGTTAACTCTCTCTGTCGCGTCATTCATAAAGGCTCTCGCAGCCTTGAAACAATCGATAAGGCTCGTGAGCTGCATATTCAAGGCTGTGATCACAAGACTTCGCAGTCAGCCGACCGAATCGCTTCCAAAGCTGCCTGAACTCCAGTCGGCGGTGCGCTGATCTTTCGGGTGTTAACACCGATCCACGCACCGCGTGAAAGCACAACAGCCGCTTCATTCCCGTCCTCACGGGACACCGTGTGCTGGAAGCGCCACCGCGCACAATCCATGCTCAGCCCAACGACTTGGGAAGATACGCTGACCACCTCAGCCAGGAAGATCTCACGCAGGTAGCATACTTCCTCACCAAGGAGAACAGCAGCGAACCCCGACCTCTGCAGTGCCAGAACATTAAGCCCCGCCTCTTTCAGGAAATCGAGGCGGGCAGTGTTTGCGTACTCCAAATATCTCGTGCTGCGCAGGTGGCCATTGAGGTCCACATCGTCCCAGCGTACCTCGAAAGACTTTCTGAAAATCTTAGGCATGTTAAGACACTAGCCTCCGGTCCGAGTAAATGGGAGCACGACCTGCCCTGCCGCCACGACCTTCAGAAAAAGAGGCTTATCCAGCTGTCTTGGTTGCGACCGCGTTGGCGGCGTAACCGCGTCGCCGACAGGATGAGGGTGTATTGCGGTGGTGGTCGGCGGCCAGCAGTTACCAGCGTGATGGTCTGTCGGCCCATCGCCTCTTCCACCAGCGGCAGTTGTCGCATGTGCGGCAGCTGGAAGATCTCGTGCAGCCGTTCGGTCTCCGCGTCGATGCCGCTCTGGCGGCCGGCCTTCTTCAGCAACG
>NZ_JBFBBK010000140.1:0-4181 GCF_040682635.1 Streptomyces sp. NPDC051133
CCCCATAGGGGTTTCTGGACGGAGGAGCCAACCCAGCAGCCAGTAGGGCGCCACCTCCAAACCCGGTCCTTCAGGACCGGGTCAATTTGACACGGATGATGCGGCGGGCGGCGGGGGACGGCGCGGTTTGCGGGGGACGCAGTTGCGGGGAGGGCATATCGTGTATCACCCGGTGTAGGGGCGGATCTGGACCAGATGAAAACTCCCCTCTGCGGTCAGCAGCCACTCGATGTCCATGGCGTCGTCGGCGTCGCCCTCGGTGAAGTAGGACTGCAGCAGACGCCCCGTCAGCGCCAGTCGGGCCAGTGCCGCGCGCGTCGCTGCGGGGAGGTCCTTTCCCGACGAGCCGACGCCCACTGTGCGTCCGCCTCCCTCGACGGTGTTGTACAGGTACTGATGGGGCAGAACCGTGCCGTCCACCACCTGCTCGGGCGAACCGGGCGTGCAGTTGAGGTAGACGTTGCGGAAGTCCTCGCGCTGGGTCGGGTTGCAGGTCACCAGTACGCCCCCGAGTGTGGCCGGGACGTACTCTTGAACGATCACTCCCATATAGGTGTCTTCCAGGGAGATGCCGACCTGGTGCCGCAGACGCACGCTTCGCGGCGATACCAGCGAGGCCCACACCTGCCGTACGGCGTCCATGAGCTGATCCGCACCGCGCACCGTGGTCACCGAGTCGTAGATACCGGCGGCCGAGAAGCCCGGCAGGTCCTCGGCGTTGGAGGACGACCTCACCACCAGGCGGTGTTCCTCTGCGAGCAGCCGCGGCACCGCGCCGATGATTGCCCCCGCCACCTCGTCTGGCATTGGCACACTGCGTATGAGGCGCTGGAGACTCAGGCACAGCGGGTCGATGACATCGAGCGCTCCGAGCTCGAGCGCCATCTTCAGTCTCCCGATGCCCTGTTGCAGGTCGGGCGAGGAGGTGAGGAACAGGCGGTGCAGCCGGAACGGCAAGGCCACGCCGTCTGGTGCTCCAACGGTGTTCGCCACCTGTTCGACCGCCGCGGCGCGTAGCCGTTCCGGTGACGCTCCGGCTTCACCGAGCCGTGCCGCGAGGTGGCCGAGCAGGTGTGGCCGTGGCGGGCGCGGGCGTGTGTAGAACGACGTCAGGTTCGCTGTACGGCTGTCCAGGACGTGATGCAGCTCTCCGAGGTTGGCAGCCTTGGTGCCGTAACTGTCACGGTCGGCGCGCCGGAGCCGGTGCAGTGCCAGAACTGGCGCGTTCTCCAGCGTGGGTGTCGCTACATGGATGCGCTGCTGGTGCCAGGCTGGCCGCTCCAGAGCCGGTGCGCAGGGCAGCCGCCGCAGCGTGATCTCGTCCTCCCGTGCGCGGTAGCGGACCCAGGCGCCGTCGAGGTCGTCTTGTTCGATGAGAGCGTCGAGGTCGCGGACGATCGCGTTCGGGATGTCCCAGCCCGAGGCGAGGATGTTGGTGTGCGACAGCGGCGTGATAGGGGAGGTGTTGACGAAACCGGCGACTCTGGGGACGTCGTCGGGCAGGCACGGCATTGCGACGATGTCCGACCAGCCGAGTCCGGTGGCTGCGGACTCGTACTGGGCCGTGGTGCGGAAGTAGCGCAGGCGTCCCTCGGCCTCTCCCGGGTTCAGGCAGGTTCGGGTCCGGTTGCCGTACAGCTCGTGGCTGAGGATACGCGGCACGTGTGCCTCCTCGATCGTGGCCAGTGCCTGTTCCTGCCCGTGGTTGGCGGGTTTCAGCAGCAGCGGCAGGCGTGCGTCCGTGCGTTTGCGCACGTAGTGGTAGAACTCCTCGAGGAGCGCGCCATGCATGGTGTCCGCCTCGGTGGTCTCCAACACCAGGAAGGACCGCTCGGATTCGGCAGCCTGGTCATGGGTGTGAAGGGACAGCACCCCCAGCAGGAAACGGCGCTCGGGTGCCGTGTACACGGATGCGTTGAACGCGTTCAGTCCTGCGTCGAGGTCGTCCAGCGTCATACCGAGGATGCGGGTCGCGATGTAGTCGACGTGAAAGGGGTGCACGCGGGTGTCGAGCAGATGCCAGGTGTCCTCGGCTCGGTCCACCACGACCTTCAGGTAGGGGTGTCCGGCCAGCACTCCGGATCGGGTGCGGAATAGTGACAGCGACAGGTGGGCGCCGACGACTGTACGGTCGCGTGCCGCCTCGGGCGCGCCCGTCTCGTCCGGTGTGAGGATCATGCCGGGACCCCCTCGGTAACGTCCGCGGGCAGGATGTGCGGAAGGGTGTTGATCAGTGTGCTGAAGATGCCGATGACGGTTTGCGGCCGGTCGGCCGACAGGAGACACAGCCCTGCGATGGTGTTGGCGCCTGCGGCTGGGGCGTAGACCGGTACGGGGCTGCCCTCTGTCAGCGAGCTCTCGCTGACGACGGACAGCTCGGCGTCGGCGCCGATGCGGGCGCAACGGATGACTGCCTTCGAGTCCGATTGGTGGCGGCGCGGCCACGGGACGCCGTCGCCGTCCACGGCGAGGACTACCAGGGAGCCGGCTGCGCCGTCGGCCTCCGCGGCCGTCAGCGCCCGGGCCGGCCAGAGGGGAGACCGGCCAAGCAGCTGGTCGGTGAACATGCCGACCAGGTCGAGCCCGAAGACCTGCTCGATCTGCGGCACGGTCATCGCGCCGCCGAACCGGGCGGCCGTTTCGATCACCCAGATGCGGCCGTCCATGCCGAGTTTGATCTCTGTGTGGGTGCCGCAGTTCTCCAGCCCCAGGGCGTCCACGGCGCGCCGGGCCAGTTCCACGATCTGGTTCTGAGCCTCGGACTCGAGCGCGGCCGTCGTGATGCCGGCGCGTTCGGTGAACAGCGCGACCGTTGGCATCCGACCGCTCACACAGACCGGGTGGAAGGCGGCGTCCACGACCACACCCTCGACACTGATGTAGTCACCGCACCCCGGGTCGGTGAACCATTCCCTGGTGCATCCGCTGACGATCTCTTCGACGATGAAGTCCTCGCAGGAGTCGGTGACATGGAGTTCCGCGTGCCCGAGCAGCAGCGGGTACGACAGTTCAGCTGCTGCGGCTTCAAGTTCATCAGCGCTCGTGATGGCCCGGAAACGGGGCTGCGGAATGCCGTGGCGCTGCCAGGCGGCGCGCATCAGGCGCTTGTCGCGGGCGAGCGGTGCGGTGCGCCCGGCGCCCATCAGCCCGAGCCGGCGCGCTGCCTCGGCGACCGCGGCCACGGCGTACGCCGAGAAGGTGATGACGGCGTCCGCGCCGACTTCGCGGGCCCGGGCGGTGATGATCTCGGCGAGGTCGCGTTCGTATGCGTCCTGGGGTGTGATGACCGAGGCGCACAGGTTAGAGGCCTCTGCCACCGCGGTGGCGGGCAGTTCGCTGATGGCCAGCAGGTGCACCGCGGACCTCGCGGCCGCCCGCGGCAGTGCGTGCCCCACCGGCGGGCCGCCCTTGGCGTGCACGTACAGCACCTTGCTCACGGCTATCCCACTCCTTTGCTTCCTGTTGCTGCGCGGTCTCTCTTTCCAGCGAAGCACTCCCAAAGCCCGCTATAGAGCCCGCGATGCGTGAACTGCTCGGGCAAATGCCCTATTGCTTGGCCCGGTTGGCGTCACGTGAGGCTCTGGCGATGCGCTAGTGCCGGCGCGGGCGGTGCGGGCCTGGCCGTCGGCGTGCCAGACGTGCCACGGTGTACGCATAATGGATTACTCACAGTAACGCAGTGGAATTTCAAGGAGTTGAGTCGTGGACGAGGCCGACTTCACGTCGTTGCTGGCGTCCCTTCCGGTGGCCTGGTGGGAGGCTGACGGCGGCCTGGGAGTGGTCCACAGCGGGGGTGGTGCCTTCGACGACGAGGGCACCACCCGTCGTTTCGTGGAGGCCCTCTGTGCGGAGCAGGGCGGTGCCTGCGATCCACCCGGCGCGGGTCCCTATCAGACACGCTTCGAGGGCCGGACCTTCGACGTGAACTGGCTGGCGGGCCGGTGTGGCGCGCAACGGCACGGCATCAGGGGAGTCGCGGTCGAGGTCGGCGGCCGACGGGACGAGGCCGAACCTTATGCCTCGTTCGCTGAACTCAACCCGGCGGCCGCGTTCGTCCGCGACGTCAGCGGCCGCAACCTGTGGGTCAATCACGCCTATGCGTACCTGTACGGGACCACCCGCGAGTCCGTGATCGGCAGGTCCCTCGCCGATGTCGACGAGCCTGACGATGTTGCCCGGTT
>NZ_JBFBBK010000141.1:0-4129 GCF_040682635.1 Streptomyces sp. NPDC051133
GACGGCCGCTGCCCCAAACTCCACGACAGTGACCTGCGCGTCGGTGACGCATGCCGCGAGATCGAGAAGGACTGCGGGCTGCGCCGGCTGAAGAACCGCCTTCCTCGGTGGAAGCGGTGTTACTCGGTGGTTGTGCTCGCGCTGCAAGAGGGCGTACGCACCACAAGGTGTCGGTGTGGCCCGAGGAGGTTCACGTCCCAGTACTGGTCGTCGTAGCCGAGGCCGAGCGCGACGACGTCGGAGCTCATGAGGACCTTGTAGAACCCGTCGCTGGGCTCGGGGTCCGTGGCCATGTCGGCGAAGTATCCGTCGCTGGCGTACCCGTGGAACAAGAATTCCTCAATGTACTGCGAGTAGATGCCGGCGTCACTCAGTCGCGTGCGCAGGTCCCGGCCGTCGCTTCCGATGGACGTGAGCTTGTCCATCGTGGCCATGTCCCCGGCGTGGGCCCGGGCGACGTCACTGGCCGTGTCCGAGATCAGCAGCGCAGGAAGATTGTGGTCGTCCCGTTCCTTGTTGATTTCGCAGACGATGGCGTCGATGTCCGGGTCGTAGTCCGCCACGGATGTCGCTGCCGGTTGCTGTTGCGGTGTAACCCCCGCAGCCGCATTCGAGGGTCCCGCCGTCAGCAGCGCGAACACTCCGGCCGCCGCGACGGCACCCGCCGACCTCACCACGTGTCTCATGCCTGATCTCCTCAGTAGCACGACCCCTGACCGGGGACGACGTGCTCACTGTCGCGGGTGCTTGCATCCCGTAGGTGTGCGACATGCCCTACTCCCTCATCTGGACGCGAGGGTTGCGTCGCCCGGTGCCCCATTGGCTGAGCAGGGGGCGGTTCGTTCGGCTGCCTGGAGCCACCGAAGTTGCAGCACGGTCGTGTACGCACTGCGCGAGAGAATGCGATCCCGCGTTGTCGGAAGTACTCACGCGGGCCGTCCAGGAGGCGCGGCCCCTCATGGCCGAGTACGCGATCCCGCCTTCAACCGCCAGATTCCGCACCACGACGGACATGGCCGCCCACCTCGACAAGTACGACAGCGAGCCCCAGGGCAAGATCAAACCCGCATGCTGATCCTCTGCGAGCCCAAGCCCCGCCGCAGCCTTGGTGACAGGGCTTCGATGGGGGCTGTGGAGGGAGTCAGCTGGCCGCTTTCGCACAGACGACGTAGAAAGTGAAGCTCACATTTTCGGTTCCCTCATTCGTTGCGGAGAGGATCCAGCTAGTCCCGTCAGAGCTCGGACCGGACTCGTTGATGCGGAGGCTGGCCGGTGGGCCGCCCGTCATCGTTGCGCCGCCGCTCAAGACGCGCTTTCCCGTAGGGCACGTTCCGGGGAACGACGATAGGGAACCAGCCCGAGCAAGCGCGACATCGGCGACACCGATCACCTGCTTAGAGAGGAATGTACGAATTGAGTGTTTGTTGGTGGCGCATCGACATGTCCGGTGTCAGCCTTTCGGCCGCTACCCAGCCACCGGCGCTCAAGGTGTCCTGAGGAGTGGCCGCGCCCCACCCACGTCGTCCAAAGCACCTTGCATGGCATCGAACACCTGCTGCTGTTGGACTGTAGGAAATTTGGCCCTGTCTCGCTTTCGGTGGTGACGGAGCGTGCTGCTATCCCAGGGGGATGCGGTGCCGAAGCAGGTGGAGCATGCTCGTCCGTGCATCTGGCGTGCGATCCGTTTGGTCTTGGTGTGGATGCCCTCGGTGGGGCGGCCATTGCTGTACGGAAGCGTGAGCCGGCGATCACGGCGTCGATGTCCCGGTCCAAGGCCGGGTGAAGGCATGTAGGTGGGGCAGGTCGGCTGTTCTGACTTGGGTGGTCCAGCGCGTGAGCGCGTCGCCGTTGTCGGCATGCGGCAAAAGGAGCAGGGCGAAATTCCTGGTATCGGTGGCGGTTGGTTCAACTTAGGGCTGGCAGTGGTGAGGGGGAAAGGCCAGAAAAGACCGTCTGCACGAGCTCGTTGACATCCTTCATGCGAATATCAACGGCGACCCTCAAGACTCTCCGTAACCACCGAAAGTGAGACAGGGCCGTTGATTAGATACTCCCCCGTGCGGGTCACCCCTATCTTGACAAGCGCTTCCCCCCGGGCGTGAACACCCGGGGTTCCGCGCTAGATCCGGCTGAAGAGGGTGATGGTGGTGTCATCGGTGGCGGTGCGGGTGGCCGGGGCACCGCCTCCTGTGACGGTGACGGTGGCGGTGTTGGTGACGTGGCCGATGCGCAGGGGGAGGACGGTGAGTGAGATGGGCGGGTAGCTGCCGCTGGCGGCGAGGGTGTTGCTGCGCGTACAGGTCAGGGTGGACCGGGTGCAGCGCCATCCGGTGCCCGAGATGCTGTGGGCAATGAGTCCTCTCGGAAGCGTGTCGTGGACGGTGACCGTGGTGCCGTCGGTGGGCCCGGACCCGTTGTTGCCGACGGTGATGGTGTAGGTGCCCAGCCTTAGAAGCCTGAAATGCCCGGTGTGGCCCTTGGCAATGGTCAGGGAGGGCAGCTGCTTGCCGGCTGGGGTGATTGCCACGGCGATCGGGGTGCTGCCGACGGGGATGGTGTTTACGACGGTGTTGGTGGTGGTGTCGATCACCGACACGTTGCCCGAGCGAGAGTCGGTGACATAGGTGTGCAGGCCGTCCGAGGTGATCGCGATGCCGGTCGGGCCGTTGCCGACGGGGATGGTGTCTGCGACGGTGTTGGTGGTGGTGTCGATCACCGACACGTTGCCCGAGTCGGAGTTGGTGACGTAGGTGTGCAGGCCGTCCGGGGTGATCGCGATGCCGGTCTGGCTGTTGCCGACGGGGATGGTGTCTGCGACGGTGTTGGTGGTGGTGTCGATCACCGATACGTCATTCGAGTTCAAGTTGGTGACGTAGGCGTTCGGGCCCGGCGTGGCCCAGGCCGGGGACGTGGCCACGGCCGGCAATGCCACTCCCGCCAGCATGGTCAGCACGGCGATGCAGGACCGCAGCCATGCCGATGACCACGACCGTGGCACAAGCTGACCCTCCACGGGCCTCGAACCGTGGTAAGAGCCGGATAGCTTGCTCTTGCGTCTGATCATTAGCACCTCCGCCTCGCGATGGGAGCGGCCTTCGCCAGCCTTGCCTATGGTGCCGTCGATAGACCGGGGATCACTCACTGTGACCGCGGGCGAGCATAGCTCGCTTATAGAGCGCTTATTCCGCTATGACACGTTTCTACTGGGTCCGCTTCATAAGCTAGTACGTGGGGCCTCCGGTGCTGGGCCGCGAGGGCGGTGGAGTGCCGATGGGCGAGTCAAGTGCCGCCACGGGCGCAGTAGCCGAAGAGGTGAAGGGCCGGGTCTTTGACCTGTGGCTCTGTAATCGAATGAACCAATGACCTGTGGCTCAGCTGTCGACGGTTGTCAGAGTCGTTCGTCGTTGAGTACCCATCCGGCATCGCCGACCACGATGGGCAAGGTCGAGCGCATCAGACGCTGCGCGTGAAATCTTCGACGACTGCGGCGCGTTCGAGAGCATCGAGGCGGCTCAGGCGACGCTGGATGCGTGGGTGCAGGAAGACAACTCCATGCGTCCGTATCAGGCGTTGGGCATGCAGTCTCCGGGCGACCGCTTCACCCCGGTTGCTGAGCAGGAGCGGGACCTACTGGGCGTGAGGGTTCCCGGCTTTCCCCTCTTCCCGAGGTGGTGCAGGTGAACGAGGGCGGGCCGGGGGGAGTGCGAGCAGGTGGTGCCTGCGAGTGGGAATCTGCAGGTCGCGGGGAAGCAGTTCTGGCTCGGACCGGCCCGCTCAGGCTTGACGGTGATCTTCTGGGTCGAGACCTCGGTGATTCATCTGCTGGTCGCCGGGACGCGGATCAAGATCGTGCGGTCGCATGTGTCGGTGGCGGATCTGGGACAGCTGGTCGCCCGGGGCGGACGTGTGGCCGGACCGGCCCTGCTACCTGCCTGGACGACCGGTTGAATCCGCCCTGAGACCCCCCGTGATCGCGGTGGAAGATGACGCCGTCCACCCGGCCGCCGCGGGTACGGACGGTCGCCTCGAGAGCGCTGAATTACCTCGGAAACATGCTGCTCCGCACGCGGACCAATCGGCAAGAAATCTTGTTCAACTGCGGATTGCGCGCAGATGCAACACCCGCAAT
>NZ_JBFBBK010000142.1:0-4078 GCF_040682635.1 Streptomyces sp. NPDC051133
GCTGGTCGTCCGGTCGATAACAGCGCTCTAGACTCCGGCTGCTGTGGCCTGGCGGGCAACTTCGGTTTCGAACGCGGCCATTACGGCATGTCCGTCGCGGCCGGCGAACAGGTCCTTCTGCCGGCCGTGCGCGCTGCCGCACCGGACACCGTCATCTTCGCCGACGGGTTCAGCTGCCGCACGCAGATCACCCAGCGCACCAACCGCGGCGGCACGCACCTGGCCGAGCTCATCGCCCGCGCCCTGGCCCCCTGCCGCTGACCACCTCCCCCCCGTCACACCAGACAAGGAATTGCACTGTGCCCGACGCACTCTCCCTCGTCGACGACTGGGGACCCGAGAAGATCGTCGTCGTCTCCCACCGGCGTACCGGCATGAAAGGCGTGCTGGTCATCGACAACACCGCCCGTGGCATCGGCAAGGGCGGCACCCGGGTGAGCCCCACCCTCACCGTCACGGAAGTCGCCCGGCTGGCCCGGGTCATGACGTGGAAGTGGGCGAGCGTCGACCTCTTCTACGGAGGCGCCAAGGCCGGCATCGTCGCGGATCCGACCTCCCCCGACAAAGAAGCGATCCTTCGAGCCTTCGCCCGCGCCCTGTCCAACGAGGTGCCGAGCGAATACGTCATGGGCCTCGACATGGGCCTGACCGAGAACGACGCGGCCATCATCCAGGATGAACTCGGCGACCGCGGCGCGGCCGTCGGCACCCCGGACCACCTCGGCGGGGTCGCCTACGACCAGCTCGGCGTCACCGGCTACGGCGTCGCCGAGGCCACCGACGCCGCCGCGCGGCATCTCCAGCTGCCGCTTGGCGGCTACAGGGTTGCCATCCAGGGATTCGGAGCCGTCGGCCACGCCGCGGCGGCACGGTTCGCAGAACTCGGCTTCACCATCGTCGCGGTATCTACGGCCAAGGGCGCTCTCCACGATCCCACCGGACTGGACGTCCCTGCCCTTCTGGCCGCTCGCGACGAGCACGGCGACGACTTCGTCACCCGCCACCGCCAGGGAACGCCGCTCTCAGCCGGCCAGGAACTGACCGTCGGCTGCGACATCCTCGTACCCGCAGCCCTGCAGGACGTCATCGACGACGCTACGGCCCGCCAGATCCAAGCGAAGCTCGTGGTGGAAGGTGCCAACCTGCCCACCTCACCACAAGCCCAGGCCGTCCTCGCGGCACGCGGCATCTTCGTCCTGCCCGACTTCATCGCCAACGCCGGAGGTGTCGTCGCCGCCGCATTCGCCATGGACGCCCGCTACTCCGGATTCCGGCCCGAGACACCGACCATCTTCGAAACGATCTCGCAGCGGCTGCGAGCCAACGCCGTCACCGTTCTGGAAGAAGCCCAGCGGCGCGGCACGACCCCCCACAGCGCCGGCCGGAGCCTCGCCGAAGAACGCGTGCGCGCCGCCATGCGCAGCAAGGGCCGCCTCAACCCGCGAGAGCAACCTGACACCACAACTGCCCACCAGCGGAACTCAACCCATGGCGAAAAGCAGCCCGGACACGAAGTGTGTGCCCACCCCGGCGCCCTTATCAGCAGGTGAGTTCACCACCCCGGAAGCTCCTCCTGCTGAGGCCAGTGGTACCTGCCTGCCCCACGCACACGGCTCAGCGCATTCTGTGTCCCCGGCAGCACAGAGCCGCTCGTGGAGGACATTTGGTGCCAGGGCCCCCGCTCACTGCCCAACCGGTCCCCTCCCGGAACACCTCCACTCCGAAGCCCATGGTGATTCCCGACGAAAGGCTGACCATGTCAATCACCAGTCAGTGGCAGCTGCGGGCCCTCTTCGCGCTGCGGCTCTCTCAGATGTACGGGCGGGAAGTGCCCGCCTACACCACCCTCGTGGACGTCTCCCGCGAGGTGAACGGTGACGTCCTTCGTGCTCAAGGCGCCGACGCCGAACGCCTGGGATCCATCAGCCGGGTGACCGCCGAACGGCACGGAGCCATCCGCGTCGGCACACCGCAGGAACTGCAGCAGGTGGCGCGGATATTCGCCGCCCTCGGCATGTACCCGGTCGGCTTCTATGACCTGCGCGAGGCCGCCGCCAGCGCCGTGCCCGTCATCTCGACCGCCTTCAGACCCGTCGACAGTGACGAGCTCGCCCGCAATCCCTTCCGGGTCTTCACCTCAATGCTCACCCCGGCCGACCCCCGCTTCTTCGACGCCGACTTGCGTTCCCGCCTGGAAACCTTCCTCGCCGGCCGCGAGCTCTTCCCGCCAGAGCTGCTCACGCTGGCCGACCGGGCCGCCACGGAGCAGGAGCTGCCAGAGGAAGAGGCCGAACGCTTCCTCCGCCTGGCCGTCCAGGCATTCGAGCTGTCCCCCGAGTCGGTCGACAAGGCCTGGTACGAGACCCTGGAACGGATCTCCGCCGTCGCCGCCGACATCGGAGGGGTACGCAGCACCCATATCAACCACCTCACCCCCCGCGTGCTGAACATCGACGACCTGTACCGGCGCATGACCGAACGCGGCATCGAAATGATCGACACCATCCAAGGGCCGCCGGCATGGAAGGGTCCCGACGTCCTGCTTCGGCAGACCTCCTTCAGAGCCCTGGCCGAACCCCGCGCGATGCGCACCCCCGACGGCAAGGCCGTCAGCGGCGCCCTACGTGTCCGCTTCGGCGAGGTCGAAGCCCGCGGGATCGCCCTCACCCGCAAAGGCCGCGCCCTCTACGACGACCTCCTCGGCCGCATCGACCACCAGGCCTGCCAGAACCCCGCAGAAGACCGCGACCACATCGCGCGTGCCGTCTGGGAGCGGCACATGCCCGCATGCGAACAGGAACTCGCTGCCAAGGGACTGGCCCACTTCACCTACCGGCTCAGCCCCGACCGGCCCCACGACGGCAGCAGGCCGCCCACCAGCCTGAGCGAACTGCTGAAGGAGAACTGGGTATACGCCGAGCCCATCGTCTACGAGGACTTCCTGCCGCGCTCAGCCGCCGGCATCTTCCAGTCCAACCTCAGCGGCGAAGGCAGCCGCGACAACGACAAGGAAGGCGCCACCTACGACGCGGCCTGGCTCTCTGATGCCATCGGCCGCGACGTACTCGACCCTTTCGCGCTCTACGAGCAGCAGCAGAACCACTCCATCGGACAGATCGCCCACCAACTGGATCTCGACGGCCCCCTCGGCTGACCCTTGCCCTCCGAGGGGCCATGACCAGCGCCACACAGCCACCCTGCACGACCTGCACGCCCACGCCCTTGCCGGCCACAACCGCATCGGCGTTACCGCCACCGCAGGCAACGGCTTCAACACCCGCACTCCATTACCGGAGAGAACCTCCTCGGGCTCACCGCCGGGCGACGCCGG
Organism: Streptomyces sp. NPDC051133; assembly: GCF_040682635.1. NCBI lineage: Bacteria > Bacillati > Actinomycetota > Actinomycetes > Kitasatosporales > Streptomycetaceae > Streptomyces > Streptomyces sp. NPDC051133. Next base: position 3,332 of record NZ_JBFBBK010000142.1, read on the forward strand.
CACTGGCTCCCCGAGAAGATACCCGCGGGTATTGCACCCTTCCGCTCACGCTTCTACTCTTTCCGCGGTTTTGTTCCTGCCCTGACAAGAGCATCCTGTTCTCGCCTGCTCTCCTACCGGAAAGGCCCGCATCCCCCATGGGCTTCGTCACCAAGCTCGCCGTCGCCGCCATCACCGTCGCGGTCACCGCTGGCGTCACCTCACCCGCTGCCGCGGCGCCGTCGCCGGACACCGCCAGAGCCGTCATGACCACGCACGCGACCGGTGCGCAGGCCACTGTCACCGAGACCCAGTGGCTGGCCGACGTGTCCACCGCCATCACGCCCGCGTACAGCTGGATCGAGCAGCGCACGGCGACGCCGTCATCACAGCAGCTGGCGATCGTCTTCGACATCGACAACACCGCGCTGGCGAGCTACTTCCACCCCTTCACCGAGCCGGCCACCGAGAAGGTGCTCCAGCTGGCACAGTTCGCCCATCAGCGAGGGGTCGCCGTCATGTTCGTCACGGCACGGCCAGAGTTCATCGATTCGATCACCCGGCTCAGTCTGAGCAACGCCGACTACCCCATCAACGGCCTCTACAGTCGCGATCTGGACGAACTGCTGGAGCCGCTGCAGACATTCAAGACCGGTCAGCGCATCGCAATCGACCGTGCGGGCCGAGGAACCACTCGCGCCGCTGCCAGCCCATCGGCGTGGGGTCCAGCGCCGGCAGCAGGGCCGCCCACGGCTCGGGCTCGGCCAC
>NZ_JBFBBK010000143.1:0-4003 GCF_040682635.1 Streptomyces sp. NPDC051133
AGGTCATGGCGGAAGAGGGCGACCTGAGCGACGTGGAGGGCGTCCCCGGCATCGGTCTTGCGGTCTCCGCCGGTGGCCAGCAGCCGGGCCCGGGCGGACAGGGTGGAGGGCACGTCGACCACGTTCTCGCCCGCGGCGGCCAGCTGCTGGGCGAGCGGGCGGCCCAGGCCGCCGGCGCCCTCGACCGCGAAACGACGGTCGGGCCACTGCTCGCACCAGCGCATCAGCTGGCGGAAGGTTCCGGCGTTGACGACGAACCTGCGCTGTGCCACCTGGTGGCCTGCTGCGTCGACGGCGACGGCGGTGTGGGACGACTTGTGGGGATCGACACCGATCAGGATCACAGGCTGCTGCCCTCGCACTCGATGAGACAGGAAGGAGAGTGCGGTGGGCACCCTGACTTGAAGTCACTGCGTCACCTTCATGCCTCTGTCGAGCCACACCGCTCGGGTGTCGGTCGGCGGCGGCACGCTATTAGTGAGCCAGCCCGAAGGCGGCAAGGAGCACTGCGGGCCCGTGCCGACCGACACCCTGGACGCTACGGCTGCAGACCGAGCATCTGGGGTCGATTCAACAAGTCAGGCGCTTGGTCCAGAAGCCCCGTCACTGTCTTGTCCACCCACCCGACCGGCGCGTGCCGCCCTCGGAACGGACTCGCCTCAAGGACGGACATGACCAGCATGACGCACGACGGCCCGCAGATCACCGGCGGAGTCGACACCCGCGGGCTCGCCCACCATGCCGCAGTGATCGACACAGCCGGCCGGCACCTGGCCGACCGAGAGTTCCCCGCCACCATCCGCGGCTACCGGGATCTGCTGGAGTGGATGCGCTCACACGGCGCGCTCATCGCGGTGGGAGTGGCACCGGCGCTTACGGAGCCGAACTCGCCCGGGTGCTGACCGCCGCAGGCGTTGCCGTTGTGGATGCATCGCGCTGGCTCGGGGATCGAGGGCCGGCGCAGACGGTGAGGAGTCGCGGATTCGATAGCCCGGTGAGGGACTCGCGCAGCTGTGATGGTGCGCTGACCATGAGTGCCTTGAGCTGGCCTGGGCCCGGTTGCGGATCGCGGAGTCCTGGACGACCTTAAGAACGCGGAGGTCCTCCACCGGACCGTTCTTGCTCTTCGGAGTGCTGGTGGCACGGCCGCCCAGGACGGCCCGGGCAGCGGCCTCGGCGTCGACCGCGTCGGTCTTCCCCGAACGTCGTCGCGCCGCGCGGTCCGGCCGGTTGACCTCAATGACTTCTACGCCCGCCCTCGGCGGTCAGGGGCGGGACCAGCCCGACGCCGTAGGAGCCGGCCCCCGCCACCCCGGCCCGCTCAACGGTCCCCAACCTTCCTGTCCAGAAAAGGAGTTCGCCGTAGCCCTCTGCCGTGGCGGGGAACCGTGCGTTCCCAGGAGAGCCCCAAGGACGCTGACGACAGCCGCGACATGCACGTCTTTGTGAGTGTCCACGCTGAGCACCACCACGGTGGAACGGGCGGACGGCTGTGTGTTCCTGCTGCTGTGCAGCATGCTGGGGGGATCATTCGTCTCGCTCGATCGCTTCGGGACGTTTGGCCACCGCCGGACCGGTGGGGCGGTCAGGACTGTGAGGGTGCCTGTCGCGAAAGCCCTATCGGGACACGCCCACCGGGCCGGCGGCAGCGAGCACCGCATGGGCCGTGACCGACAGATCCATCTACGAGACACCAAGGTCAGTCACAGACCGGGCCAGGCCACGCCCCGTGCGCAACCCCACCAGTCTCACAGTCCCAAATGACGACGATCAGCTTGCCGAGCTGCTGGTGGGCGGCGACCAACAGGTCGCGGTAATCGGTCCAGGCGAAGCTGCGGCGTCCGCCGGGCTTGAGGTCCGGGTGGACCATCGGCCGCCAGATCAGCCGGGAGCGTTCGCCTGGCTTGTAGCAGGCCGGGGCCGCGATGGAGATCCGGCGCTGGGAACGACCCTGACGCGGACGACCGGCGTGAGACCGCGGGGCGACCAGGTGCGGGCGGTGGGCGGCGTCATCGAGAAGCCGGCCTCGTCCTCGAAGACGAGCCAGGCGTCGAGCGCCGCCACGGTGCTTCCACGGACGGCCAGGTCTCCTTCACCCCGATCCTCGGCTCCGTCAGACAGAGCCGTTGTACGAGCTTGGGATGACGCAGTAGGTGACGGTGTCGGGGATGTAATACAAGTCGTTCTGAGGATTGACCACAGCGTGCAGGCCTGTGTCGTGCACACCGCCGCGGGGGAAGCCCAAAACGCCGTTGTAGAGGTATGTGTTGCCGTTCGGAGCGGGTTCGCCGAGGCCCTGGATGATGACAGCGCGTGCAGCGTACGGACCGGTGAGGGTGAATTGGACCACCGGACCGGTGGTGCTCTGAGTCGTGGTGTTGACGAGGTGCCCGCCGTTGCCGAAATCGACCCCGGCGTTGCCATCCGTGCGCAGCTCCACGGTGAAGTCCACCCCCGGGACGCCGGCGCAGGCCGCATTGGGCTGAACCTCGAACGGGTCTACCGCAGCTGCGGCAGCTGGGCTGGCGGCGATGCCGAGAACCACGGTGGTAGTCAAGCCGGCACCGGCGAGACGCGCTGTCCATCCCGCTCGTCGCGATACTGTCTTTGTTCGGGTAGCTACTCGCATAACGAGCACTCCTTCTCGTTCCTTGGGCGCCGGAGCTCTGGCACCGGATCTCACCCCCGCGGAATCTTGTACGTGTTGTTTTGGTCGTTCAAACTCGGAACATTCGTCCTGCCACCGGGCGTCTCGACGTCTATATGAATGGACTGTCGACACGCGTTGCGACTCCTTTCCTGGGCCATCCCAGACCCTTAAACGGCCAAAATGTGAAACGCGCGTCGTAGGCCGCGGAAAGTTCACCGGAAAAGGCCTGCCCGACGGCTCGTCACGTCGGTGTGGCGGAAGGCGGGGGCCCAGGACACCTGGGCCCGGGCCACTTCGCGGCGGCACGCCAAGCGGTCCCGCCTCCGACATTCGGACTGTCGCCCCTTCGGCCGCCCGGAAGCCCGATGGCAGGTCAGTATCGGCTGTAGCTTCCGGGCAAAGGAAGGCTGGCCGGGATGTGGTTCCCTCTCTGTGTGGGCCGCCCGTCGCCCGGTCCCTGTGGAAGACGATGCCGTACTCCCCAGGCGAACCGGTTGACCTCCGCGACAGACTCGCCCATCGACCGCAGGTAAAGGGCATAGGCCGCTGACTCCGTCTGCTCCGCCATTGACGGCGTGTCGGACGGCGGGTCGCCGGTCCGCGACGCAAGGTGACGGACAGACCTCTCAAGAAGGGACGAACGTTGCCTGAGATTACCCCTCCGTACGCGACCGGCACACCGTGCTGGGTCGATCTGATGGCGCAGGACCAGCGGGCTGCGCTGGACTTCTACAGAGACCTGCTCGGCTGGCAGGGTGAGCCCGGTCCGGCCGAGTTCGGCGGGTACGCAGTCTGCGAGCTGAACGGCAAGGCCGCGGCCGGCATCGGCCCGGCGATGGCCCTCGGAGGGCAGCCGGCACCGCCGACCGTCTGGACCAGCTACCTGGCCAGCACCGACGCCGAGGCCACCCAGGATGAGATCGTCGCCGCAGGCGGCACTCTGCTCGTCCCGGTGATGGACGTCGGCAATCTCGGTCGGATGCTGGTCGCGTCCGACCCGCAGGGCGCGGTGTTCGGCGTCTGGCAGTCCGGCGAGTTCTTCGGTGCGAAGGTGGTCAACGAGCCCGGCGCGCTGACCTGGAACGAGCTGCACACCAGCGACGTGGGCGCCGCTACCGCCTTCTACGGGGAGGCCTTCGGCATCGAGATCGAGCCGCTGGAGGGCGCGGACGCGTACTGGGAGCTGCGGGTCGGCGGCCGGGCGGTCGGCGGTGTCACACTGCTCGCCAACGACCCGCCGGGCACACCTGCGCACTGGCTGACCTACTTCGCGGTCGGCGACGTGGACTCCACCGTGGACGCCCTGGTCAAGCAGGGCGGCACGGTCCTCGCCCCGCCATTCGACATGATCGC
>NZ_JBFBBK010000144.1:0-3916 GCF_040682635.1 Streptomyces sp. NPDC051133
CGGTTCGATGCGGCCGGGCACCGTCCTGGAACTGGCCGACAAGTACGGCGTACGACTGCCCGAGTCCCTCACGGTACGGGCGTAGACGATGGCGTCGCCTGGGCGGTGCTCCCTCGCGATGGTCTGAGCGACGTAGCGGTAGTCAATACCGATCCATGTGTGCGCGAACTCCTCGCGCTTTTGCAGCATATCGGGCAGGATCATCAGCGCCAGCCCGACTACGATCGCAATCTGGGTCTTCGCGGAGTGCACGGTGGCAATGCCAGCCCCTGCCAGCAGTGTCCAGCCGATCAGCGTGAACAGCAGGTAGCGGAAGAAGAAGTACGACACCGTACCTTGGGACAACAGCCACACCAGGGGGAGCGGGGCCACAGCGAGGGTAGCGGCGAAGAGCAAGCTCTCGTGCGTATGCGCCCACCGCCAGACGCGATCGGTAGTGCCCTCTTCCTTGCCCGCATGCTGACAATCGGTCCGCTCAGATTGCTGCCGCTTGCGCTGCTGGGGCGGGGTCTGCTCCGGTGCATGCTTCGCCGACCGTGACCAAGCCAGCAGTCCCAGCATGACGAGTGCACCGCACATCAGTTGCGAGCTGTACAGGTTCGGCAGCATCGTGAGCAGGTCATGCGCCTTCGGATGCGGGATCCAGCTCACATTGGAGGAGGCCTGACTCAACGCCCCGAGTGCCACCGGAGCGGGGCACACCAACCCCACCAGCAGAGCGCGACCGAACGGCAGCACGACCCTCCGGTCGTGACGCGCCCGCACGCTCACCAGCACAAGATGCGCTGTCAGCGCCGTGAGCGCCACTAGCTGCAGGAGCCCGATCGCCGCCACGCCCGCCGCGTACGCCACCCACCGATGCGTGCTGCCCGGCTGCTCGAGGGCACGCAGCAGCAACAGTGCAGACGCCGCTACCGCGCACATCACCATGGCGTACGGCCGCGCCTCCATCCCGTAGTGCGCCACCTCAGGAATCAGGGCGAACAAGGTGCCCGCCGCGACCCCCGCTCGCCAACCGAACAAGTGCTTTCCGCAGAGCGCGATACAGGCAGCCGCGGCCGCCATCGCCAGCACAGACGGCAGGCGCAATGCCAACACCGAGTCTCCCGCGATGCTGACCCACAGGTGCATGACCACGTAGTACGGCAACAGGGCCATGTCATAGTGCTGGGCTGTCTGCACCATGTGCCCGAAATCCCGCGTTGTCACGTACCAGGTGGTGAGTTCGTCCTGGAAAGGTTGCGGGTAGGTGACCGGCGTCAGACAGGCCACCAGTCCGAGCATCCCAGACCACACCCACGTCCGGTGTCTGGTGGCAAGGAATAGCCCCCAGCGCGTGGGAGCTTGGGAAGGAAAAGAGGGGTGCTGCTCTTCAGCCGCCTCCGGCAGCCCCGGTGACACGATCGGTGGCGCATCGGCACCAGATTTTTGTCGCATGAAATCACCTTTGGTGAAAAGGGATTGACGACGCTCATGCGTCAGCGGAGCGCACCCTACAATTTCCAGCAGTTCATAGCAGAGTTGGACCGGTGCGTGTTGCACCGCTTTTGTCCTGACCGGCCGACGACGGGCAGCGCTGCGACCGGACTATGCAATGAAAACATGAGGAATTGGCAGGACTTTCTCCTCGGCATCGAAGGAGCGCTCACATGAGACTGACGGGCAGTGATGGGGTGGCAGGCATGCCGTCCGTGACCACTGGCCGCCCTCCGCGCGGGCACAGCCCCCCTTGCGGTAGGCATCTCAAGTCCTGCGGAAATCGGGCTCAGTGAGTCGCCATGGCCTTGCCTCCTGGTTGGCGGATTCCAGTGATCCGTTGAGCGGCAAAGTTGCGGTTGATGACAGTTTGCCTGCGATAGGCATCCGGTAGATCGGGCATGGCAAGGAGACGGTCGCAGGCGCTCAGTGATCCTGCTGTATCACCCACCCAATAGGCGGTGATGGAGTATTCAAACAACAGACCCCATCGGTAGACCCAGGGTTGGATGAAGAGGATGTCATCAGGCATGTCTGTGTCCAACGCGGCGCGGACGAGGGCGTATGCCATCTGGTGATTGCCTCGTTGCCGCAGTCGCGAGGCGAGTTCGTAGCAGGCTTCCAGTCGCTGCGGCCGTGACTGCCATGCTGCCGAGAGTATGTCCATGGCCGTGGGCCAGTCACCCGTTTCTGCAGACAGGATGCCGGCTTGGAGCAGGGCGTAGTAGACCTCTTCTTCCCAGCCGCCCATGTCGGCCCGAAGCTTGTACAGACGGATGGCCTCGGCCGTTGTCCCCATGTCGCGCAGGGTCTGCGCCAAATAGAAGACCGTTCGGGTATTGCTCGGGTCGCGTTCCATCTCGGCGCTGAGCAGGCGTGCGTCGCGTTCGAATTTGTCTCGGCGGCTTCCGCCATCGGCATGGTCCTCGATGACGAGCGCGTCGAGATTTTTCTGGCTGTTGTGCCGGTCGCTGGTGATGTATTCGTGGGTGACGCCCTCGTAGCGCCAGAGGACGGTTCCGCGTACGAGGCGCTTGACGCGGTATTCGGTGGCCCCTTCGTGACGGAGCATGTAGGCGTCGGCAGTCAGCTTCGGCAACGGACCCTGTTTGCGCAGGACATGATCCGCGTCGAGAAGAAGGAGATAATTTGCCTTTCGGTGGGCGTGCCGGATGTTCATGGACCGGTTGTGGCCGAAGTTGACCCAGGGCTCCTCATGCAGCTCACCGGGGATCTTGTCCAGGGCAGAGCGAATGAGCTGCTGAGTGCCATCCGTTGACCCGGTGTCAGAGATGACCCAGGTATCGATCAGGTCGCGGACAGAGGTCAGGCAGCGTTCAATGACCGCTGCCTCATTCTTGACGATCATGCACAAGCAGATGGACGGCTTCACTGATCACCGAGTCCGTAGTTCCGTAGGAGAGGATACGAAAGGGCCGCGTAAGCACAGTCAGAGACTCTTCTGCTTCGGACATCTTATGAGCCGGGACGCCCCGAGAGCTCGTTCGCCACGTCTCCGGCTGGACGCCGTACGCGAATCGTCTGTGCTGCCCTCGTCACTAAGCCGTTGCGAAGCGTGCGGGGCATTCGGCAGCATGGACACGATCGAACTGCTCGGCACCATCAGGGGCCACGATCCCAAGCCGGTCATCGCACATAGTAGGACTCCGTTAGGTCTTCCGGTCGGGTCTGTTCGTGGGCATGTTGGATGGGTGGGCTCACATGAAGTGAATCGTGTGCGGGCCAGGTTGGCTCTCTACGTGGCCGATGTGTTCGCCTCGGTGCCGCGCAAGGACCAGCGGGCTAGGGCGACTGCTACCTGCGGGGACTGATGCTGGACGGCGGCCGCAAGTCGGTCCAGGCCATGGCAGCTCGGCTGCCGGACGGCAACGAGCAGAACCTTCAGCAGTTCGTGAACCAGTCCACCTGGGACCCGGTTCCCGTGCAGCGGCGGATCTGCGAACGGATGCTGCCGCTGATCACCCCGGCGGCCTGGGTGATCGACGATGTGTCGGTACCCAAAGACGGAAGAATGTCGGCCGCCGTGGCTGCGCAGTACTGCGGAGCCTTGGGCAAACGGGCCAACTGCCAGGTCGCGGTCAGCGTCCACGCCGCCACCGACACCGCTTCCTGCCCGCTGCAGTGGCGGCTGTTCCTGCCCAAGGAGTGGGCCTCGGACACCGACCGCCGGGCCCTCACCCGCGTCCCGCCCGAAGTCACGCACCGGGAGAAGTGGCGGCTGGCCCTGGACATGCTCGACACACTGGACTCGTGGGGCACGACGCCGCCCGTCGTGGTGGCCGACGCTGCCTACGGCGATCATCGACGCGCGGAGGTGGAGACCGGCGAGGTAGCTCTCGGGCGTCTTGTCGTATCGAGTGGCGATGCCCCGCCAGGCTTTCAACCTTGTTGATGAGCCGCTCGACGGTGTTCCGCTCCT
>NZ_JBFBBK010000145.1:0-3887 GCF_040682635.1 Streptomyces sp. NPDC051133
CTCAAGTAGAAATTTCCCCCGGGCTCCCCTCGGGCTCAGTGATTTCCTCACCTACAGACAGAAAGTCCAAAAAGGCGACGAGTATACCTGAAGCACCTACGCAGGCTGCTTCCGAAAAGCCGAGCTCAGGATCTGAGACGCCTCGTCCGGCACCGTCGAGCACCCCATCCGATCTTGTCCAGACGGTGAGCATTAGCGAGTTCTTTATCTCTTCGCAACAGACTGTTACGTCCGTCGCGGCCATCACGAGTAAAGACACCGACCCATTCACGGTCACTATTTCTTATTATGATGCATCGTCTGGGGGGAGTATTTCATCGCCAGGGCGGCAGGATGGTGGCTCCTGGACGGTCACCCTGTCAGGGAGTCGCAGCTACACCCTGACGTCACGCCACACGTTCCCCGACTCGGTATGTTCCTTTGGGGTCCGAGCCGTTTCAAATCCGGCACCGTTGCAGGACAGTGGTTACAGTCAGTTGCACTGCTGATGCTGTGCCCTGGGGGGAAGTATCACGGCAGGATTCTGTGGCGGCGGCCTCCCATCATCGGGTGATGGGATCAGGATGCGGCCCGGTCGAGGTTCTGCGCTTGCGCTGCCGGGGCGGCAGTTCAGGCTCGCCTCCTGGCTGCCTCAGCCCCGTGTGCCGCCCCGCTTCCGACGCATTGCCACGACGATAGCCGCGCCGCCCGCCAGCAGGACCGCAGCGCTGCCGGCGAGCAGGCCCGAGTCGACGGCGCCGGTGTTGGCCAGGTCGGCGATACCACCGGTTGGGGCGAGGTTTTCGCTGCCGCCCTTCGGCATGGGGACGGCGTCGGGATCCGAGGGAGCCGACGTGAGCGTGGCGCCTTCCTGGGCGGCGACGGAAGGTTGGGAGGAGGCGCTGGACGTCGGGGACGGCGAGGGCTTCTTGGACGTGCAGTCCTTAGTGCCGCCGTTCCAGGCCGCGATCAGAATGTCGTCCTTGATGGCCCGGACATCCGGGCCTTTGGGCAGGGGCCCGTGCTCGTGGCCGTCGTGGGAGTGCAGCTTGCCGTCGAACTTGACCTGGCCGGTGTAGAGGTCGATTTGTTCGAAGCAGCCCGTGCGTGGCACTGCGATGTCGAGGGAGCCGCTCTTGCCCGGCCGGAGCGCCACCGTGTCGAAGCCGACGAGGACCTGCTTGCCGGAGGCGGCGAAGGTGGCGCCATGAGTGAGGTACGAGGCGAGGGACACAATGCAGCCGATGCCTCCGCCGCGGGCTCGGAGCTGGATATGGACCTTGCCGTCGTCGGTGGGCTTGAGATTCGCGCCGTTCAGCTTCACCGAGTCGTAGAAGTTGACGCCATCCAGCGAGAACTGGCAGAGGGCCGGGAGGTCGTCGCCCACAGGTGTCGGCTGAGGGGTGGCGGCATAGGACGGAATCGTACCGGACATCAGGTAGGCGGCTAGTGACGCCGCTAGCAGGCTGGGTATCCGTCGGCGCAGGCATCCTGCCATAGATATTCCTCGCATGTGGCCGTGCGACAGACCCAGCGGTGTTGCTCCGGGACTGACGGTTCATGAGGAGCGCGGCCCTGTCGTCTGAGCAGCATGGGGGTGGGCTGCACAGTTTGGTAGGCGCCGGTGTGCCTTTAAGAGGCTGGAATTTTTACGGTGGCGTCATGGATGAAGGCGGCGTCCGTTGCGACGAAGGCGCGGTTGCCCACCTGTGGTGGACGACGTAGCGGCCGAGGGCCCTCGGCGCCGCAGACTCCTACTCGCGGCCTGTCCAGTTGAGACATTGCTTCGGTGAGCGCAGGCAACGCGTGGGAAGGCGAGTGTCGGACGGGGACCTAGGGTTCGGCCGGTACGGCGCTGTTGTTTCACTGCGCCCTCGCTGACTGAGGCCGGGCGTGTGAGGCCGTGGCTTGCGGGGTGGGCCAGCGTTCCGCAGCAGGAGGTCAGATGCGGCTTCGGTAAGTCCCGGGCGAAGGCGGTCAGGGACATCAAGGCCCGGTTGCCGGTGCGGCAGCGGGGCGGGATGTCCCGCTGGAAGAAGAAGCGTGACGCGTTGCCGGGCCTGGACTGCAGCCAGGGCGGCTTCCGGCTGAAGGGCGGCCGTCTGCACCTCGCCGGCGGCGTCGTGGCGGGGCCGGTGTGGTCGCGTGAACTGCCCAGGCTGCCGTCCTCGGTGCGTGTGTACCGTGATGGCGGTCGGGCGCTGGCGGGCCTCGTTCGTCGTCGGCCGCGGTGACTGAAGAACTCCCGCCGGCCGGCCGCGTGATCGGCATCGACGGGGGCAGCAAGGAGACCGCCCGCCACCAGCGACGGCCACGGCCTTGCCCACGCCCGGCACGGCGGGACCGCAGCAGCGCAGAAGCTGGCCCGATACCAGCGGATGATGGCCGGGCGCCGCCCGGCGAAGGGGCAGCACGCTCCGAAGGGCTACCGCGAGGCAGAGCGCCAGGCCGCCAAGCTGCACCGCAAGACCGCCAGCCAGCGGCAGGACACCGCCCGCAAGTGGGCCAAGAAGGTCGTACGCGCCCTGGCCGTGGAGGACTTCCGGCCGAAGTTCCTCGCGAAGACCCACGTACACGTGCACCGCGTGCGGAGCCGTCTCCCCCCGAGACAACAACTCCGCCCATGTGATGCTCGTCCGGGCTGGTCTTGTACCCGGCTAGCGCTGATCGTGTGAGACCTGCACCCCGCCGTGGGGCAGGCGTCGGGAGCTAGGAGTCACTCTCGTTTACGAGGGGAGGAGTCAAGAAGGTCAGGTGAGACTGGCCCACCGGAGACGTCGAACTCGCCGCCTGCCCCGGGTTATGCGATTTCGGAGCGCATTCTGGTCAGCACAGTGCAGACGAACTGTTCCGGTACTGCCGACCGAAGGCCATGGCGCAACCTCGAATGGGAGGTGCGTGGAGACGCACCACTGCTGTGGCCCCACCGGGCGACTTGGGTGATCGGATGCCTACCGTGTGAGAACAGGATCGTGTGCCACATATCACACTCTAGTTTTACCTGTCCCTTCAGGCTTGCCCGAAGGCCACTGTGGAATCGAAGACACAGCCCGGACCGAGCGGTTGGAAGCCCGCTCGGTCCGGGGCGGGGGCGTGCGGGTCGACCCGATATTCGAGGCGAGGCACATGATGGACGCTCCGAGTATGAAACCCGCCGATTTCGCTCTTCCGGGTGCCGGAGCAGGCAGGAATGCGAGCGCCGACGGGGCGGAGCGGCCTGGGTGGTCCAGTGCAGGAACGTGGGCGGCAGGCCAGTGGACAGCAGCTGCGGAAAGCGCTGCCTACGGCAATCCCGGCCCTTTTGGAAGCCGGGTTCAGCCACATCAGTGGGCAGCGTCCTCCGATATCCCTGCCGCAACGCCATCGTTTCGCACGCAGTCAACGCCGCCTCAGCCAGCAGCAGTCATGTCATTGGGGCGGGCGCATGATGCCCTGCTGATTCGCCGCACGCTGGACGTAATTTCCCCTGTCGCCGACAAAGTGATCTTGCATTTCTACTCCCTTCTCTTTATCCGGGCGCCAGAATTGCGCCCCTTGTTTCCCGTAGCGATGGATGCTCAGCGGGATCAATTGCTCAACGGACTGCTCACCGCTGTCCGGTATTTGGGGAATCCCGACGTTCTCGTCGGTTATCTACAGAACCTCGGCCGCAGCCACCGCAAGTACGGCACCCGAGCCGAGCACTTCCCGGTCGTCGGGGAGTGCCTTCTCCTTGCGCTGAGGAAATATGCTGCCGCCGTCTGGGAGCAGGAGACGGAGGCCGCCTGGCGCCGGGCATACACGACGATCTCGCAGGTCATGATCGATGCGGCGGCGGCCGACGCGCTGCACGCGCCGGCCTGGTGGTACGGCGAGATCGTCGCGCACGAACTCAGAACCCGGGACGTCGCTGTCCTCACCGTCCGTCC
>NZ_JBFBBK010000146.1:0-3868 GCF_040682635.1 Streptomyces sp. NPDC051133
CGGGCCGTTGGCCATGCCCAGCGCCTCGAAGTTGACCTCACCGGCGTAGAGCACCGCGTTGCGGCCCTTGCCGATGTCGATGAAGGCGGCCTCCACCCGGCCACCCCCTACTCCCCGCAGGCGGTCTTCCTCTCCCATGCCGTCATGGGAGGCGTCTTGGTAAGGAACCCGGTCGTTGTCTGTCGGGCGGCCTGCTCCGAATCCAGTGGCGCCGGCAGGTCGCCTGTGAGGTCCATGGGAATGCTCACAGTAGCACTGGGGCGGGGGTAGAGAATTCTACTGCCGAACTGATGCACATTTGGCTTCATTGCACCAATGATTTGGACCTGGGCGAGCCCGTGCGACGAGCCGTGATACGTATAGTAGTAGACGTCTCCCCAGCTGTTGTCCGGAATGTCAAAACTCCACCCCTGCGAGGTGGTTTCCTCATGCGACCAACTGGATGTGAAGCTAGTTTCTATCCCGAATGACAGGTTCTGGAGCGAACCGACACCGAGCGGCGCCTCATCGAATTCAAAATTGTAAGCCACTCCGGCGGACGTGCCGAGCGAATTCGTGGTCGAGTGTGAGTATGTCTGCATGTCCATGTATCTCAGATCACTGTCACCGCAGTTCGGGATATGACGCACCTGGGAATGCCAGTCGGGGTCTTCTGCGGTGCGCTCCTCCTCGATGTATCCGCTGATCGCACACTGACCCCACCCCGTGCCGAAACCGGCCGCCTTGCAATAGTTCCAGTAGTCCTGATTGGTGTATCCATGGCCGTTTCCAAATCCGACGATCTTGCTCAGTTCGGCTTGATCCAGGTTAGTAAGCGATGTTGCACTGGCGGGAAACGCAGAGAATATCAATGCAATGGAGGCGCACACTGACGCAGGGCAAGCGAGTCTGGCAAATCGTCGAGACTTGATGGGCTTCATGGAATCTCCTATGCGGAAGCGCAATACGATACACTACCGTTGGCTCAGATCAGCTGGAGACGGTCAACCGGAACAGCCGCACTGTGGCTCCAGCGCTTGTCCGGACATCGGGCGGGGATACGTCTCCCGGCCGATTATGAACGGCGCGGGGCTGTCATTCACTTGCATCGCAGCCCCGCACATCGGAGAGAGGTGTGTCAGTATTTGGCACAATCAACAGGCTCTAGCTGAGGCAGGATTCCGGTGTAGGACTGCTGGGCTGCTACAGCCGGATCAATGGGCTTGGGCAGGTCGCCGGAAATGTCGACGGGGAACACCGGGGTGGAACTGGGCTTAGCGTAAGGGAAGCCGCCAGACCGGTACACGCCGGGCTTCATTGCACCAATGATCTCCACCTGGACGAGCCCGTGCGACGTACCGTGATAACTCCAGTATTCGAGCCATCCCCTATGACCGGGTGGAATGGTCTTGAAATAACTCTCGGTTTCACCCACGGTGTCCCCCCACGTGACATCCGTGCTTACGCCGGTACTGAAAACGGTCGACTCTTTAGCACCGACGCCGAGGGGTGCTTCGTCGAATTCTATTTTGACCGCGGCCGATACCTTGAGGCCAATCTTCCAGGTGGCACTATTGGTGTAGCCATCGCTACGCATGGCCAAGTCATTGTAACCAGGCTTATTACAGTTGGTGTACATCTGAGAAATCACCTTGTGGTAATTCATGTCCGCCGCACGTGATTCCTCTGCATATTTGATGACCGCGCACTGGCCCCAGCCCGTACCGAATCCGGCCTGACTGCAGTAGTCCTTGTAGTCCTGATTAGTGAATCCGTGGCCATGTCCGAATCCGGCAACCTTAGCCAGCTCAATGTTGTCGAGCTGCGTAAGCGCCATGTCGGCCTGAGCCGGAGCAGCAGAAAAAGCCATCGCGATAGCAGCACACACTGCCACAGGGCAAGTCAGCTGGGCAAGTCGTCTGCGGTTGAGAGGTCTCACGGAATCTCCTGGCGTGATGCGAAGTCGTTGACTCTCCGAGCCGAGGGCGGGCATTACATCGTCCATTGAGCTGGGAATTATTCGCACCAAATGACGTTGCCCTCGTGAGGTGCCGCCATTTGGCGTTCTTACAGATCCCCGCACTGCTACCAATCGTGACCGAACCCCGGAGGCAATCGCTGGCCGCAGCAGGCTGCATAGCCTTAGATGCCAGCGCAGACCGCAAAGGCTCATAAGCATTTCCTGCCACTGAGGAGGCAACCATCTACGGATGCTTAATATGGCGCTTGCGGCAGCAGCCTTCAATATGGCGCCGTGTAAGTTCGGCGCACGATTGCTTACAGGCTCGCCGGGGCTGCAACGGAATGATCTTCACAACTGCCAGCGCAATCAGCTGAGTTGGCGACGGGAGACCAGGCAGCAGGCGAGTTTCAGGAGCGCTTCGTGGATGTCAGCTCGCCGTACCCAGCGGATCCCCAGGCGCCGGAAGCCGTGGAGCACGGCGAACTTCTTTTTCCTCACGGGTAGGTGCCCAGGCCGGTGCTGTGCCGAGTACCCCGGCGCCCGACGGCCGGCACGATGCGGCGGGACCGCAGCGTCGGCGCTGTGGCAAACCCTGGCGTCCTACACCGGATCCGCGCCCTCATCCGTGTACGCCATGCCGGCCGGAGAACAGCGTCCGGGTGCCCGAATCCAGGGGGACGCCGTCGAACGCCGCCTAGACCGCACACAGTCTCGCCGCACTGCGGGATGCGGACGCCAACGTGACAGGGAAAGCGAGGGTTGCTGGAGCAGGCGGGCCGGTCGGTACACGGCCAAGGGGGTGCCAGGCCGTTACGACGCCCGTTGGATCGCCCAGAGGGTCCAGAACGCAGAGCACAAGCTGGTCTCCCCGCTCTTCGTGCCACTACCGCGCGGCAGCCGAAGCCGTCCGGGCCGGGTATGACGCCGACCCGCTGCTCGTGCTCACCGAGCGCGCTGGAGCGCTTCGGCCTGCCGGTCACCCTCACCGATGAGGAGCGGCTCGCCGGTCGGCTCCCGGAGGGCCACGAGGTCATCAAGCAACTGCTCCGCTCGCAGCGGAAGCTGACGAAGCGCGGGTTCGGGCCGTGGGCGCGGATCTACCGCCCTGCGCAGGGCTCGGAGCGGGCCTGCGTCCAGCTGTGTATCCCGTCGTGGAACGCGTTGGACTCCCGGCACTGGGACGAGGCTGGGCAGCTCCCAGCGGAGGAACTCGCCCGGATCCTGGGCGTGTACGCGTCCCGGGTGATGACGCCGCGCGGTTCCACGGCCGTCACCGGCCTCGAGCTCATGACCGCGCTGCACCCGCCAACCCGCGCCTCCGAGCCCGACGCCAACGGCAAGCGGCACTCCGAGCACAACCCCGGCAGCCTCGGCAAGGACCCGATCGACTGCGCACCGTGCGAAGCCCCCGACGGACACCCGCTCCTTAAGGACCTGCCCCGGTTCCACGTCCGCGGCCCGGCAGAGAAGCTGTTCGAGGAAGCGTACGACTGGGCACGGCCGATGACGGACGCCGAATGCACCCTGCGGCACTTGATTGGCATCGACGTGAACATGGCCTTCGCCGCCGGCGCCAACGGCCTGGTCGTCGGTCTCGGCGCGCCCACGCACGTCAAGAACCCGGTGTTCGACCCCAAGCTGCCCGGCTCCTGGCTGGTCGACCTTTCCCACGTCAACCTGTCCCGGGTGAAGGTCGGCAAGGACAAGTGGGCGGAGCTGGACGCGAGTCTGCTGCCCAGCCCGTTCACGCCGAAGGGCGAGCACCCGGAGGGCCCAGTCTGGTACGCCACTCCCACCGTCGCCTACGCGGTGGAACTGGGCTACGCGGTGCGGCCGATCGAGGCGTGGGTGCGCTACGAGAACGGCCGCTACCTGGACGGCTGGTACAACCGGCTGCGGGACGCCTACCTCGCCACGATGGCCGAC
>NZ_JBFBBK010000147.1:0-3856 GCF_040682635.1 Streptomyces sp. NPDC051133
TGGACCAGACCGTGCAGACCACCTCGGGCAGCGCCGCCGCCCGCTTCAGCCCGACCCCCTCGGGTACGGGCAGCAACTGCCCGGTTGACTGGCGGGGCAGCTGCCGGCTGCCGTACAACGAGACGGGCCGCAGGTACACGTACGACGACGTGGCTCTGTACGACATCCCGGAGGCCGTGGCCTACATCCGCGGGCGGATCGGTGACCGCCCGCTGTTCGTGGTCGCCCACTGCATCGGATCCCTGACCCTGTCCATGAGCATGGCGGCGGGGCTGGTGCCGGGCTTGGCGGGCGTGGTGTCCCAGGGCGTGTTCCTGACGCCGAAGCTCGCGGGGCGCACCTCGCTGCGTATGTCGGTGGCGGGCGAGCTGCTCAAGACCCGGATCGACCATATCCCCGTCGACTTCCGCACGGTGGGTCTGTGGTCGAAGTACACCCCGCTGTTCGCGCTGGCCTCGCGGAAGGCGGACTGCCCGGATCCGACCTGCCAGATGCTGCACAACTCGGCGTGGGGCACCGGCGCCTCGCTCTTCGTGCACGACAACCTGTCCCGGTCCACCCATGACCGGCTCGCGGAGCTGCTCGGCCCCGCCCCGCTGTGGATCCTGCCCCATCTGCGCCGCATCGAGCTGGCCCGCAGCGTGGTCCGCTGGCACGACACCGACCACCGCTATGGCGCCCTGCCGCCCAACGCACTGGATGCGGCGGGCCAGATCGACACCCCCGTGCTGCTGCTCTCGGGCAGCGAGAACGGCTTGTGGGGGGACTCCCAGAAGCTCTGCCACGACGTGCTCGCCCGCCGACAGCCGCAGCTGGACGTGTCCTACACCGAGATCCCCGGATACGGCCATCTCGACACGTTCCTGGGCCGGGGCGCCGCGCTGGACGTGTTCGGCCACATCCTCGACTTCCTGGGAACACGGTGGTGACTGCACGAGCCGTTGTGGCTGTCTTGCGCGATCGGACGATCCGGCGCTCCTGCGGGAGGCCGCCGAGCATCTGTGGCGGCACGGCCCCCGACTGGGGACGTGGACGGCCCCGCCGTGCCATGAGTACGGGTGGTTTCCGTCCGTGTTGTCTCTGCCGAAACTGTGTGAGCGGCGTGGTGTCACGCACGAGGCGGCCGGTCATCGACCATAATCAGGTACGTCGGTGGCAGGCTCCCACACCGTCGGCACCTGCCCGTTGTACTTCTCGACGGGCAGGTACAACTCCGCCCCGCCATTCTCAGCGGGGGCTTCGTGATCGTCTCGCGCAGCCGCTCGGCGCCGGGCAGCCGGCTCCGCTGACTGTGGGTTTGCACCAATGTTCCAGGAGAACGTGCCCGAGCGCGGAGTCTGAAGCTTCCCCTTGATCGTGGACACCTGGAGACTGGGACCTGAGGTTCCAGAGGAAGTAGCACCAGGTGGGAAGCAAGTACACGAAGCGGTACACACGGCCCTCTTCGTGAAGGAGAATGACCGGTGAGCGCGCTGTACCGGTTGATCCATGCGGAGAGGGAGGTCGCCCCCGGCGAACTCGTCCACCATGCCGACCACGGGACGCAATATACGTCTATCAAGCTCACAACGCGCCTGGTCAGAGCAAGTATCCATGCGTCTATGGGCTCGGTCGGCGACTCCTTCGACATGGCCCTAGCAGGAAGCGGTTCGGCTACCTCAGCCCCATCGAGTTCGAGGCGAAGCACTACGCCGACCAGGCAGCGGCCGAACAAGTGAAACTGAAATCACGTCAACCCGCCCTGACCAGCTAGTCAACCCTTCCCGCGCAGCCGGGGGAACCTCAGTTATTCGACGGCGACGAGCCCAGTCACCGCAGAAAGAGATCTGCTTCCGAGTCCACCTTTCCCTGACAGAATCTGACGGCTCATGGCAGTTCGCTGACCAGGATTGGGTGTCATCGCTGCTAGATTGATCAGGCACTGAGATGGATTTGGTGGCACCGTCGTCACTAGGCTGCCGCTAGATGTTGATGTTGTCGTTACAAACGACGCAGCATTGGAATGATCCCGCACATGACAGGAGCTCACTAACCTCGGAGCAAGTTCCTGGTCAGCGGCGATGCAACTGCAACTGAAGGACGAGGGGCAGCTCGTCATCTTGTCGTAGCCACACGCGTACCGGCATCTTTGAGGGCTGGCTGGTTCGGGAACACCACTTGCTCTTACGTGGAGAGGAAGCGTTGGCGTTCGACATGATGTGCTCGTGGTCAAGATTGCGGTCGCGCGGAGAGTCAAGTCATGTCAGAGCACATCAACCTTTCAGCAGTAACTGCAAGCGGGACGGCTCGCCGCAAACATTCCCGTCCATGAGGGCCCCTTCTCCGGCCGGATATCCCTGCGGGCGCCTCCGACGGAAAGACCAGGTAGATCCGCTTTCCTGGGCGGCGCCGCCGGGTACATTGGGCCGGTCGGGTAAACAAGGAAAAGAATAATCCTTCTGGATGGGCGCGGTTGGGGCGGACCCGCAGTCTATCCGTTATCCGAAATGGTCAGTTCCCCCTGAAGATGCTGAATGAGGTCAACCTGGATGCAGGGATACATCAACGCCGACGCCGAGTTGCAGCGCGCGGTGGCGCAGGTCACCGATGCGTTTCCCTTCCCTGGCTATTTTGATCCAGAGCTGTCCGGCTGCGAGGTTTAGAGAGTGGACTTTTCCAACGCACTGTCTCAGCTCTCGACAGTGCAGAAGCCCGCCCGGGGGATCTCCGTCTACTCACGATTCGTCAACCGGCCGGCCGGCAGGCTGCTTGCGGCGACGGCACACCGCATCGGCCTTTCTCCGAACCAGGTAACCGCCGCAAGCGCGCTGATCACCATGGTGGCCATCATGGCGATCGCTCTTCATCCTCCTTCATATGCCACAGGACGATGGGTCGCTCTCGCTTTGCTCCTCGGATATGCCCTCGATTCTGCGGATGGACAGCTAGCGCGGCTGAACGGGTCGGTGAGTATGCGAGGGGAGTGGGTAGATCATGTAACGGATTGCGCCAAACTACTAGCACTCCACACGGCGGTGCTGATTACGCTGTATCGCTTCCATGATCTACCGTCTCCTGCTCTGCTTTTTATCCCGATTACCTTTCAGTTCGCTTCTGTCGTGTTTTTTTTCGCAGGGATTCTGACGGAACAGCTGAAGAAGCAACAGGCTGGCGTGCGCATCCTTCCGGTACGGCCTCCATGTACCATTCGCGCTATCGCGATGCTGCCGGTGGACTATGGTGTATTGTGTTTGACCTTCCTTTTCCTCGGAAACTGGATGGTCTTTTTTGTGCTTTATATCGCCCTGCTGGCCGCGCACGTGGTGCTTATCCCTGCCTTCCTGGCTAAGTGGTGTCGTGAACTCTCCTGATGAAGCTGGCGGTGGTCGCTGGGGCTGCGTCCAGGGAAGTGGTGTACGGGTTCGACCTGATCCGGGGGTTTGCTCCGGAATCGGGATGGTGCCCGCATAGATGAACAGCCACCGGCTGATCTTCGAGGTGTCGAAGCTCGAAGGAGATCAGCACGGTGACCGCACCCGACAGTGTGCCCCTGCACGTCCTCGCCGAGGGCAACCTCGCCGCGGCGAGTCCCGATCTGCTGCGCGCGATGGTCAAGACGTTCGCCGACGCGCTCATGTCCGCGGAGGCCGACACCCTCTGCAACGCCGAATACGGGCAGGTCAGCGACGAACACGTCAACCACCGCAACGGCTACCGCCCGCGCGAGCGGGACACCCGGGCGGGAACGGTCGAACTCGCCGTCCCCGAGCTGCGCCAGGGCAGCTACTTCCCGCACTGGCTTCTCGAACGGCTCCGGCGGGCCGAGCAGGCCCTCATCTCGGTGGTGGCGACCGCCGACCTGCTGGGCGTCAGCACC
>NZ_JBFBBK010000148.1:0-3830 GCF_040682635.1 Streptomyces sp. NPDC051133
CCCCCGACGTTGGTCACCAACGTTCCCGACGATGCACGGGCCTTCATCAGGGCGCACGGTCCGGTCATCTTCAAGCCGATCTCGGTTCCGCTCTATCTGGTCGACGGCAAGGTGCCGTAGTCCGTGCGCCAGTCGAGGAGACCGGAGTCGATCCGCACGGCGAAGATCTGCTCGCCGATCACCGTCACCCGGATATCGGCAACCTTGTCGCCCAGACCGTCCCCGTGACCGAGGTGATCGCCGACGAGATCGACGCCTCCGTGTCCGGCACCATGCACCTCTTCCAGAAGCGGGTGAGCGCAGCATCAAGTCCTACCCCGCGCTGTGGGCCGCCGCGCACAGCCCGTCGAGTTTCTCCTTCACCGCCTGCTCAGGCGCAGCAACCGGCGATGTCATCTCCGGCCAACTGGGACCACTCAACAGGGCAACATCACTGGTGAGTATCACGGTGGGCGCCAATGACGCGGGCTTTGCCGACGCGATGACGACCTGCATTCTGCAGGGCGAATCCTCCTGCCTGGCCCGGATTGCGCAGGCGCGCGGTTACATCAAAGACACCCTGCCGGGAAAGCTGGACACCGTGTATGCGGCGATTGGCGGTAAGGCACCCTCTGCCCGGGTCGACGTTCTCGGCTACCCGCACTTCTACAAGCTGAACGGCAGCTGCGCGGTAGGCCTCACCGAGAAGAGTCGCGCCGCCATCGACGTTGCGATCGACGACATGAACAGTGTCACGGCCAACCAGGCCGGCGCCCATCGCTTCACCTTTATTGACGTCACTCCGGCCTTCAGCGGCCACGAGCTCTGCTCACAATCGCCGTGGCTCCACTCCATCACCTATCCGGTGGATGAATCCTACCATCCCACGTCGGCCGGCCAGTCGGATGGCTACTTGCCCACCTTCGAATCTGCGGCAAAGTAACCGGCAGGGCGCCCAGGGAGTCACGGCGAAGCCAGAGGCGCATCGCGGTGACGGATTGCGTGCTGTGAAAGATGTATGCCCGCTTATCGAAGCGGGAGGCCACTGCGTGAAAGCCCTTCCGGCTCAGTGGGGAGGTGCAGGAATCCTTCCTGAGAGATGGCAGCGGGTACCACAGCGCCCCCAGCCTCGTTGCGTCCTCTTCAACTCGTGCGCCCCGGTGGCGGCCTCCACCTCTTCGCGGTGAGTACCCTTAAGGCATCGTCGCGGTCACCACGCAGCCAGTCCCGCTCCTGCGGGCTACCGTTGAACGGCGACGCCCGGCTCTCGGCTTGGTTCCACCGGTCAGGGCGAGCCACAGATGGCGGTTCGGATCTCTGCCTGCCGACCGATCTGAGCGCGCATGGTTTGGAATTCGGCCGGTCGGCCTGCAACTACGGCTCCGATGGGGCGGCAGTAGCGGTGAGCAAGGGCTGTAAAGTCGAAATCCGTGACTTCACCATGCACCCTCAGGTTGTCCGCCAATGCTGGATGGCCAGCCAACTGCAACCTAATCCCGTACTGTTCGGTCCATCCCCAGGGGACAGCGGTGAAGGGCGTGCGGGCGCCGA
Organism: Streptomyces sp. NPDC051133; assembly: GCF_040682635.1. NCBI lineage: Bacteria > Bacillati > Actinomycetota > Actinomycetes > Kitasatosporales > Streptomycetaceae > Streptomyces > Streptomyces sp. NPDC051133. The sequence continues at coordinate 1,531 of NZ_JBFBBK010000148.1, forward strand.
GCATGTTGCGTGCCACATGGGTGGCGTGTTCTTGTGCATGATTCCACTGCTCGACACGCACCTGCTGATTCAAAATACGGTCGGGAAGGCGGGCGACGTCGCCGGCTGCATAGATGTTTGGATGACTGGTGGCGCCGTACTCGTCGACGATTATTCCGTCGTCCGTCTTAAGCCCGGCCTTTATAGCGAGTTCCGCCCGCGGCTGGACGCCGGCAGCTACGAGTACTGTGTGTGCCTTCCAGGTGCGGCCATCGCTGCTGGAGGCGTAAAGCAGTTTGCCGTGGCGTCCCATATTTGCAAGGTGTACGCCTGTGTGGATCTCGACCCCGTGCGAGCCGTGCAGCTGGACTATGGCCTGGCGCAATTGCCGAGGCAGCGTCCGGCGGAGAGGTTCAGCGGCTGCTTCTAGCACGGTGACGTCCAGACCCATCGTTCGAGCGGTGGCGGCAACTTCCAGGCCGACCAGCCCAGCACCGATGACAAGTAGTGACCCGCCCTCCATCAGGTCGGACCGCAGGTAGGTAAGGTCATCTAGCGTTCGCAGGGTGTGCACGCGCTCGTCACGGATCACGTGAGGCAGTGTGCGTGCCTGGCCTCCGGTGGCTAGCAACAGCCGGTCGAATGTTAGAAAGTTGCCGTCAGCGAGCAGCAGCCTGCGATCGCGAATTTCTTTCACCTTGGTGTGAGTGTGGAGCTCAATTCCCTGTTCCTGCCAGAAGGATTCAGGCTTAAATTGGACTCGTTCGTTGGACACCGGGCGCTTGAGCAGTTCCTTTGACAACAGAGGACGTCTGTAGGGGATGTGTGACTCATCGCCGATGAGCTGGATTCGGCCATCGAATCCTTCATGTCGGAGAGTCAGCGCTGCGCTGGCTCCGGCCACTCCGGTGCCTACGATGACGGTTGTACGAGGTATGGACTCAGGCACCGGCCACCTCGACCATCTGGAAGTCGGCCTTGGCAGCCCCGCAGTCAGGGCAGGACCAGTCGTCAGGAATGTCCTCCCAGCGAGTGCCCGGGGCGATTCCCTCATCAGGCCAACCCAGAGACTCGTTATAGACGAATCCGCATACCAGACACTCCCAGATCTTCATGTCATCTCCTCGAAATCGACCTTTTCGCGTACCCCGCAGTCAGGGCAGCACCAATCGGTTGGAATGTGAACCCAGGGCGTACCGATGGGAAAGCCCTCGCGCGGGGCGCCGATGGCCTCGTCATAGACGTAGCCGCAAACCGGACACCTATACCGAGATGCGCTCACGTGCAGTCTCCGTATCGGGCCAGCACCTTGGCTCGGGTTCGAGGGTGGAGGTTCGCGCGGGAGACGTCGCCGTCGTAGTGGGCGAGCACTCTTGCGTCCATTACCCGCCGCCACACCGGGGGGATCAGAGCCAGAAGGATCATCGTGGCATAGCCGGAGGGCAACTGCGGAGACTGGTCAAAGTGCCGAAGGGCCTGATACCGGCGTGTTGGGTTGGCATGGTGGTCACTGTGACGCTGCAAGTGGTAGAGGAACACGTTGGAGGCAATATCATCGCTATTCCACGAGTGCTTGGGAGTGCACCGCTCATACCGTCCAGTCTCCGTCCTCTGTCGCAACAGCCCATAATGTTCAAGGTAGTTGACGATCTCCAGAAGACAGAAGCCAATGACGGCCTGCATGATCAGGTAGGGCAGCACCTGGAACCCAAAGGTGGCCGTCAGGGTCCCAAACAGCACTGCAGACATAGCCCATGCGCTGAGGACGTCGTTGTGCCACGTCCACGGGCTCTTGCCCAGTCGGTGTAGTCGCTGCTTTTCGAGCCCCCAGCCCGAGCGGAGACTGCCGAACACTGACCTTGGCAGGAATGCCCAGAAGGACTCACCCAGCCTTGAGCTGGCTGGGTCTTCCGGCGTCGCCACCCGTACGTGATGCCCACGGTTGTGCTCAATGTAGAAGTGGCCGTAGCAGGTCTGGGCAAGCGCGATCCTGGCCAGCCAGCGCTCCCCAGAGTCCTTCTTGTGGCCCAGTTCATGCGCCGTGTTGATGCCAAATCCGGCGATCAGGCCCACAGTGGCCATCAGCCCGGCTCTGTCAACGGCCGACAGTTGGCTGCCGCTCCACAACCAGCAGGCCAGGACAAGACCCCCGTACTGCAACGGCAGGAAGAGGTAGGTGCACCAACGGTAGTAGCGGTCGGACTCAAGCCAGAGCAAAACGCTGTCCGGCGGGTTGTTTGAGTCCTTCCCTATGAACAGGTCCACCAAGGGGATCAACCCAAAGACGATCAGTAGTGACACCCACCAGAAGACTCCCGTTC
>NZ_JBFBBK010000149.1:0-3702 GCF_040682635.1 Streptomyces sp. NPDC051133
CTCATCGCCCGCTGGGGCGGCGAGGGCCGGACCCGGGCCTCGTGGAAGTTCATCCTGTTCACGCTGCTCGGCTCCTTCAGAACCCACGGATTACGCGGAGCGCAGGGTCTCCTGCGGTTCACTTTTCGGCAGTCGCGGCCACATCGAGGGGCACCGATCGGTGTGTTGTTGCCTTACCGTCGGTGACAGCGATCGTGTAGCGATGATGGGAGCCGGCGGCAACGGAGTCCGTGTACTTCATGTCCGGGAGGTCCCACTCGGCTGACCGCTGCTTCCGCGAGGCCACCAGGGTGCCGTCACGGTAGATCCGGTACGTCAACTCCGCGTCGTCCCGGTCCCATGTGGCACGCCAGTTCAGGGTGACCCGGCCAGCTCGTGCGGTTTTGGCGATGAGCTTGGGCGTCGTCTCCGGTGCCGCGTTGCGGTCTGCCGCGAACCGCGTCAGGCTTTGCTGGGGCTTGCCGTTGACCTGGGTGAATTCGCCGGCCGCCCAGAGGATTTTGCCGGCCATCACCAGCGCTCGGGGCCCTTGCTTTTGACCGATCCCCTCGTTGGTGTCGGGGAACCAGTGCAGGATGCGGCCGTCGCTGGTCGCGTTGGCCAGGAAGTGCTGGCGGTTGCTGTGTTCGGGAAAGCCCCCAGGCGTGGTGCCGCAGTTGTGGGCGTGGGACCCGCTGTACAGGATGTTCTTGTACACGAGTACGGTCTGTGTGGCGCCCTGGCAATCGTCCTTCCAGACCATATGGCCGTCGGACAGGCGGCCGGCGATGCGGCCGTCGAAGATGCCGGTCCCTTCTCCCTCTGCTCCCAGATAGAAGTTGTTCTTGTCGCGGGCCAGCGCCTTCACCGACGATCTCTGCGGAAGCCACCCCGGGAAGGAATTCACGGTCGAGCCGGTCGTGGCGTTCAGCGCGACCAGTGCGTGCTCCTTGGCACCGTTGACTTTGTCGAAGCGGCCTCCGACGATGAGCTTCTTGTGGTCGGGTACGACCAGGAGGGCTAGAACCGATTCGTCGATGTCCGCGCTGAACGGTTGCAGTTTGCCGCTGGGGCTGAAGACGGCGATGTGCTTCCTGCGCTGGCCATTGGCGACGCCGAAGTCGCCGCCCAGGTAGACCGAGGTGGCAGTGGTGGCGATGGCACGGACGGGTGCCGTCATCGCGGGACGGAAGTTTTTGCGCAGCGAGCAGTCTGCCGTGTTGAGGGCGGCCACGTTGGACACACCGGTCTTGTCGACCTTGCCGAAGGAGCCGCCGACATAGAGTGTCCGCCCGTCCGGCGAGGCCTTCATGGCGCGGATGGTCTCGGGCCCCCCCGCGAAGGCGGGGGCGCACGGCAGCAGTTTGCCGGTGACGGCGTCGAACGCAGCGAAGTTCTTGCGGACCACTTCCTTTTCACCTGGCTTGGCCCCCGGCGGGCGGACGCTGTCGAAGGTGCCGCCGACGTAGACGACACCGCGCGCGTATTCGATCGTCCAGACGACGCCGTTGGTCTGCCACGTCGCCAGGGGGGCGGCGGTCAGAGTTTTCTTGTGGTGTGCCTCCGAGCTAAAGGCTGTGGTGAGGGAGGCTGCTGACAAGAGGGCCACTGCGGTAGCGGTGGTGATGGCCCGTGTCGAGTTCTTTCTCAGGTGCATGGAACATCCCAGGTTGAGGGGTTCGAGTGGGGGGGGAAAGGCTCGGAGTCCAGGAAGGGACGGCGGCCTTATGCGATGCGCTTGGGCAGAACGTCGATGAGTTCGCGCAGTCCCAGCGGCCTGCTCAGGCGCCACAGACTGACGGCGAACGCGGACACGCCCAGGACGGTTCCAAGGGTCAGTCCGAGCGGTGTGTCACCGGCGAGCAGCCTGGCGGGCACGGCCAGCGCCGCGGTGAGACACAGGCCGACACCAGTCGCGATGAGGTATCCGCAGTCGATGGTGGTGAAGCCCGGATTGCGTCGTACGAGGGCAGCTGCCATGAGGTTTTCCACCACGATGGCTGCTCCCCAGGAAAGGGCCGCGCCCAGTACACCCATGCTGGGTACGGCCAGGAAGCCCACGGTCAGTTGTACCGTGAACGCGATGCCGGTGAGCACAAGGTGCCATGAGCTCTTGCCGGCCATGAGTAGCACCGTTTGCGCGTTGCCGGAGCTGATGTTGATCGCCGAGGCGATGCAGAGGACGACGAGGGCATCAGCTCCGTGTGCGAACTCCGGCCCGAACAGGCAGAGGAGGGTGGCGGGGAAACTCGCCAGGAGGACGAGGGGGGGCCATGACAACAGCACGATCCAGCGGGTCGAAATACGGTGCAGATGACATGCGTGTTGCACCTCGCCCAGGGCAAGCAGGCGACTGATCCGCGGTGCTACGGCTCTGCGGATGGCGGCCTGGACCAGCGTGCCCGCGAAGACCACCCGGGTGATGGCGGTGTAGATGCCTGCTTGTTCGCTCGTGGCCAGTCCAGAGAGCAGGATGACCCCCACCCAGACCGCACTGATGTCGAACACGGATGAGACGGCCCGTGGTGCGGAGAACGCCCAGAACTCGCTTGGGATGACGCTTGCTTCCTCCCCTGGCGCGCCACTGTGGGCCGCCCGGTACCGGCGCAGTGTGAGCCAGGCGATGACAGCCCCTGCCAGAGAGGGAATCAGCCATGCCGCAGCCATGCTCAGCACCCCGGGTGCAAGGAACACCAGCGGCACCGCGACGAGGACGCGCAGTGTCGGCTTGCCGACCTGCTCAACCCCGATATAGGGGAACATGGTGCCGTAACCCTGGCTCGCCCCGAGCAAGATCAGGCTGACGGTGGCCACGGGGAGGAACACCGCGAAGAGCCGGATGAGGGTGACGGCGTCCTTCACGTCCATGCTCGGCAGCAGTGCGGTGGCCACCGAGGGGAACAGGAACAGCACCGCGGCCGCGGCCGTACTCGCCATCATTGCCGGTACCAAGGCGGTGCGCAGGAGTGCGCCTACCTGCCGGCCGCCGCCTGTCGCCACGTCGCGGGAAACGAAGCGGACCATTCCCGTGTCGGCGCCGAGCTTGCAGATGTTGCTGAGGATGGTGAAAGCGCCGACTCCTGTGAACACCGCTCCCGCCCCTTGCGCCCCCAGGGTGCGCGCGACGAGGGCAACGAGGATGTAGGCGAGGACAGCACTGACCAGCGAGCCGAGCAGACCCCACGAGCCGCCCCGCGCGGCAGCGGCGACATCCTTGCGCAGGGCCGACCCCTCGTCCGCGGAAAGAATCGTTCCGGAGGCAGTCATCGCGAAGCGCTGAGTCTGTCGTCTGGAACCGAGGTGTCTTGCTTGAGCGCGAGCGTTTTCTGCTGTTGTGACGCGCCGTCGGTGTGGGACACGGGAGCGGGCATCTCCCTGGTGCCGACGAGTGACGCCGGCGACGTGGACGAGTCTTGCTTCCGCAGTCGGGGGAACCGGCTTCGTTGCGTGCCGGTGTCGAGCACCGGGCCCACGACACGCCCACCCAAGCAGCTGGCCAGCTGACGGATGCGCTTCGACTCGTCGTGCCTGGTGTGATCTCCGCCCACCGCAATGACACCGTCCACGCGTGGGGCGACCGTACGAGCCTCGGTGCGGATGGGCGGGCGGATGACGACGAACGCTGACGTTCTGGAATCGGTGCAGTCCAGGGCGCGGAAGCCCGTTGCAGATGCCAGGACTCCCCCGCTGGCAGCGCCCCGCTCGTCGAGGTGGAGCATGAAC
>NZ_JBFBBK010000150.1:0-3698 GCF_040682635.1 Streptomyces sp. NPDC051133
TCCTGCCCCGGCCACCACGAGTCCGCCGGCCACACCAAGAACACCAAGGTCCGGCCCGGCAACCCCTACCTCAAAGAGCCCTCGGCTCGCGGCATTCGGTGCGATGAGAACCAACGACACTATCTGCAGGCCCGCCACAAGCGGCTGACCGCCCGCCGCGGCCCGCTCAAGGCCCTGGTCGCCGACAAGCACTCGATCATCACCGCGATCTGGCACATGCTCACCGACAACGTCGCCTACCAGGAACTCAGCGGCACCCACTTCACCCAGCGCGACCCCGAACGCGTCACCCGCCGAAGAGAACTCCGCCGCTGCGCGGCTCCGGTCCGTAGATCCATTCCTACCCGGCCTGAAGGCCAGAGCCTCCTGGAAGAAGTCCGGTGACAGCGGGCGACCTGCTAAGCGGTGCCCAGTGGTTCTACCAGATCAGGCACCAATAGCCGTCGGCCTGCCCAACGCGTATAGACCGCAGGCCCGATGGGAGCAGCGTCAGATACAGCTGAGGGTACGACGCCATCGAACAAGCTGGGTCGCCGACTACTCCTGCGGCTGCCATGCGCTGGGCGGCTGCGGCGGCCACCGAACTCCCGTACCACCATGTCACCAGCGGTGACGGAGACGACGGTGCAATGGGGAGGGGCCACATGCGACGGGGGTGACTCGCGTCGGGCCTGCGGTGGCGTTGGTCGTGAGGCGATAGCGATGACGCCGATCCCGGCCGCAGAGCCGCGGCAGGCGGCGCGGCCGACAAGCGCGGCGACGTCAGATTCGCCGTCGCCAGACCGGCAGCGGATGTCAGCCCAGGAGAGGCGGTCTGCGACGGCCGTGACGCCGATCCGGACCGCAGAGCCGCGGCAGGCGGCGCAGCCGACAAGCGCGGCGACGTCGCATTCGGCGTCGCCAGACCGGCAGCGGATGTCAGCCCCGGAGAGGGATGGGACGAAACCTTCGGTGGAGGTTGCCGAGAGTGTCCCGACGTTGTCTGCTGCCTTCCAGGGGTGCGTATCGAAGTGGACTGCTGCGCTCCTGGTGTCTTGGAAGCAGGTGCCCGGGACGACGGACGTGAGGTCGGTACGGACAGGGTGCCAGAGGATGACGGCGTCGGCCGGGGAGCGCCGCGGTCCGACGTCTCCAGCGCCCACATGGCGATGGCCCCGCAGGCAAGCACAGCCGCGCCGCCCACTATCCATGGGGCCCGTCGGCGTGGGAATCGGTGACGGCTCATGATTCCTACTGTCCGGAAGCGGTGGCGGCGCCGCCACTCCGACTACTGCGAAAAGCGTATGGCCTGGGGCAATCCTCGGCAGCGTAGGTGATCTGCACGGTTCGGTGTGGTGTCGTGATCGAGACCATTAGTGGACCCCGCTAGGTCTGTCTTGATCTTGGTGTGGGAGCAGTTCAGCAGGTCCTGGAAGGCGTCGAGGATCTGGTAGAGGGTGAGTTGGTTGTGCCGGCTTTTGGGGCCAGCCGCTGCTCGGTGAGGCAGGCATGGGCGGCGGTGACCAGGGTGACGTGGTGATGCCAGCCCGGCCAGGGCGGCCCCACCGGCCGTGCCCGGCCACCGCGGCTGCCTGGGCCAGCCGACGCGAGCGCACCCCGGCCGGCCGGACCCGCACCGTGAGGAAGCGCGAGGTCATCGGGCCGCGGGAGCCTTCCCACCAGGTCACCTCACTGAAGGCTTCCCGTCCGGCGGCCGCGGTCGCCAGCTCTGTCACTTCACTGGTGGTTGCCGGTAGCGGGGAACCGGCCGGCAGCCGCTGCCGGACCAGGCCGGGGCGGCGGGGGCCGCCTCATGCGGTTGGACGGTTACGTAGGTCAGATTCGGTTGTGGGTGAGGCGGCAGTCGAAGGCGATGGCGAAGGCTTGCAACGCTCGCTTCCAGCGGCTGGTCCAGCGTTTCCGGCCGGTGCCGGTCGGGTCGAGAGACATCACCGAGGTAGACGCACTTCAGCGCGCCGTTCTCGGACGGGAAGTGGCCGCAGGCCCGCACGGCCCGGCGGATGCCCGCGTTCACCGACTCGAAGCTCTTTTGTCAACCGGTGGCTGGGAGAGGGTTCTGAGGAGTCCGGTGGCGGGTTTCGTCCTTCCACATGTGACGGATAATCACGTTGGCGAGCTGGCGTTTGTGAGCCCCCTCTGGTCTCACGCTTCGTCTTGTTCTCGGCGACCATCCTCGCGACGTAGTCACGGGCCGGTCCGTGGCATCTGACCTCGGTGACGTGCACGATATGCAGGATCGAGTTCACGTTGCGGCTGCCTCCGACATCGAGCTGGTGTCTGCGGGCGGGGCCGTGTCCTTCGCCAGAAGACATGACGATCGGAGCCGATCCGCACCAGCGGGCGAACTGTGCCTCGGTAGCGAACCGGCAAGGAGCCCCGACCTCGACCATCAGGTCCATGGCGGTCACGGGGCCGACGCCGCAGATCCGACCTAGATCAACATCTCAAACACGACCTAGTTCTCACGTCAGCCGGCACTCAGCCTGCCTGGGACCATCCTTCGCTCGGCTCCTGATATTCCATGTTCCGGCGGCCATACTCGGCGCGCGCGCTCTCCAGCAGGCGCCGCCAGGACGTCACCGTTGGCCGACGCCGTAGGACTGCCCTCCTCTCTCGCTCCGTCATGCCTCCCCACACGCCGTGCTCGATGCGGTGATCGAGGGCGTGAGCGAGGCATTCGGTGCGCACCGGGCATCCGGTGCAGAGGGCTTTGGCCTGATTCTGGGCCGCGCCTTCGGCGAACAGTTCGTCCGGATCAGTAGTGCGGCAGACTGCGTGTGCCGCCCAGGTCGCCTGATCATCCCCGATCATCCCGACACCGTCCTCTCCCCTGTACACCCCGCCACACTCCCTTGGGCAGGCCCAAGTGCGAAAACGGTACGGCAACCGTGCGGGGCATGAAAGATCGTAATCCAGGGGCAATCCCTTCGGGTGAAGGGCCTTGACAATTGCGTTTCCTCGCCGGCACCAGGGTGTTCATCTGTCGGCGGGGCGGGCGTAGTCGTCCTGACCGGCTGCACAATCTGTTCGTCCAGACCGGGCTGGTGGGGTCGGCCGTGCAGGGCGCAGGCGAGGTGGCGGCAGGCTTCGGCAAGCAGGCGCTGACGTTGGAACGCGCCGCGCATCACGTACACGACGGCGACGGTGTTGAAGGCCGCCAGGGCGACGTTGACCACCGGCCACACCCGCGCCCGCTCCGCCAGCCGACAGACGGTGCAGGCGCCGGACGCCCGGATCGCCGCGGCCCGCCATCGCTCGGACAGCGGCAGCGGCATCCTGCGCTTCGGTGGGCGGGTCCGGGCGGCGGGCCTGCCGGTCAAGTACACAGCGGCCCCGCTCCCCTCAGCGGGTGCCTGCTGCGTTTCGTAGTCGGCCACGAGAACGGGCAGCGTGTCTGCGGTTTGCTGACGGCGGGTCGACTGCCAGCCGATAAGACGCTGGTCAATGCCCGCGATCTCCATGACCGACTCCTGCCAGGCGTCACCTCGCGCGGCTCCCAGGCCCACCCTAGGGCGGAGACCTCCTCCATACAGGTGAGCCTGTAGAGGGTGTGCTCCAGCATCGAATCCGCCATGGGGCCCTCCGGGACTCGTAGTGCCGGCACACGGCGACGATCAGGTCGCCCCGGATCGGGGCGCGGGTGCGTGCCGCCGCTCCCCCAGCGGATCTCCGCTACTTGGGTCTCGGCCCCTCCTACG
>NZ_JBFBBK010000151.1:0-3592 GCF_040682635.1 Streptomyces sp. NPDC051133
GCAGCTTGGCCCGCCGTCTGACGTCCTCTCTTCCACGGTGTGGCCGGGTCATTAATAGGCTGGGACCCCTGCCCGCCAGCGAGCCCGTCGGACCGCCCGAGGGATGCCCGCAGAGCGGTTGTGGAGGTGGATGGCGCACTGATCCCGGTGTGGGTCCGGAGTATGGCGGCCTCCAGCCGCAGCTGTATGTTCTCGGCGAGCGTGGGCATCGTGGAGGTCGACGGACTCGGATCCCTCACCAGCGCCCGGCGGCTCGCCAAAGTCGGCGCGGCCAGATCCGCTTCACCGACGCCAAAGCATCAAGGCCTTCGTCAGGGCTACAACGGTCACTCAGGCGTGCGGCAAAAGTGTCTCGTCATGGCCCGTCGGGTCAGGGACCAGCGACTCGCTGCAGCCAGCTACTTCTGGGCTCTCTGCGCCCTCTCCTGACCTGGTGGAGGCGTCTGTGCCCGACGACGCGAAGCCGGAGAGCGGCACACTGCCGTTCATTCGCCGGCGGTGTTCGGCGGTGGTGCCGGCACCTCGCCACGGTCGCCCCTCTTCTTCCCGGTCGTGCTATGCACGGGCGACACGGCAGCGGGTCATGGCGCCTCAATTACTGGGGAATGCGCATATGCCTGCTAGATTTTGCCGCGTTTTCAAAACACCGCACTCCGCCGTGAGTGCGGGAGGTCGTCCGTCTCCCATCCCCCGTACACTCGCAACTGGGATGTTTCATGCGCCTGAGGAAAAGCACGACGAGCATCGTCACCGCAGCGGCACTTGCTACCGGCTCCCTCACAACGGCTTACGGTTCCGTGGCACCGGTCAGGCCAACCTTGACTGCCAAGCCCCTTTCGACATGGCAGACGGACGGTTACGTCTGGACGCTCGCGTACGCCCGCGGCGTCGTCTACGTCGGCGGCACCTTCGACACGGTACGCCCGCCCGGCGCAAAGCCAGGCGAGAAGCAAAAAACCCGCAAGAACTTCGCCGCGTTCGACGCCGTCACCGGAAAACTGCTGCCCTGCACGCATTCTTTCTCCGAGATCGGGGGGACGGTACGGGCGCTGAAGCCGTCACGCGACGGCAAGGTGTTGTACATCGGCGGATCGTTCAGCAAGGTCGATCACACCTCTGCGTCCGATGTCGTCGCACTCAACACGGCAGATTGCACACTGCGCAAGAACTTCCGCCCCAAGGTGGATGGGACGGTTCGCGCCATCGACATCACGGACAAGTCCCTCTACCTGGGTGGCGACTTCACGCACATCAACGGCAAGGAAAGGATGCACATCGCCTCCTTCAGCCCCCGAGGATCTCTCCAGCCGTTCAGCGCAGAAATCGATCAGCCGGTCCACGCCCTCTTGGCAGTGCCGGAACATAATATGGTTCTCGTGGGCGGCGATTTCCACCATGTCAACGGTGAGCAGCAGCAGGCCCTGGTCGCCTTGAATCCCTCGACCGGCTCGATCGTTACCTCGTACCCAGACTGGCTTCCGCAAAGATCGTCGGTGCAGTCACTGGCACGCGACAAAACCAACTTCTACGTGGCGTCGGACGGCAGGGGAACCGGCGTCTTCGACGGTCGCATCGCGGGCCGTCTGGACAACGGCAAGATGGTCTGGAAGGACTACTGCCAGGGCGCCACCCAGGCCGTTCTCGTCTACAAGGGCATCCTTTACAGCGGGTCCCATGCCCATTACTGCCTGCCCACGCCTGGGGGCTTCCCCGATGGCCGCCGTCGGCACTTCCTGGCCCAGTCCGTCGCCGACAAGCGGATCTTGCACTGGTTCCCCGACACCGATGACGGAATCGGGAACGAGCAGCAAATCGGCCCCCGCACCCTGGTCATGGCCAAGGGAATCCTCTGGGCAGGTGGCGGGTTCACCACGGTAAACGAAAAGCCCCAGCAAGGCCTGACGCGCTTCGGGCCCGGACCTGGCAACGCGGCACCGGAAGCGATCCCCCAAATCACGGCCGACAATTCTCGCGTAGGAAAGATCACGCTTACCTGGCGTGCGACCTGGGACCGGGACGACGCGAAGCTGACGTACCAAATCTATCGTGACGGCGTCCGCGTGGCCTCGCCGAAGAAGAGCTCCGTCGAGTGGGACCTCCCGGAAATGAAGTACACGGACTCGGTCACTCCAGGGTCACGTCACCGCTACACCATCGCCGTCACCGACGGCAAGAACTCAACACATCGGTCCAAGCCGCTCCTCGTGACCGCGGTCACGGAAAAGTAACCAGGGGAAGATCGGTGACGGACGAACGTCTCGGCTACGCGCCGGGGGTCTTTGACCTCTTCCACGTCGGCCATCTCAATATCCTGCGCCGGGCCCGGGAACAGTGCCACCGTCTGATCGCGGGCGTCGCTTCCGACGACCTGGTGGTGCGTATGAAGGGCCGGCCGCCCGTCGTACCGTTGTGCGAGCGACTCGAAATCCTTCGCAGTCTTCGCTACGTTGACGACGTTCATGTCATGACCGTTGACGACAAGATCGAGATTTGGAAGGAAGTCGGTTTCGACGTCATCTTCAAGGGGGATGACTGGCTCGGCACGGACGTGTGGACAGCGTTGGAGGCTGAATTCGCAAGGGTTGACGTCGAGGTTGTGTACTTCCCGTATACGGCGCACACCTCCAGCACTCTTCTGCGCAATGCGCTGGGTGTCCTCCATCCGCAGGTACTCTCCAGCCAAGCCTGACCCCTCAGAAGGGGGTCCCACTGCGAGTTCGGCATCAGCCCCTGCACATGCCGAGTGCGGCGCCAGTTCGGGTCTGGGGCAGACGACCACCACCGCCGGTGGTACGCCGATCACGTGCGTTTTCAGCGGCAGCGTCTGGCGCTGGCCGTACGCCTGAGCGATGGGGGGCTCGGTCACTTGAATGAGCCTGCCATCACGCCTTGTACGAAGTGCCGCTGGAAGGCGAACAACGGTGAATCGCCGACACTGGGCTCGGGTATCGGCGGGAGCTGCTCTTGAAGTGGCCAAGACGGCCTGCAAGTTGACGCCGGTGGAACGCGGGGTATGAAGGCCCGCAACATGCGTGATCCGAGCCCCGGGCGAGGTTTGGGGGAGTTACCCAAGGCACCCGCCCCTTGAATAACTCCCCAACCACCACGGGCGGCGTTCGGCCGAGGCACCAGCCACCGAGCCCTGTGGGGCCATGCACTGCGACAACGGGCGCCTCGGTTGCATCGCCGGTCAATCAAGGCGCACCAGGTGTGTGTCTCACCTGGGCATCGCGCGTGCAGACACGAAGGTAGTCCTGTCGCCCCTCCGGCAAGCTAGGGCTGTTGCCGACATTGCAACCGCCCCTCCCGGGCACTCTGAAAACGCACCGTTCCAGAGAGCGGGCGAGGGCGGAATTACCCTAGCCGCGGAAAATGAGGGCCGGCCTGCGACGGGCGCGTGGTCCTAGGGCGATCTTGGGGCGGGCAGGCCCGGATATGCGCCGGGGGCGCCCAGGCGGTGGCCTTGAAGGACGGCCGGTGCACCGCGGCAGAGATGAGGGGCTGAGGGCCCCTGCGGGTGCATCGCTGAGTAGGACCACGCTGGCGAGGTCGTCCGGACGAACAGCGCACGTCGAACGACCGGAGGAACAGG
>NZ_JBFBBK010000152.1:0-3533 GCF_040682635.1 Streptomyces sp. NPDC051133
GCACACCCTCGGAGGAGGTGATGTTCAGCGGGGCGAGCAGGTCTCCGGTCTCGCTGTTGCTGCCGGCCGCGTACACGACCTGGGTGTTCACCAGGCGTGCGTTGGAGCGCAGGATGAACACCCGTAGCCATTCCCGTGCCTCGATCAGCTCGTGCATAGTGCGCGGGACGCGGGGCTTGAGCCAGTCCCAGACCAGCATGATCGGGGCATTGACGAGTGGGTGCCTCCCGTCGACGAGACTCATGTAGTCGTCTTCGAACAAGGTACGGCGCTCGCCCTTGCGACCGGTGTGCTCATCGCTGGCGGACATCAGCACCGTGCCCGAGGTCGGCCACTGGCTTGCAGTCCAGTCCCGTCTCCCTGGCGATGTCCGACAGACGCGTCGCCCCAGCCTCCAACAGGCGACGAAAAAGAACCGCAGTTCCAATCAGCGATGTGGATCCAAGACCATCATGGGTACGCCGACAGCCCGGTCTGTGAACGAGATGTTCGGCGCTCTGGCAGGCAGCCAGGCATCAATCACCGGCGGGGCGAGTGGCGTGGTCCCAGGCGCGGACATGAGCGGCCGGGCAGAGCACGGCGAATGTCCTTTCTTATTGCTACCCCCTGGGCCAGTTCGGCCGCTGCACTCGCAAGGTTCCGCTTGTCATTCGTGGCACGCCGGCAGTCACCGCCGAAGACATCACCTTCGCGCAGACCTCGAAGCTAGGAAGCCTCGGGACTGTCATAAACTATTCTTCCGTTCATGGACCTGCTGCGGTCAGCGCCTTGAGCGCCCACAACACCTGATTTTTCTCGCAGCCCACCAGCTGGGTCGGGCTGACGAGTCCAAGGCCGCCCGGGCTCTTCCCTTCGCCGGAAGCCAGCGCCCCATGCAAATTGAGATCGCACCGCACGCCGCTGTGGCGACTGAAGTCCGTATGGAAGGGCAAGTTGTCGCAGGAGCAACCGGCATCTCGATCCCCGGCCGATTCTTGCGAGCGCGCAACAGCACATCTAGATTCCCTGCAGCCGCTGCAAGCAGGTGGGAGCTGCGAATTGTCCACCCCCTTTGCCCCGACCGCGCTCATAGGCGAGGCCTTCGTCGGCCAGGGCGCCAACGCCGCCCACACACACCTCGTGATCGGCCACAAGGGTGGTCCGGTCGAGACGGCCTGGGCGACGGCACTGGCCACACCCAGTAGCAGGCACGTGCCGTTCATGGCAGTCATGCGACCATCGGTGGTGGTCAAGCCGCTGGCCCGGTTCACCAACAAGGCTGCCGCCGTCGGTGAGCTACACCAACGGGCCATCTGGGGCTCGGCCCAGGTCGGCCTGGGGCTGGGAATCACGGACGCGGTGGGCAACGGCTTGATCCCAGCAAAAGAAGCCGAGGCCTACCTGATCATCGCGGCGGTCTGGGTCAACCCGGAGGTAGAGGACCTCGACGCTTCCTTCCGCAACCAGCACGCCGCCGCATACAACGCCATCCGAGGCGCGGTCAACCGCCACCCCGGCCGTCAGCAACATCCAGCGCACCGCCCAGCCAGGACCGGCCAAGCGCTTCGGTAAACCCGCCGACATACTTGCCCGATGAAGATCACCAATAACCCATGGACCTGCTGCGTCTGAACCTGGACGGTCGAACGGCGCTGTCGCCGCTCGAAGCCCAGCACAGGCTGTTCGCCTCTGCAGCGCACCAGGCGAGAGCAGCGCAATGGGCCAAACTTCAGCGCCTACCCAACCCGTCACCTCCTGCCCCTGCAATTGAGACGACTTGGCGCACGCACCCTCAGCAGTGCCACGCAGCATCTGGTGAAAGATCGATGCGCGTTACTCGCGAGACAGGTGAAAGGTCCTGTGTTTCGAGGACACCCGCGGGGCCCACCGAAAATTTTTCGCTGTTGAAACTTGGATTTCTCATCTCAGTGCGGCTCGTTCAGATCGCTGAGTCCACGACCGCATATCTTGTGCCGAGCATGGGCTGCCAGCATGTGACGACACGCGATGCCTCGGACACGCAAGTGCCCAACTGCGCTGCCTTGAGGCCTGCGACGTACTCCAGAAGGAGCCGATCGTGCGTCACCTCTCCCGCCGCAGCCTGCTGCGAGCGTCGGCACTGTTACTGGCCGGCGCCTCGCTCGGGGAAGCCCGCACCGTTACTGCGGCAGCCGCGCCTGTCGCGTCGGCACAGAGAAGTTCACCGGCTCATCGGGCAGACAACGTCCCGGAGCCGTTCGACGAGATGTACCTCGGACGCCACATACAAGGATGGCCTGTCCATGAGCACCCCCATGGCATGGCACATGCAAGCCATCACAACGGTATGGCGGTCCCGCAGGACGACAGCCCGCATCTCATCGACTTCGTCGTGCGGGTGGACGACGCTGATCTGCACACCATGCAGAACGCTGACAGCACCTGGATCAGCGTCCTTGACCACTACACAAAGCACCGCACCCCCCATGATCTCGCTCGCGCCGCCGTGCGGGAACTGAACGGCGCCTCACTCGTACCCATCGCCGCCTGACAGATAGAACGAGCATTCGACGCGAAAGGGGTTTTCCGTCATGGCCGTGCGCAAAAATCAGGCGAACTTATCAGACGAGGAGAAAAAGAACTTCGTCGATGCCGTCGTTAAGCTCAAACACCAGGGCCAATACGACGAGTTCGTCACCACGCACAACGCCTTCATCATGAGTGACACCGATGAAGGTGAACGTACGGGACATCGTTCCCCCTCGTTCCTGCCGTGGCACCGGCGCTTCCTCATACAGTTTGAACAAGCACTACAAAGCGTAAATCCTTCTGTCATGCTCCCTTACTGGGACTGGACAGTCGACAACGCAGCGGACAGCCCACTATGGTCTGACGATTTCCTCGGCGGCGACGGGCAAGGGAGCGACAGCAGAGTTACGTCAGGGCCGTTCGCTTTTAACGGCGGCAGCTGGGCCTTGAATGTGCGAGTGGACGGGAGGACGTTTCTACGGCGCGCGCTCGGCCGCGGTGGTGAGGAGCTCCCCACTCAAGCTGATGTTGACTCCGTCCTAGCCGCAGCCACATACGACGCTCCGCCATGGAACAGCGAGTCAGAGGGTTTCAGAAACTCCCTCGAAGGATGGCGCGGTGCAAATCTACACAACCGGGTCCATGTATGGGTCGGTGGGAATATGGCTACCGGCGCCTCACCCAATGACCCGGTATTCTGGCTTCATCACTGCTTCATTGACAAACTATGGGCAGACTGGCAAAGCATGCACCCCGAATCGGGATATCTACCCGACACAGCTACGCCAAACGTGGTGAGTCTCCGGGATCCGATGAAGCCCTGGAATGACGTCACACCCCAAGACGTGCTCGACCACACAAAGTTCTACACATATCAGTAGCACGAGTGGCAGGACTTCAGCCATCGCCTTCATGAGGCGGGGCATCAGCCGTATTGCCTTGTGTGGCCCTGAGCTGGGGTTTCTTGCGGATTGGGCGAGGTCTTCGGGCCTCGCCCTTTTGGGTGCCGGAGAGGGGCCGTCAGGCGGCCAGGGCACATTAAGGGC
>NZ_JBFBBK010000153.1:0-3486 GCF_040682635.1 Streptomyces sp. NPDC051133
CGATCGACGGTTCGGCGAGCATGCCGACCACCAGGTTGGTCACCGTGATGCCGAGCTGGGCGCCGGAGAGCTGGAAGGTCAGGCTCCGTACGGCCGCCCAGCACTCTGGGCACAGAGGCCGCCCCTTCGGTTTCGAGCAGCTCGGCGCACCCATCGTGCTCGTGTGGGACAACCTCAACGTCCACAAGGACCGCTGATTACGGCAGTTCATCGACACCCACGACTGGATCACCTGCTACTTCCTGCCGGCCTACGCCCCCGACCTCAACCCCGTCGAGGGCATCTGGTCCCTGCTGCGACGCAGCAGCCAGGTCAACACCGCCTTCACCGGCCCAGACCACCTCATCAACACGCTCCGACACGGGCTCCGCCAGATCCAGTACCGCAGCAACCTCATCGACGGATGCCTTGCTGAAACAGGGCTCCCGTTGACGACACCACGGCGACAACGTCAGTAACGGCACAGGGGGACCAACGATCGGCTGACAAACGAAACTGCCTAGGCGTGGGAGGGGGCCTCGGCCCTCTGCTCGGCCTTTGTGTCCGTGGTGGTGTTCGCGGCGGGCGCCGTGTACATCGCCGAGCCCTGCTGGTTGGTCTTGTCGATGATTTTCCTCCTGAAGAGGGTGTCCAGAGTGTTGCGCACCGACTGGACGGACACCCCCGCCCGGTCCGGGTGCTGCTTCAGGAGCTCGTCGTGTACCTCGCGTGCCAGGCGGGGCTGCCCTGGGGCTCCCTGGAGGATGTGCAGGGCCAGCGTGTGCAGCGGCGGCTGTGCCGTTGCGTCGGCCGCCTTCCTGGGGGTGCTCTTCTTCGCCGCTGTCGTCCTCTTGGTGGCGCTCTTCTTCCCCGCCTGCGTCTTCGTCGCGGCGGCCTTGGCCTTGGAAGCAGCTGTCTTCCCCGAGGTCGGCCCCGGCGGGCTGGCTTTGGCCTGCGCTTCCTGCCGTGGCTGAGGGACTGGAGAGGTAGCTGCCGCGGTATCGGCGGTCTCAGCCGGGACAGTGGGCTCGCCTTCGGATCCCCCGGCGAGCGGCTGGTCGTCGCCTGCGGACTCTGGTTCTCCAGCGGCACCGTCGGTTGAGTCCTCGCCGTCGACGGGTGGCAGGGGGAGTGCTCCCTGTGCCCTAATCAACCACTCCTCATCTCCTCGGAGTTGGTTGAGGCGTTCCTGCAGACGGGCGATCTGGTCAGTGACCTCGCTCTGCTCCTTGCGGTTGGCGGCGAGGTCGTCGGCACATCGCTGCGCCCACACGCTCTGGATGGACGTGGTGTTCTCAAGCTTCAAGGCCACGGCTGAACGCTCCCTGTACCGGGGGTATTGCTGCCGGATGCTACTGGCCCCCGCATAACGGCACTTGCCGTCCGGCACGATGCCAATCCTGCGGGGGCGGGGCCGGCGGACCGGTCCGTGCACCGCGACATGATCGAACGTCGGCGCAACACCGCCGCCCGCCCACCGGGGCCGCGCCAGGTGGCAGCATGTTTGCGTTGGTCTGCCGTGCGCATACTTACAGCACCGATCGCTAACGCACACACACCGGCCGTAAGCTGCGCAATAGGCTCGGACCGCGGGCTAGCGATGTCCGGGCCGGTCAGCAGCAGCCTGTTGACCGCCTCTTGCGCCAACTGCTCAGAATCCGCGTTCACCGCCGGTGCCTGCGGCGCCCGGAAAACCTGCGGGACGATTCGTGCTCCAGCAGCGGCTCCAAGGAAGTCGCTGAGGCAGACGCGCGTGTGGATTGCAGGTTCGCCCGGCTTGCGGCCCTTGCATAGGGGGGTTGTTGTCCGGCGGCTGGGGATCGAGGTGCTCAACCATGCATGTCTGCGGAGTGTTTGGCGCCCTTCCGTTTGGTCGAACTCGGGCGAGCGCCCCACCCTGCGCGTGCACGTCAGCGGCGAGGACTGGCCGGTCGTCCGGCGCATCGCACCACCGCGCCACCAACAGTTCCGCTAGTAATCGTCAGGACTCGTGGATCTGGCTGTTCAGGAGTTGTTGTCGGAGTGTTCTGTCGTGAGACTGGCGGGTCCTATAGTGCTCGTCATGTCCGATGCTGACCTGGAACGTAACAAGGCTACGGCCAAGGCATTCTATGACCTGATGTTCAATCAGTGCCGTCCCGCGGAGGCCTTGGAGATGTACGTGGGCGCCACGTACATCCAGCACAATCCGGAGGTAGCCGACGGCAAGCAGGCCTTCATCGACTACTTCGAGCGGATGACCGCCGGGTACCCCGGCAAGCGGGTGGAGTTCAAGCGCGCCTTCGCCGAGGGCGACCACGTCGTCCTGCACTGCCACCAAGTGTGGCCGGAGGAGGAATACGCTGGCATCGACATCTTCCGCTTCGACGCTGATGGAAAGATCGTCGAGCACTGGGATGTGCTTCAGGTCATTCCCCCCAGCTCCAAGAACAACAACACGATGTTCTGACCAGCTGGGTGCGCACGGCGCGCATGAACCACCCCCGTACACCGCGAAACTGCGCTGGCGCATCGAGCACGACTACCGCCAACCCAAACACGGCCTCAGCCTGGACCACTTCGAAGGCCGCACCTGGCGAGGCTGGCACCACCACGTCAACCTCGTCTCCGTCGCACACGCCTTCTGCACCCTCCAGCGACTGACCCGATCCCCAAAAGAGACGGTGCCGGCCTGAGCCTCTACCGGGTCGCATGCGAACTCCAGATACTCCTCGCGGTCTGGACCGGCGGCGCCTGCCCCACCTGTCACCGCAACATGCCAGAGCCGATACGAACCTGACCAAGCCCTGCGAGTTACTGGTCCTTGAGTTCCTTCACGCGGGCCGCGTACGTCATGCTGCGTCGAAGTCGGACCGGGGCCGGACCTCCACGACGAAGTCGGCGTCCTGCATCTCGCCCGCCTCGTTGTGCCAGAGGAAGACCCGCACGTGCATAGCGTGGCTCAGGCCGGTCCGCTCCCACTCGGTCATGAGGTCGCCGACGATCCGGCCGATGGCGTGCTTGGCGCCCTCGTCCGTGTCGGGAGCGGTGATCGCGCCGTGCCACCGTTCGGGGTCGCTGCCGTAGGGGCGCCAGCCCTCGGACCCGTGGGGTTCGAACACCCGGTACGCCCAGTCCGTATTGGTGTCCATAACAGCGATCGTGTCACCGCAAGGAGTCTCATGCGCCGCATCGGATCGACGCCCGCCGAGCGCGGGTCCGTCGGAGCGAGTAACTGCCCCGACGTCCTGGAGCTTGAGGACGGTGACTTCCTCGTCATCGGCAAGCTCCACCTCTTGACCGCGCCGGAGGCGGAGCGGATGAACGAGGTGGGCGCCTCGATCGGCGAGGACGAGTCCGTGGTCCTGGTGCCGCGCGACTGCATCCTGGCCGCCATGAGGCAGCTGGCATCAGAGAGGGGCGCCGGCTGACCAGCGCCCATCGGGCCCCCCGGGCCTGCTCCCGCACGTAGGAGGGGCCGAGACCCAAGTAGCGGAGATCCGCTGGGGGAGCGGCGGCACGCACCCG
>NZ_JBFBBK010000154.1:0-3443 GCF_040682635.1 Streptomyces sp. NPDC051133
GGAGTGCATCAGCCGGTCGTCCTCGGCGGCGCGGCCCGCGCCGCCGGCCTGACGCCGTTCGACGCCGCACAGTGCGCCGCGTACGAGAGCGTCGGCGGCCCGGCGACCGCGGCCGTACGGCTGCTGGGCCTCAACCCGTTCGATGCCACAGCCCTCCTCGCACGGCTCGCCGGTGACCTCGACGAAGTCGCCCGCACCGCGGCTGACGCCGGGCAACGCACCGCCGCCGAGGGCGTCGGCGTACTGCCCGCCGCGTCCTCCCCGCTGCTGGACATCACGGCGGAGCAACACGCCGCCTGGAGCGTCCGCCTCTTTGCTTCCTGACCCGTCTGCGCCACCCTGGAGCCGCCGTGCACCTCGACCAGCCCGCATCCATGCCCCACAGTCACACGCACAGTGCCGAAGATCCGCGCCGCCACAACGGCCACCGGGCGCTCCGCGTCGGCCTGGGCGGCCCCGTCGGATCGGGCAAGACCGCGACTGTCGCAGCTCTGTGCCGGGCGCTGCGGGACCGGCTCTCCATCGCCGTGGTGACCAATGACATCTACACCCAGGAAGACGCCGAGTTCCTGCGCCGCCAAGCGGTGCTGCCACCGGAAAGGATCACCGCTGTGGAGACGGGCGCCTGCCCGCACACCGCGATCCGCGACGACATCTCCGCCAACCTCGAAGCGGTCGAACAGTTCGAGCGCACCCTGCAGCCACTCGACCTCATCCTCATCGAATCGGGAGGGGACAACCTCACCGCCATCTTTTCCCGCGGACTCGCCGACATGCAGATGTTCGTGATCGACGTCGCCAGCGGGGACGACATCCCGCGCAAAGGCGGCCCCGGTATCACCACCGCCGACCTGCTCGTCATCAACAAGACCGATCTTGCGCCGTACGTCGGAGCCGACCTGAACACCATGATGACCGATGCCAAAAGGCAGCGCGGTGCTCTGCCGATCGCCATGACCAGCCTGACTGCGGCCGACGGTGTCCGCCCTGTCGCCGACTGGGTCACCGGATGTCTCGCCGCCTGGCGCGCCGGGGCAACCGCGTGACCACCGGCGTGTATCCGCCGCCGTCGAACGAGCCATGGCCCAAACCCCTCCCGCCCCAGGAGCACACGTCCGACCTCCACCTCACCGGTGTCCGTGCCACGGCCCGCATCCGTGCCGCCCACAACGGCCGCACCACGACCCTCCCGCTCGTGCACAGCGACGGCCCGTTCCACTTGCGCCGCCTACGAGGCCGCAACGGGCGAGCGCGAGTCAGTGTGATCGGAGCGATGAGTGCACCACTCGGCGGAGACCGTCTCGCACTCGACATCACCGCCGACGCGCAGGCCGAGTTGGAGGTGACCACGGCCACAGCCACCATCGCCCTGCGCGGCCCCACCACCGCACCCGCCACCTACGACGTACGGATCACCCTCGGCGAGAACGCATCGCTGAACTGGCTGCCGCAGCCCTTGATCAGCACGCGAGGCAGCACTGTGCACCAGACCTACGATGTGGAACTCGCTCCCACATCCCGTCTGCTGTTGCGGGAGGAGCAGCTTCTGGGCCGCACCGCAGAGCCCCCCGGTCATCTCTCCACCCGCTTGACCGTACGCCGCGAGGGCCAACTGCTCCTGGACCAGCACACCGCCTATGGGGAACGGGCTCCGGCGTGGGACGGTCCCGCGGTCCTGGGCAGCCACAGAGCCACCGGACAACTGCTCTTCGTCGACCCGGGGTTGGCTACAGGATCACAGCCCCTGCTCATCGGTGCCGACCCGGCACAGGGATGCGCCGTCCTGGCTCCTCTGGCCCACGGGCCGGCGCTGCTCGCCACCGCCGTCGCACCGACACCATCCCGCCTGCGGCACCTCCTCGACACCGCCCTCGCACACCTCACGGCCCTGCAGGAGTGATGTTCGGACGGCACAACAACAAACGGGCATTCGTCCTTTCACCGCCATCCAGGTCCAGCTTCGTCAATGCGGTGACCGAAAGCCTTGTCAGGCGCCGTTGTCGTTGCTGGAGATCACGCACAGGCTGCTGCGTCCGAGGAAGAAATAGTTGGGTTCAGCGAGATCTAGCGAGGAACCCTCGCTACGAGCGCCATCTGCGTAACTACCTGGCGTTTCTCGGACTTTCCGCAGCCCAGTGCTGCTACAAGCGGCTGCTCAAACTCACTATTAGGAAAACGGTCCAAGGCTGCAGCCGAAGGCTCGCAGAGCCGGGGGTGCCTGGCACGCAGTCATACCCCCTCCAGCCCCGGCCCCGGTCTGCACGTGACGTATCCGCCGACGCCGCGCAGATTCTCCGGCTGTTGACGCACCCCGAAAGTCCTCGTGTGGATACAGCTCCTTCCAGCGGAAGACCCGTGCGTCTCTGGCTAGCACGGGTTTTCCGTGGACCCGGAGCTACCGGTACTCGGTGCTGTCAGACGCCACCTTTGCGGTGGTTGGAGACCAGGCAGAAGTGGATGATCTGGATGGGCTCGAACTGATGGGTGATTGGGCTGATCGGAGCATGGAAACGCTGATCGGCCCTGACAGGGATGCCTTCGTAGCCGTAGAAGCTGGCTGCGTTCACCGCGCCCCTGACGATGACCCCGTGGGCGGCATAAGGACCATGGACATGGAAGTCGAGCAGCGGGCCGCGGGTGGATCTGTGCAGGGTGGTGGTGACCGATCCGTCATTGTGCGGGGCGGGGAACGTGGTCGTGGTGGACCCGGCCGCGGGGGGAACGACGTTGACCTCGAAGGCGAACGATGCCGGGAAGTTGATGCACGTGGGGTTGTTGACGAACTGCATGGGCTGCACACCCACCGCGCTGGGCGGACCCGGCAGCTGTACTGCCGAGGCGGGGCTACCGGCGAAGCCGAGTCCCACGGCCGCGGCCAGACCAGTGCCGACAATTCGCGCGCCCCATCTGGGCCGTCCCGATTGACTCTTTGCTCGAGTAGCTACCCGCATCACGAATCCTTCCCCTGCTTCTTGCATCACCCGAAATCGCCCTCGCCGAGTCCGGCGCTTCCCCTCGGAAATTTTACCTTGAACAACTGTCACCACCAGGCCCGTAAAACCCTTACACAGCAGGATCCGTCACGCGAGAGGCGCGACCTGAGTAGGGGGCGGGCTTTCCGCTGTGCACTGGACTCCAGTGCTGCGGCTTGTCGCCTCTGCCGGCCG
Organism: Streptomyces sp. NPDC051133; assembly: GCF_040682635.1. Classification (NCBI taxonomy): domain Bacteria; kingdom Bacillati; phylum Actinomycetota; class Actinomycetes; order Kitasatosporales; family Streptomycetaceae; genus Streptomyces; species Streptomyces sp. NPDC051133. The sequence goes on from NZ_JBFBBK010000154.1 coordinate 3,168, forward strand.
CCAGCCCGGCCGAAGATTCGTTAGGCCTCAAGAATCCTCGAGCTCTGGCCCGTCACCGATATCGGCTTTCGCCCGTTCAAACAGCGAGGTCTGCACCATGCGATTCCACCGACGCCCCGCAGGTTCTCCGGCTGTTGACGCACCCAGGAAGAAGTCTGCGGGTGGATACAGCCCCTTCCAGCGCATCTGCGCTGAGCACGGGTCTTCCGTGGGCCACAGCCCGCAGCCGCACACCCCCGCCCTGGGCACAATGGTTGGTTTGACGACCTGGCCGTG
>NZ_JBFBBK010000155.1:0-3391 GCF_040682635.1 Streptomyces sp. NPDC051133
GCTGCCGGCTGGGTTCGGTCGCTGTTGGGAGCTTCCTCGACACGGCGTTCGGGTTCTTTGTGCATGTGGTCCACGACCTCACCGGTCACGTTCGCTAGTCTGTGTCCGTCGTTGAGTCGCTTCGGTCGCTGATAGGGGGTCCAGATGTCTGCTGAGCTGCGCTTTCCTCCTAGCGACCCACAGGATTCAGCCCCTGAGTCTTCAGTCGCTGGATCCCTCGCCCTCGCCAGTTGGTGCGCTCGCCAAGGCTGGCCTGTGCATCCTCTTGCGCCTGGCCGCAAGACCCCTGCCGCAAACTGCACCAGGTGCCGCGCCGTGTCCCACCGGCCCGCCGAGTGCCCCTGCCTGGCTGCTGGAAGGTGGTGCCACGGCTTTCATTCAGCGACCCTTGACCAGCAGCGCATTCGTCAGTGGTGGGGCCTCAATCCAGAGTTCGGCGTAGGCGTGGCGTGCGGGCCGGCCGGTCTGGTGGTGATCGACATTGATGCTCATTCGGCTCCGCCGCCCAAGCGTGAACGAGTCCTTCCTGGGATCCCCATTGCCGAGGATGTCGATCTCAGGGGCCTGACCAACGGGTTTCATACTCTCGCTGTGCTCGCTGCACTGCGAGATGAACCAAGTCCCGCTGACGATGAAACGACGCTGCGTGTACGCACCCCATCCGGTGGCCTGCATGTCTGGTACCGGGCGACTGACAACCGTCGCTGGCAGTGCTCTTCTGGATCAAGCCAGGGCCGAGCCCTGGCTTGGCAGGTCGACGTACGAGCTCACGGGGGATACATCATCGCCCCTGGCACCACCACCAGCCACGGTACTTACTCCCCTGCCGGCATGGTCCGAGAGCCTGCGGTCCTGCCGAACTGGCTCGGCCAGGAACTGGAACGTACTGGTCATCTGCCTGCGTCCCACCTACCCGCTCCCCGGTCCGTCCCTCCGCGCGCTCAACAGGCCATCGCGGCCGCGGGCGGCGGCCGGAGCCACCCGCGCGGGATGCTTGCGGCTGTGCTTGCGCCAGTCGAAGCCTGCGGACACGTTCCCGAGGGTGCTGGATTCTCGGACGCCCTCAATCGTGCTGCCTACACCCTCGGCGGACTCGTCGCCGCCGGTCGCCTCGGTCAGGAGGAGGCAGAGCGCGTCTTGAAGGAGACCGCGGCCATGGTACGTCCTGGTCAGGAACGCCGTGCAGAACAGATCATTCGTAGCGGTCTCACGGCGGGACTGAAGCGCCCCCTTTACACCAGTGGGGGCCATCAGTGACATCCCCCAGTAACGAAACTCTCTTCGAATTCGACCCTCACGCTGTCGCTGCCCAAATCCGTAGTCAAGGCACAACAGTCCCGGCCCAGGCGGCCGACACCAAGCGAGTTTCGGCCGGCGAAGCCACCGCTGTTGGGCTGCTGCCCGACACTTTGTCAGATCGCGGCAACGCCAAGTTGTTCGTCAAGCTGTACGCCAACGACTATCGGCACGTCCCCGGAATGGGCTGGTATCGCTGGGACACCACCCGGTGGCAGATCGACGAGGATGACACGGTTTTGTGGGCAGCGGGTGATCTCGCGGAGAATCTCGCTAGTCACGATCCCCGCGGCACCGTCACTACGCAGGCCTTGCAGCAGCACCGGCGCCGAGCCCTGTCAACCACCGGCATCAATGCCATGCTTACCCAGGCGAAGTCCGCACCAGGCATGGTCTTGAACGCCTCGTTGCTGGACGCCGACCCATATGCGCTGTGCACTCCTGACGGGATCGTCGACTTGCGTACTGGGCTGGTGAAGAGCCCCGACCCGAACAAGGACTTTCACTCAAGGTCCACCAGCGTAGGTCCCCAGCACATCCCTGCCCCGCGGTGGGACCGCTTCCTGACCGACACCTTCGGTGACGACACCGAAGGTCGGGAGATGATCGCCTATCTGCAGCTCCTTTTGGGTTATTCCGTCACAGGCGATGTCGGCGGCCAGGTCCTGCCCTTCCTCTTCGGCTCAGGCAAAAACGGTAAGTCTGTGTTGCTGGATGTGCTGATGAAGTTGCTCGGCGACTACGCAGATGCCGCGCCTCCCGGCTTTCTCATGGCCCGTCCCTACGAAGGCCATCCCACCGATTTCGCAGAGCTGCACGGCAGGCGCGTCATCGTCTGTTCCGAGGTGAAGCCCGGCGACAAGTTCGACGAAGCCCGGGTCAAGCTCCTAACCGGAGGCGACAGGATCAAGGCCCGTCGCATGCGGCAGGACTTCTTCAGCTTTCAGCCGACCCACAAGCTGTGGCTACTGGGCAACCACCGGCCTGAGGTGGGTACTGGGGGCTTTGCTTTCTGGCGCCGCATGCGCCTGATCCCGTTCGAACGAGTCGTCCCGGATGACCGCAAGATCGACAACCTTGCTGACATCCTCGTCACCGAGGAAGGTCCCGGGATCCTAGGTTGGCTCATCGACGGCGCACGCCGTTACCTGGCCGGTGATCGTGACCTCACAGGACCTGAACGGGTACGCATCGCCACGACCGCATACGCTGAAACCGAGGATCACACTGGACGCTTCTACGACGAGTGCTGCGTGTTGGGCCCAGATCTGCGAGCTGAACAGACGGCCCTCTACTCGACGTACAAGACGTGGTGCCAGAATGAGGGTGCACCTGCGATGTCCTCCCGAGCGTTCGCAGCGCGCACGAGAGAACTTGTTGGGTTGGCCTCGCCCAAGGAGATGATCCTGTCCAACCAGCGTAAGCACTATCCGGGCATCGGACTGCTCACCGACGAGGAGAGGGACGCCACCCGATGAGCTCCCTGATCACCGAGGACGAGATCAGCCATGAGACCGAGCTGGTCTGGTTGGAGGACCTCACCGACCTTGACTACGTGCGCCAGAGCCTGGATCGGCTCCCCACGCGCCGTGGTAGGCCCGCTTATCACCGCGATGGCCGTATGGTCGGCTACGCCCTCCTCGGCCCCGCCGCGAAGCCATCCCGCTCTTCAGGAACCTTCCGCCGCCGCGTGTTCTGGCTGCTGCCGCATGATCGCGACAGCCAGCCAGACGGCCTCTACGCTAAGGGTGCCCCCGCCGAGGCTGTTGACCCTTGCACCCTTGCTGCCCGGGTCAAGGGTTATAAGACCGAGCGCTCCGAAGGTGGGCCGCCCTCGACGGCCATGCAAGAACTTGGGATAACGCTGCCTCTCTGACGCTCTTGCTGTGTTGGTCAAGTCTGATGTGCGGGCCGGTGGTCGAGTGTCAGCGGGACGCATGCGCGGCGCTGACGTTCCGGGTGCCTCTATGACTCAGGGCACGGGATGATCGGTTTTCGTGGTTGGTAGAAGGTGCCGTCACGGAGCATGGCGAAGAGTGCGTCGGCTCGTTGTCTGGCGAGTCAGAGGGGGGCTTGGGTGTGGTGCTTTCCTGGC
>NZ_JBFBBK010000156.1:0-3305 GCF_040682635.1 Streptomyces sp. NPDC051133
AATCGCAGCCCGGCCGTGTCTGGGGACTCGTCACCTCGGCCGTGGCCGGCAAACCGCAGTGGAGCTGCTCCGCCTCGGCCACCCCGGCCGGCGGCTACGGCACCATCTGGCCACCACGCCTCATCAGCGCGCATCTGCCCGAGGTGGAACTACATGCCCGGCCACGCCCCGACTCGGCCGCGCAAGCAGGAGAGTCGCCCCACCCAGCAGACCCGCGATGCTCGGACGCCGTGTCCTGCGCGCCCGTACCCGGCCGGGCATCGCACAGGAGATTTACGCTCCGCTCAGCACCTACCAGCTGATCAACGTGCGTGCTGCACAGCACGCTGGCCCACCGCCACCACGCAGCGCCCCTCCTGCACGGTGTGCGGAAAGGCCCTGGACGGGGCGCTTGTGCGGTGTTTCATTAGCCGGGCTGGAGCCGGCCGTTGACGGTGAGCCGGTAGGGCGCGGCCGTTTGGATCGTCTCGGTGGGTTCATAGTGGTCGATGATCGCTGCGACCGTCTCGGCCCTGTGCCCCAACAGGGAGTACAGCTGGTCCTCGCTCAGCTCGGCGTGATGGGCGGCGCCGAGGGGGACGTCTGCCGTCCACGCGCGCTTGTGGTCGTTTGTGTACGCGATGAGCCGCAGACTGATGCCGGGAATGGTCTTGATCTGGTAGGCGCTGATGGTCTTCCAGCCGTTCAGGGCCGAGCCGTTGGAGAGGAGCGTGTTGCCCATCTTGATGTTGTCGATCCACATGCCCGGGTAGCTGGCGAAGGAGTCTGTCTCGTAGCGGAAGGCCACCAGCACGGTCTGGCCCGCGAGATCGGTCAGGTCGATACTCTGGTGGGTCCAGCCGCCGGAGCTGCCGTTGAAGCCGGGGAGCTCCGCGGCGATCTCGGGCTCGACGTCGCCGGCCAGTGTGGTGACCATGCCGGCGCTGCGGCGCGAGTGGAAGGTAGCGCCTCCGTCGGTGGAGACCTGGACGGTGCCGATGTCGTCGCCGGGCTCGATGTCCCAGCGGGCGTTGAAGGAGAGCGTCGGGTTGGCCGGGTCGACGGTGACCGGTCGCACGATGCTGCGGTCGATGTTGACCTCGTCGGCCACGGCTCCGGAGTACAGGGCGGCGTCGCCGGCTGGGCGGCCGTTGGTTTGAATGCTCCACTCCACCGGTCGCGGCGGGTAGACGGTGGGGGCGTCGAAGCTGAGTGATTTCAGTGCGCCGGCGTGGAGATAGTGGCCCACGCCGTCACGAAGGCGCACGAAGTCGGCGCCGTTGGGGGGCGCGCCCGGGCGGGTGTACGCGAACCCTGTGCCGAGGTTGACCGTCGAGTGCAGCGCCTTTGACTCGAAGCGACGTGGATCGGCGCCGGTGAGCTTCGCACCGTCATCGAGGACTCCGTCGAGAGCGGCCAAGGTGGACCAGTCCCGCAGGAGCGTGAAGGGGCTCGTGTGGACACCGTGCCGCGCGAGGGTTTCCGCGAGCCGGTCGAAGCCGGAGCCGCCGCCCTCAAAGAGAAGGTCACGGACGAACCCGTGCCCGTACCGTGCGGCGAGCAGGTGGAACATGGTTTCGGCGGCCCCGTAATCGCAGAAGTTGCTCAGGCCGGGGTCGGGCCAGAGGGACTGTGAGTTCTCGGGGCCGCCGATGCGTGCGCCGAACGGGTCGCTGTAGCCGGGCGGTATCACAGCGTCCTGGCGGCCCTGGAAGCACCCGGTCGTCAGGTTGGCCAGTGAGTCCTTGGTCCGGTCGACATAGCCGGCCAACCACTCTGCCCAGTCGGCGGCCCCCTCGGGGATCCAGTTGGGGGCGTCGGTATCTTCAGCCTTGCTGTTCCAGATCACATGGTTGTACTCGTGGGCGAGAATGCCTTCGATCTCGTGTGGGATCGGGAAGCCTTCGTGATTGCGACACGGGTCCAGCGCCAGATTCTGCGGACGGACACCCAGAGTGGTTAGCCACGTGGAGGCCCGGACAATGAGAAAGTTACGATCGACGGTGTCGACGAGATCACCGAGGAACTCTCCGCCGGAGGGGATGTTGTCAACCAACACGACGACACGATCGCCCTGGCCGCGCCAGGCGCCGGCAGGGATGTGCGGGTCGAGCTGGTCCGGCTTGGCATTGCTGCCGTCGCGCGGTGCCGGGAATCCGAACACCCTGCCCTCGCGCGGGCGGATCACCTGCTCGAACTGCCGCACTAGGTAACGCAGCTGCTGGTCGGTGACCACGAGGTCGTCGGTGTTCGAGCTGCGGCATTCGTCAGTGGCCACCCGCATGTCGTCGGCGCGCACCCAGAATTCGGCATGCGGTCCTACGGCACGCAGCTTGAATTCTTTGAGGACGACCTGGGAATCCCAGTCCAGGCTCGGCCAGGTGCGGACGGTCCCTACAGCCGGAACGCCGGCGCCGTAGTGACCGGCACGCGCTTGGGCGGACAGCTTCGCATGCATGTGCCCATGCTGGCCCGAGTGGATGTCTGATGATCCGCGGACCGATGGCCGCGCCTGCGCCTGTGGCGCAATGCCTCCGGCTGCACTTGCATGGGTCGGCACGGGCGACATACCCCAGGCCATGACGAGGGCAGTCAGAACAACCGCCCACCACGCCGTCCGCGAGTGCGTTGTGGCTGAATAACAGTGCCGCATCGAACCCTCATTAGGAAGATATCTAATGAGCGGCGACAATAGCGACAGCATGCCTTGGGCAGTCGGATGTCAGGCTTGCGGTCTCGGAAGACGTCCGCGCGGATCTCTCTTTGTCCGGAACTCTTGAGGGTAAGCCCTGTCTTTTTTGGGCGGGGTTAGCTCATCATTGGCCTGGGGCCGCGTAGCGGCGGAGTTCTCTGAGTTGTCAGTGGCGTGCACTATGCTGATCACACCAGCGGCAGGGGGTGTGATCATGCTGTCCCATCGCCCCTACCTGCTCGACCTCTCGGCTGAACAAGCGCAGACGTGCGAGGAGTTCGGCAACATCTGCCGGTCGGTGTGAAACACACCCCTGGTACGCAGGGAATACCGGCGGCGCGGGGCCTGGGTCAGCTACGCGCCGCAGTATGCCGAGCTGGCGGACGCCAAACGTGAGCACCAATGGTTGAAGGTGGCGCCGTCGCACGCAATTGCAGCAGACACCCAAGGATCTGGACCGCGTCTGCCGGGATCACAGCACATCGGCCCCCAATTGGCAAGCCGCATGCCCCGTACTGAAGACCACACTTGAACGCGGTGTTGCCTGACTCGTCCACCAAGACAATCGTATCCTCGGCTACCGGGGCACCAGCGACCATCGATACCTGGCTCCGCATCCGGGCCTTCTCAGCTT
>NZ_JBFBBK010000157.1:0-3220 GCF_040682635.1 Streptomyces sp. NPDC051133
ACAGGTACGGGCGTGGTAGCGATGTACCGCTATGCGCTCCGAGAGATTGCCTGTCTCTCCGATGTAGGCGACCGACGACTCTGAGTTGGGGTAGGCGCCCAAGCCCTGCCGGTCCTGTCAACGCGCGAGGCACTTCCACAGTAGGGCACGCCCCAAGGCGGCGCGCGCTCGGCGCGGTGTGGGGGTTAACCGGCGCGCAGCGCCGCACCCCGATGCCCGCGCCGCGGCCCCAGCGACCACGAGGCATGAAGCGTGCCGCCGTCCGCGCCTGGGCGGCAACTTGAGCGCTTCGACGCCCTTGACTGGTATGGCCGACCCCACCCTGCACGCAGCCATGCAACAGGAACAAAACGAGTTACCTGATCAAGACCAGTGGTTGGGGCTGATGGTCGCCACGTGGTCAGGGGCCCCGGGGGGTCTTCCTTCTCGCGTCCGCAGCCGCACCTATCACCAACACGTTGAGGCCGGAGCCGAGGACGGCCGCCGCTGCATGCTCGGGGCCATCCGTCGAGGCCAGCGACGACCGAGGCCTGCAAGCCGAGGTGGCCGCCGTGCTCCCTGAAGGCAATCCTCCGGAAGTCGACGATGACGCCGATTCCGTGCCCAGCTTCAACGACGCCCGCGACCGCTAAGCCCCGCCCCGGGTCACCTGCCTCGCACCCGAGCCCCAGGCGGTCGAGTACGGTGCAAACCGCCCGGCCTGCGCACCACCCGCCCCGCCAAACGAACCCCAGGTGCTGGCGTGCCCAAGTGGGACGCACCACGAAAGGAACGGGCTCCCATGAAGCTGCGCATCAACGAGTTCTGGGTCGCCACCTGTCGCGGCCACCATGACGGCACCAAGGTCACGGTCCCAGTCACCCACGACGACATCCCCCTCGAGCCCTGCAACTGGACGTGCATCTGCGGCGTCACGCGAACGTTCACCACGATGCACGACTGCGACCGCAGCGCCCTGCGGCACGCTTACCCCACGCGTCCGGATCGATTGCAGCAGCAGGCCGCCCTACTGTTCCGGACCCGCTGAGATCAGACGCTCTCCCTGACCCGCGCCAGCCACGCCCCTGGGACAGGTTGAGGACCGGAACGGGGCCGCCGGGGCCACCGACCTCCCAAGCCCCGGCGACGTCAGCGAGGCGCTGTACCCGCCCGCCAACCCGCTAGAGGAGATCACTCGTACTCGTCCCCCGCCCCCCGTCGCTGGATCGGCCGACCCCGCCCGCAGCGTCCCGACCGGCGGCCCGGCGCCTGGAGCAGGTGGTACCGCGCCCGAGCGGAAGCGCCGCCGCGAGGTGCACCAAGTGCCGCGACTACCAGGTCCGCCGCTATCCCGGTCGGCACCGCCATATGACGCTGGCCATGGCCGCCCACGCCTGCCTGACCGTCCTGCGCGCCCGAGCATTGGATGCAGGGAAAGCAGAAACGGAGCCTCCCAGCTCATCTGCCTCAGCCTCCCCGAGTCTTTACAGGCCCATGCACGGCCGTGCAGGAAACCCAGTCAGGGGTGCTTTTCCGCTGGGGCTGAGCCGTGGTGGTGTGCGGAGGCCTGTGCGACCTGCTTGAGTCCCGAGCTCGTGGCAGGATCCCCGACTTTGGCGGGCTGCTCGCGCACGTGGCTCTTGGGGCGGTCGTCGTGGAAGTGGGAGGGAGCCAGCCTGTCGCCGGCACCGTAGCGATGTGACACGGCGCTGGTGGGTCCCGCAGGGGCGCGGCTGGGCCCCGTCACCATGTGGGCCGCACGGTGCGGCGCCGTCTTGCCGGGCGCATCTGCTCGCGTCGACGCGTGCGCTCTTTGCCCGGGGCGCGGCTGGGTCAGCCAGGCGACGGCCGCGCCAGTGAGAGCGACCGGCCATTCCACCACCCCGGTCACACCGAGCACCCCGGCTCCGGTATAGACCGCCATCCGGCGGCCTCTTGGAGAGACCGTTCCGATCCAGTCCAGCGCTCCGTCGGCGATCTTGCTGACCTGCTCGGCTCCGGGCAAGCGGCGGAACCCAGAGGCGACGACTCGCAACGGCTGAGGAAGCTCCGCCCGACTCATCCTGACCTGGTCCATATCGAACTCCCTCCCCCGCAGCTTCAAGGGGACTCATTCCGGCTTCCCTTTGCCAGGGCCCATATGCAGCGGTATGGGCATTTATTACTCCGCTCCGAGGGCACCATGGGGCCTCTCGCTAGAACTCTCACATCTGGTCGTCTGTGACAACCACCGCGTCTGCAACGACCGGCAGTGGCTGCTTCGGATTCCTTGATCATTCGTTGCTGTCGTCCGGCATGGTCGTCGTCATGCTGGTGCTCACGCCCTACCTGTTCCGCCTCCGCGACACGTCGTGGACCATGGGGCGGTCGGCCATCCTCGCCGGCTGCGTCGTGGTATTGGCTCTGCTGGGCCTGGTGGAACACCTCACCGTTCCGGAGCGTCGGCCGACGCCGGTCGGTGAGCCGGATTCCTGACCCGGCCCCGCGGGCAGGGCCAGCTGGATCGCCGGACGAACTAAGGCGTCCCCGCCAGCAAGATAGGCGCGAGGAACATGAGCCCGCCCCGGGAAGCCGGCACCCTGCCAGTGCTGCTGCGAGCCCCGATCTGCGTAGCTGATGGCTGTTCTGGCCCGGCGGAGACCGCCAACGCCGCAGCTGGGCGGGAATGCGCGACGAGAATCAGCCTGTCCAGGTCTTGATCTGTGCGGCGACCTCCCGCACCGGCAGCCCGTCCCGGGCGGACCGGGCCAGCGGGAGAACGGTGTCCAGGCCAGGGCTCACCGGAAGGCCGCACGCCGACAGGTAGGCCGCGGTCACCGTGGCCGCGAACAGAAGGTTCCTCACCTCCAGGCTCGGGTTTCTCGCCAGCTCGCACAGCAGCGCCGCAGCCTTGTGATGGGGCTCGGGATACACCTCGTGATCAAGGACCTCCGCCCGATGACGTGCTTCCGCCGCGACCGGCACGCCGTAATCGACGACCTGAGGATCCCCCGGAATCTGCTGTGCCACTGCCAAGATCCAGCCGAGATCGATGCGGAGATTCACGAAGCGTCCCTCGGCGAGGCCTCCGCCGGCTTGTCCGGGAGGCCGGGATACCGGTCCTCACCGACCTCCGCCTCGAACTCCTCCGTGTACGCAGCCAGGAACGCCGCGGCACCGGCCATGAAGGCGGCGCGTGACTGGTTCACATCAGCCTCGATCAAATCGGCCACGTATCCCTGCAGGCTCAGGCCGCGCCGCT
>NZ_JBFBBK010000158.1:0-3214 GCF_040682635.1 Streptomyces sp. NPDC051133
GATGTCGGCCACGAGTCGGAGGGTATCCGCTGGGCGAAACGGGACGGAACCGTGTCCGTCCGATGAGACGAGACCGCCGCGCAATGGACTTGTGACTCACCCTGCCGGCTGGTCGTGGCCACTACCGGCCCAGCCGTCCTGCGCCATGACCGACCTCATGGCGCGCCGCCTCACCGGCGAGAACACCATCTCCATGCGCGACCCGACACCACCGACCAAACAAGAGATCCCGGGATGAAACACCGGGAAAAGCGGCCTCTCAGCGCGCAGTCTCCGGCAGGAGCTCCCCGGACACATCCGCCAGTACCTGTGGGGCGATCACTTCTGGTCCCCGTCCTACTTCGCCGCATCCTGCGGCGCCGCGCCACTGGAGATCATCAAGGAGTACACCGAGAACGAGCAGCGTCTTGACTGAGGTCAACGCCACAGACCCGTACGCCGGTGCGGGACACCCCTATCTTGCCAAGCGCTTCCTTCGAGGCGTGAACGCCCGGGGTTCCGCGCTAGATGAAGCTGAACGCGGTGAGCGGAGCGTGGCGACGACTGTGGTGTCCTCGCTTGCGCAAGAGCTGGTTTGCAGAAGAGCCGAGTCGAATGCGGTGCGAGCGGGGGATGAGGAAACGTTCAGGGGTTCCCTCGATGCCCGGATGTCCGCGTTGCAATTGCGGCAACACGGCTTAGATGAGGTGGCTCGACGTGTGCGAGAGTTCGTGACCCGGGGTGATAAGCGGCTGCCTCCCGTGCTGCGCCCGATTTGGTGCTCAGGCACCCCAGCCGACAGGGCCATGGCCGTAGGCCACACGACGGTCGGCGGCCCCGCGGCGGGACGGGTGGGGCCAGCGCCGTGATCCGCGTCGGGGACCTGGACCCCGGTCTGATCGCTGCATGCACCGGTGTGCGACCGGTGCTCCGCATGCACCCGTGTTCCGGCCGTGCTTGCGGCGATCAGCGGAGATGGCAGTGGACGAGAGTTTCAAACGGTGAGGTGGGACGTGGCGAAGACCGCGGTTGCCTCGGCTGCGCAGGAGGCCGAGCTGAACGCGATGCGAGTGCGGATCGAGGAGGTGCTCACGGCCTTCCTCGACGCCCGGGTGCCCGAGTGGGAACAGCCGCAGCACGGCATGGACGAACTGGCGTACTGCGTACGAGAGTTCGTGATGCGAGGAGGCAAGCGGCTGCGTCCTCTCCTGAGCATCCTGGGCTGGCAGGCGGTCCGGCCAGAGCGCGAGGTGCCCGCTCCGGTGCTGCGCGCAGCGGCCTCGCTGGAGCTGTTTCACGCCTTCGCGCTCATCCACGACGATGTCATGGACGACAGTGACCTGCGCCGCGGGCATCCCACTGTGCACCGGACCATGACCGTACGCCACGAGGCGGTCAGCTGCCTCGCGGCGAGGCGGGTGGGGGCCGGCGCCGCGATCCTCGCCGGAGATCTGGCTCTGGTGTGGTCGGACGAACTCCTGCACACCGCGGGACTGAAACCCGGGCAGCTGGCGGCTGTGTTCCCGCTGATCGACACCATGCGTACCGAGATCGTCCAGGGCCAGTACATCGACCTCACCACCACTGAGCGGCCCGGCACTAGCGTGGAGGTGGCGCTGCGGGTGGCGCGCTACAAGACGGCAAAGTACACCTTCGAGAGGCCCCTGCACGTGGGGGCGGCCCTGGCCGGAGCGGACGGCGAGCTACAGAGGGCGTTGAGCGCCTACGCCCTGCCGACCGGAGAGTCCTTCCAACTGCGTGATGACTTGCTCGGGGTCTTCGGAGACCCCCGGCGAACCGGCAAGTCGGTGCTGGAGGACCTGCGGGACGCCAAACCCACCGTGCTGCTGGCCATCGCGCGTGAACGCGCCAACTCACGCCAGCAAGCCCTTCTTGACCGTCAGGTCGGCCGACGCGCCCTCGACGAGGAGGGAGCCACTCGCGTGCGCCACGTCCTGCTCACGACAGGCGCCGTCGACTTGGTGGAGGCCATGATCACCGACCGTCACCGGCAGGCTCTCCAAGCGCTGGAAGCGGCGCCGATCACGCTGTCGGCCCGTACGGCGTTGCGCCACCTGGCCGACGCAGCACTGTGGCGCAACACCTGACCCAACCGACCGAACACCGCGGCCGGTCCCGACAGGCTGAGCCGGTGGCTATCCGGTAGGAGAGATTTCGTATGCCAGACCGATGCGACCCTCGCACCACGATCCCTTCCGCTCATGCGCCATGCGTTGCCGGCACTGCGCGCACCGCTGGATGCCGGGGCCGACTGGGCTCTGTGCGCTGCCCTGTTCCGCCTCCGTTCGGCCCCTCTGACGACGGCCGTCCGCTCGCCGGAGCTGACCCGAGAGGGGCGGTGTGACGATGACAGCTTCGACACGGACAGCCCGTTGTTCGACCAGATGCCGCGCTGTCCGAAGCACAGGGGGAGAGCCGCGGTGCAGGGCGGACGGACCTGCGTGGAGGGGGTGGGGGGTGATGCGGACCGTCGCGGGAACCGCGGATGAGGTGGTGGTGAGCGGGGCCGGGCTCGCCGGCCTTGCCACCGCCTTGCACTTGGCGGGGGCCGGGCGGTCGGCCACCGTGCTGGAACAGGTGCCGCGGCCCGGCGGAAAGGCGTAGGTGCTCGAGGTCGGGGCTACAGCTTCGATAAGGGGCCCACCGTGCTGACCATGCCCGAGCTGATCAGGCAAACCTTCGCCGCTGCGGCGCGGAGATGGATGAGTACCTGGAGCTTCTCCCGGTGGCGCCGGCGTACCGGGCTCACTACAGCGACGGCTCGACCCTTGATGCGCTCACCGATCCAGAAGCGATGGCCGCGGAGATCGCGCGTGTCTGCGGGCCACGTGAGGCCGCAGGGTACCGGCGTTTCGTCCAGTTTCTCCAGCAGCTGTACCACGTGGAGTTCCGGCACTACATCGACCGGAACATCGACGGGTCGCTGGATCTGCCCCTACCCCTGCTGGCCCGCCAGACGGCGCTGGGGGGCCTTCCGCAACGTGGAGGCCAAGGTCCGCCAGTACGTATCTGCGCGATTTGCGCGCCGTCCGGCTGTTCTCCTTCAAGTCCCTCTACGCCGGGGTGGCCCCGCACCAGGCCAGAGCGCTCTACTCGGTCATCTCCTACATGGACACGGTCGGAGACCACCGCGAGGTCGACGGGTTCGCCGATCGCGCTCAGGCTGGGTGCGGCGGTGCGTCCGAGCACCGTGCCGCCACGGCGGTTGACCAGG
>NZ_JBFBBK010000159.1:0-3212 GCF_040682635.1 Streptomyces sp. NPDC051133
GCCTCGCTCGCCCCGCACCTGCACGGCCCGGCCCTGGTTGAAGGTCAGTCCCGCCTACACGTCGCAACGGTGTTCCGCCTGCGGCTTCGTCTCGGAAGGCAACCGCGAAAGCCAAGCGGTCTTCCGAGGCAAAGCCACAGGCTGCGGACACGCAGAGCACGCCGACGTCAACGCGGCCAAGAACACCCGACACGCGGGCGGACAGCCTGTGGAGACCTCGGCGCTGGCCGGTCCGTGAAGCAGGAACCCGGCAGCCGGGCGACTGGCCAAGCTACCTGAAAAGGGAATCCCGGTCCTTCAGGACTTTGTTGGCGGATTCGTTTGATCACCCGTGGTGATCTTGTTTGGTCGGGCAGTCCGGTCGCGTTCGGTTCGACCCTCACAAGTCCTCGCACACTGCCGTCGCCGTCGATGCCGCAGGCCACAAGATCGGTCGGCGGAAGTTCGTCGTCAACGCCGGAACCTTCGGCCAGCTCATCCGGTGGTGCGAGCAGTGGCCCGAGCGAAGGTTCGCGGTCGAAGGCACCGGCGGCCTCGGACGGACCCTCGCCCAGCAGCTGGCCGGCGCGGGCGAGGACGTCGTTAACGTTCCCTCGACGCCGTCGGCCAGGGCTCGGCTGCTGGCCACCGCCGGTGACCACAAGACCGATCCCGCCGACGCGCTCCATGAATAGCGCCCTCCACATCATCGCCATCTGCCAGATCCGCGACGGCGGCCGCGGCCAGGAGTACTACCTCCGCAAGATCGCCGAGGGCAAGACGCCAGCCGAGGCCCGTCGGGGTGAATCGGCTGGTGCTGGTGTTGCCAGTGGGGGTGCCTGTCCACCAGACGTTCAGGCGGTCCTACGTTGTTGGTGGGTTGGACGGGCCGTCGTAAGGCCCAGAGGCCCAGAGACGCCGGTGGGAGGATGTCAACTGTGCTGTTCAACCCCCGTGGGCGTGGTGGTCGGTCCCGATCTCGATGTCTCCGCCCAGGGTGCCGCGCAGGTTGGTGACCAAGTCCTTGCTGCCGTCGGCTACCCACTTGCGGCCTACCAGGTAGTAGCCGCCGTAGTCCTTGGCCTCGTTGATCCATTCGCGTTGACCGCGGTCCGTGGAGAAGGTCACCAGGACGAACTTGCCGTCGCTGTTGGTGCAGATCGCCTGTCGGATCGTGTCCGTGTCGGTCTGGATGGCCGGCTTGCACTTGGCTTTTGCCGCCAGGCTTTCCAGGCTGCCGGTTGCCGTCGGCGGTACCTTCGAGGCCGCGTCACCGAAGCTGCAGCCCGCCAGCGCCAGCACGGCCATGGCGCCGGCCGTCGCAAGTATCAATTGCTTCACCTTCATCTGCTCCTCCGGTCGCTAAATTGCGCTGGCCCTCCCGGCGGCATGGAATTCCAGCATGCAGTAGAGGACATCGTGAAGACCGGCCTTCGCTGCAGCTGTGTGCGGCATTACTGTGACGCGCGGTACTTAAATCCTGGGATATACGGCTATACAGGTGCAGAAATATGCCGCTGGCGGGAAGGGGCCCGTTCCAGCTTCCGTTCCAGGTCGCCCAGGTCGACCACGCGGAAGGAGTTCAGCCGGCGGATGAGCTGCGATGCGAGGAGCGTTGAAAGGTCCGGGTGCCCATAGGGCAGCGGCTCGTCCGGGTAGGTCACGACTCTCACGCCGAGCCCGTCCGGACCGTAGTGGGTGCCGTGCACCCCAAACAGGGGAGCGTCCTGCGTGACGAGCACCATCGGAGTCTCCCGCAGATGGGGGCATAGCCTGGCGGCGGCGCGGACGTGCCTAGCGCACACCGGCGGCTGGCTTGTGACAACCAGCGTCCCATGCAGATCAATGTCCCCGGGCCCGGCGAGAAAGATGAAACCAAGGGAAGTCTGGGCTGGCCTGGCGCAGACCTGGCAGCGCATGGCCTGCATCGTCATCATTTGCCGGTACGGGTGCATCAGCTTCCACTGCGGTCTGCCCGTCGGCATCTTGTGTTCGTCTACAGGATTGGACGCGCATCGAGCGATCAGCACGCCGTGTCGGTCCCGGTCCTGGGGTCCTTCATCCGCGTAGTAGAGGAGGTGCTGGCCGCCAGACGACGTATGGATGAGCAGGGTTTCGGGGACGACTTCCTCGCCTTCTCTCTGAGTGACATAGGGAATCAGGCTTGTCGTGGTCGGCACGCGCACAGCAGGTGTCTGCTTCCTTTGTCTGTGTCCGGGACGAGTGATGGTTTGGTGACACAGCAACTTGATGAGAGAACCGGGAGAACGGGTAGCCGTCGCGGATGGTCATGGTGGCCGCATTACACAGGGCGATGCGCGACTGCCCGCTGAGCTCTAGGAGTTGCTGCTGAGCCGACTGGCCCCGAGGAGCACCAGTGTTCGGGGGACGGACGGTGTCGGGAGGCGTGGACACCACCATGGCGGAGCCGCCGCAGCTGAGTTCCGGCCCGGTCACCGCCGTGAGCTTCCCTGGGGCCCGAATTCCAGTCCGGCGATCGCACCGATTTCGGGTGAGGGCGTGAAGGGCTGTTGTGCGAGGACGAAGTGGTGGCCGATGGCCTCGAGCGGGTTGCGCTCGGGCGAGTCCAGGAAGCCGAGTTCGGCTTCCGTCGTGGAGAGGAGGTTGCGCTGACAGATGCGCGGAGCGGGGACCGAGGCAGGCAGTGACATGCTAAGTCCCGCCGGTTGACCAGGGTTTGCAGCACCCTGGTGAGGATGGTGGAGCCGCTGGGGGAGCCGACCGTGATCAGTGGCTCGCCGTGCCGGCAGACGAGCCTGGGCGACGTGCTGCTGCGCGGCCGCCTGCCCGGTCCTGGCGGATTGGGGTCGGGGACGTGCCCGGCGAGGGGGTGAGATCGAAGTCGGTGAGCGTGGCGAAGGCGATCCGGTAGGCCTCGAGATTGCGGTGCCGGGCCTGGATCTTGCTGGCAGGGGACAGGCGGAGGTCGATGAACGAGGCACGGTTTCGCGGCTTCACCTCGACGCGGTAACTGTCCCCGCCTCACGGCAGCCTGCCCGCTTTGTCTGGGCGCGGACATCCTTGCTGACGACGAAGTCCTTCTCCGCGATAGGTGCCGCCGGAAGCAACGCCTGTCTCAAAGCCATCGTGCCCCAACTGTCCAAGGATTCCTGCCAGGTGATGCCTCGAACGCGCCGCAGGCGAGGTTCGTTCCGCTCCGGCCCGTATCGCATCCTGGTTCGCCCGCCGAACCCCGCCACCTTCGAAGGTCC
>NZ_JBFBBK010000160.1:0-3142 GCF_040682635.1 Streptomyces sp. NPDC051133
GCATTTGTGACCGGCCCCAACCATTTCGCCGACCGGTACGACGAGCCGGACCAGCTACGTGACCAACTGCGCAGACTCCTGCGCCACCGTGCCCTAATTGCGCTGGGTATCTTCCTGGGGCTGCTCGGCGGATGCGGCTTTGGGCTGCAGAGCTCTCACACATATACGTCCACCAGTGACGTCCTTGTGCGTTCCACCTCCGACCCCTTCGGCACGGTCACCCTGTCCGCCGACAACCAGGTCAGCATGGGTACTGAGCAACAGGTCGCCGCCAGTACAGCCGTTGCCGATCGCGCGGCGCGTGAGCTGGGACAGACCACACGCTCAATTCAGTCCCACCTACGGGTCACTAACCCTCCTAAGACCCAGATTCTCCGCTTCGAATTCACCGACCGCACCGCCAGGCGCGCGGCGTTCGGCGCCAATGCCTTTGCCCAGGCGTATCTCGCCGACCGCCAAAGCCGCAACGATGCCACAGTGCGTCGGGCCGCCAACAGACTGAACCAGCAGATCACGGCCCTGAACCGGAAGATCGACAAAAGGTCATTGGACAACAAGCCAGCGGCCGGTCAGCAGTCGGACAACAAGCCAGCAGCCGATCAGCAGTCGGACAACAAGCTAGCGGCCGACGCAGCGTTGGACAGCGTGTCCGCGACTATGAAGAGCGAGGTTACCGCGCTACAGCAGCGTGTCTCCGACATCAGCTCTCGCGACACTACCGGTGGCGACGTCGAAGGCCCAAGTGCCTTTCGGTTCACCGGGCGGCTTCTGGCTGCTGCTCTCTCTCGGAGCAGCTGTCGGCCTGGCCCTCGGTCTGATGATGGCCTGGCTGCGCGCTGCGCTTGACTCCCGAATCCGATCGTCAGCGGACGTTCGGGATGCCCTGGACACGCCCGTGCTCGGCGTCCTGCCCCCCGACGACCATGCGGACAACTTCCTGCTGAAGGTCGGCCGTACGGGCAGCCATCGGACCCAGGCCTACCGGGCGCTGGCCTACCGCGTACGCCAGGCCGCAAATCCGGACGGAGCCGGCAGCGTCCTCATCGTGGCCCCACGGGCCGACGTGGCCACCGGGGGCGTCGCCGCGAACTTGGCAGCAGCGCTGGCCGAATGCGGGGACCAGGTGCTGCTGGTGGACGCTGACCCCGAAGCATCCAACCTCACAGCGCTGCTGCCGCTGGTGACCGACGGTACCCCGGCCCCACCAGAGGCGCCCGTAGGGACTGCCCTCGTAGATGCTGGCAGCGCCGGTCGCTTCGCCGTCTGTTCGAGCGACAAGACCGAGGCGGACACGTCCTCTTCGATCCACCGGCTGCTGCCCGATGCCGATGCGGCCACTGCTGCTGTCGTCGTCACCCGGCCCCTGCTGGAGCACGCGGACGCCCTGGTGATCGCCCAGCGCGTCGACGGAGTCGTCCTGGTCGCTGGCCTTGACGTTACCCGGCGGGGCGACCTCCGGCTGGTGCAGGAGATGATCGGCAGCTCCGGAGGACGGCTCCTTGGTGCCGTCCTCGACACCGAGCGCCCTCGCAGACGTTTCCGCCTGCGCCGCCGGACGAAGCTCCAGCCCACACTAGATATCTCCCCTTCGGCTACGGAGCCCCCTCGAAGTCTGACACCTTGACGGTCCGCCGCGGGTGATGGCACCGGAGCGCCCGCTCTTCCCCCTCGCCGTGCTCACCGCCTGTCTGGGGGAGAGAAGGCAGACAATGCGGGTTGCGCCGCATACGCCGTCTTCACCTTCCTTCTCGCAAGGCTGACATCCCGCACACCGGGAGCACCGCACGGGAGCAGTGTCCATCGGCGTCAGCCCCAGCGACACACCAAGACAGTCATTTCAACTAGCTCCGGATCAGCCCTCTTCAGGATCAGCCCGGCCCCATCAGCGGGCTGACATCACGCACATCCCGACCACTATTGCGAGACCTGCCACTTCCACCCTTGGGCGAACAGCTGGAACGGAGGTAGTTATGGAGGAACGGGACGGCAAGAAAATCCACGTCAGCCGTCGGCGTCTGCTTTCCGGCGGGACTTTGGCGCTTGCTGGAGCTGCCGTGCTTGCCGATAGTGGATCCGCCGCTAGGGGACCGGGTCACAACGACGCATACACGGCCAGCGACAGTGCAGGCGGAGACCGTTCCGCTGCTGCGGCGTCGTCCGTGGTCAACGTGGCAGATCTCGGCGCGGTCGGCGACGGGCGCACCGATGACAGCGCGGCGTTCGAAATCGCCTACACGACCGCAGCGGCCCGGGTTTCGAACGGGGTCGGACGTGTCGTTATCGAGATTCCGGCCGGCGACTTTCTCATCACCAGCCCTCATGCGCTGTTGAAGGGAGTCGCCCCACCGCCACGCGCGAACGGCCTGCGCTTCGTTGGAGCAGGAAAGCGCATGACCACCCTCATCTTCCGCCCGGACAACGGCCCCGGCTCTTACCTGTGCCACAACAAGAACCTCTGGGCGAACATCTCCTTCGAACGGATGCAGTTCCGCTCGGCCACACCGGGAGCCTCCTTTCTGTACTCGTACTCGACCGGAAAGGCGCAGGACTACCGGTTCTCGGAGTGCGAGTGGCTCGGTGAGTGGGAATACGGGATCTCCTTGGCCGGTACGGACACCAATTCGGAGATGCGGTGGGAGGCCTGCCGGGTCGGCGGATGCTACCGGCGGGCATTCCTGTACGCGGGTCTCACGGAGCGCGGGCAGAATTCACCCAACGTCCAGGACCAGTTCCTCAACTATTGGTTCACCGACATGAAAGTCGAATACGAATGGGGCAACTTCCTGGAGTTCCCCTACGGTGGATCGATCACATGCCGTAACGGCTCGTACATCATCACCGGCAAGCGCCCGGAGAACTCCCCGGAGTACGGCACTACTAGCACATTCTTTCGCTTCCCTGTCGATCGCCATCACGACTCTGTGCAACGGTTCCACGCGGAAGACCTCCGCTTCGAGGTGCGCGACCCAGACGTGATCATCATCGACTGTGTATGGAACCGCGGAACCGTACATTTCAACGACTGTGACGACAGCAGCCACGCCTTTGCCGACTCCGTGTCGACGGCCGTCGTCGTCTACCGCATGGACCTGGCGAAGTCCCTGCAGCCGCTGCCCCTGCACGGACTGGCGGGCACCTCGGC
>NZ_JBFBBK010000161.1:0-3090 GCF_040682635.1 Streptomyces sp. NPDC051133
GTTGCGCGGGGTGGGTGTGCTGTCCGCGGGGAAGAGACCGTCGAGTGGCTGGTCTTCCAGCGAGGCCAGTTCTTCGCAGGGGTTGCGGGCCGATGGAATGTGTTCGGTGGGTGACTCGTCGGACTGAGAGAGTTGATGCGTCTCGATGTGGGGGGTACGCATCGGCGTATTTGATCATATAGTCCGGGTGGATCGGCAAGTCTTAGACGAAGCCGTTCGCCAAGACGGCCGACGTAACCAGCTTCCTACCTTCTCCGCCGTCCACCCACAGTCCGGCGATGCGCGTGCCGACCTTCATGCCCGAGCGGCAGGCAGGGGCAGGCTTTTGACTTTACGTCACGCGGCATGGAGACATATGCCAAACTGTCCTCCGTTTGAGGTTAATACTACCGGTGGTGCCCTGGTGACGTACCGGTGGGCGACAGCACGTGTCCTGCGAAAGGCGGCGTGTCCGCTGAACCGCAGCCGGTGCATGTGATGTTGGCTTCCGCTTCGTCGCTTGCCGAGGGGCGATAGTTGAAGGCAGGAATGTATTGGATGCGCATAACTCATCACCTGTCAGCGGCGATACGGACACCTCGAATGAGGGTTGGGACGAGCGGCTACCCAAGTCTTCGCCGCAAGGGCAGATGACGGTCAGCGAGCGTGACTGGTTCTCGCCTGTGAAGCCGGTCTCCACCGGCGGGCGAACGCGGAGTGACGAGCATCGTGTCCCCAGCAGACCCGCGGTGATACGCACCCTGGCCAGCCTCCGGCAGGATCCGCCGCCCGCCGAGAGCCGGAACGGCTGCCCGCCGGGTCAGTCGCCGCAACCTCAGCCCTGGACAGGGAATGGGAGCCCAGTCCTGCACCAGTCCTCGAAGCTCGCATCGCCCATCAGGGTCCATGACGTGCCAGGGGGGCAGACGGGCATCCAGACACCCGGCCCCTTAAAGGACGGCAAGAGCGGCCATGTCAACGACTTTCCCGCTGCCGCTACGCCTCCTGCACTGCCTCCTGCAGGATTGGCAGCCCCTACTGATGGAGCCGGCAACGCTTATCAACACCGAGAACCACCCGCCGCAGGACAGACGGGAGCGCCCTCAGCGGCGGATTCGCCCCATCCACTGGGCGGAGATGAGCGCCTCGGTACCCGGCCCACGCCGATACCGGCACAGCCCTCAGCTGACGCCATCATCATCCGACGTACGCTGGCCGCTCTCGAACCAGTCGCCGACAAGGCCACTTCGTATTTCTATGCGCTGTTGTTCACCCACCACCCCGAGCTGCGCGACCTCTTCCCCCTCTCGATGTCCCTGCAGCGCGATCGACTGTTCAAGGCGCTGCTCAACGCAGCCACCTACATAGACGACACCGCCCGCCTGATCGAGTACTTGTCGTATCTCGGTCGGGGGCACCGCAAATACGGAACACGTCCCGAGCACTATCCCGTCCTCGGTGATTGCCTCATCGGTGCCATTGCCTACTACGCCGCCGAGACCTGGGGTCCTGAGAGCGAGGCCGCGTGGCGGCGCAGCTACGCCGCCATATCGCAGATCATGATAGCCTCCGCAGCCGCCGATGAGCTGGCCTCACCTCCCTGGTGGCACGCGGAGATCATCGCCCGAGAACAGCGATCATCGGACATCGCCGTCCTCACCGTTCGCCCGAATCAGCCCTATCCCTTCAGCGCCGGCCAGTACGCCAGCGTCGAGACCCCCTGGTGGCCTCGGGTATGGCGGCACTATTCCTTCGCCTCCGCGCCCCGGCCGGACGGCACCCTCACCTTCCATGTGAAAGCTGTGCCGGCGGGCTGGGTCAGCACCGCGCTCGTCAGCAAGGCCCGGTGCGGAGATGTCATCAGGCTCGGTCCGCCCATGGGCTCCATGACCATCGACCGCGGGAGTCCGAACGGGCTGTTGTGTCTCGGCGGCAGCACCGGTATAGCGCCGATCAAGGCGCTGGTGGAAGAGATCGCTGAGAATGGCGCGAAGCGCACTGTCGATGTCATCTACAGCGCGCGCCACCACAGCGGTCTGTACGAGGTCAATACCATGCTCAGCCTGCAAAACCAGTACCCGTGGCTCACCGTCCAGCCGCTGATGTGCGAAACAGCCGCCGTCGAACTCGCCCACCAACTCCCGCAGTTGCTTACCACGCACCGACAGTGGGCGCTGCATGACGCCTATCTGTCGGGGCCGCCGGCGATGATCCGCAGCAGCATTGACGCGCTCATGGCCAAAGGCGTGCCATCTCATCGCATCCACCACGATGGCGGACCAGAGATCCTTCAGGCTGTCTCATAGCGGCCAGGACACTGTGTTCGCCCACCGGTTACCGACGTTTTTAGGGTGGGGCCGGTGGTACAGCGATCTGGACGTCGGTGATGGTCGGGGAGTGCGACCGGACCCGCGGAACACAAGGCTTCCGGTCCTCGCGCCGGGCAGGGCGCCACCGTTCCACCGACCGCTCACTTATCCGCAGACCCTTCGCGTTCACCCGGTCTTCTCACCCGCCGTGAACCTCTCGCCGCCCTGGAGCCGGATCCCCTCGCGAAACGTTCGACGCTCAGCGGTCAGGCGCCCACCTCCGGATACCTCACCCCACTTGCAAAGCGCGGGGATCAACAACCGCGGCCCCGACAGCACACCCGAAAAGCTCAGTAAGCGGCCGTGTCCCCTCAACTTCCGTCACTGTGGATGACTGGTGCGACGGAGCGGGCCGTCGTAGCATCCCCAGCGTCTGGAGCGCAAAGGGGCTGCCACCCGCGACAACGTGCACGACCAGCGGCGGATCACCGGAAGCGCGGGGCCAGAGGCTCCGACTGACTCGCCGCCGTCCGGCCCGCTGAATGCACCCGCCGTCAACTTGACCCGTCTCAAAAGGACCGGACTTGGAGGTAGCGCCCAGCTGGCTGACGGGCGGGCTCCTGCGTCCAGGCACCCCGTTAGGGGGTGGCAGGGACGCGTGCCTCATGCCCCGCTGTCAACCGCGTGCTTGGCGCTGGGCCGGTCGCGGGGGATCGTGGCCGGCGGGGGGGGGCACGTGGCTGGACGACCCGGGTATGTAAGTGGGGTGGGGGGGGGGGGGGTGGCGGGGGTTGTGTGCGCA
>NZ_JBFBBK010000162.1:0-3042 GCF_040682635.1 Streptomyces sp. NPDC051133
TCTTGTCGAGGGTCGCGGAGTCGCCTGCTGAGGTGATCTCGCCAGGCTGGCCATTGCCCGGTCGCACACCGTGTCACGCGATGTCAGAGCAGCGGCGTGGACTGTCTGACCGGTTTACGCCAGTCGGGACGGTTCTGTTCTTTGATGTACTCCTTGATTGCTGCCAGCGGTGCGTCCCGGCAGGACTCGGCGAAGTAGGACGGCGACCAGTGTGGTCATCCCATGAGTACTTGCAGATGTCTCCAGGGAACTCCTGCCGCAGGCGCCGAGCCGAGGCGCCTTTGAGACTGCCGACGAGTCTGGAGATGGCGATCTTCGGCGGGTGGCGCGCCAGGAGGTGGAAGTGATCGCGTTCGCCGTTGAACTCGACCAGCTCCGTTTCCAAGTCAGTGTAGACGGCCCGCCTGATCTCCTCGCAGCGCAGAAGGACCTCGTTCGGTAGACGGCTCCCGCCGGTACTTGGGCGTGGTCTGGACGGAGGAACCCGCCCACCACCCAGTTGGAGCACTATCTCCAAGCCCGATCCTTGTAGCGGAGGGTCAAGTTGACGAAGGACAGGCCGTCGCGCTCAACCGTGCCTTGGTCAGGAAACGGACGTTACTGCCGCGGAACTCGGCATCACCACACATTCGCTGCGGACGTGGGCGCGGAGCCGCCTCCAGGTAGCGGTGCGCACGGTTGAGCTGGCGCCCTGGTCAGCGCGGTCGGCTGGGTGAAGATCTGCGAGTGAGACAGGCCAAGCCACGTCCGCCTCCGACGTTGGCGTCAAAGAGACGGCTCAGGTTTTACGCAGCAGCACGCTAGACCAGGCGGCCCAGCCCGACGATGCTGCCGCCAGCGAAAACGCACCCGCGTAACGGGAGGAGGAGTAATGAGACGCCAATCTTTGAAGGGAACGGCTGGATATACGGCATGTTTCGTGGCAGCTGCGGCAGCAGCCATGTTCATGTCGGCGTCGCATGCCGCTGCTGATGTCGATGTCAGCACCGGAGGGCCATCCGACGACTGGGTCCTTGACCAACACTCAAACAGTCAAATGGATGGCGGTGGCAGCGCGTCCGGCCGCATAGCCACTGATTACTGCGAAAAGGTGGGTATCGGCACGGGGGACGGGCAGTGTCAGCTTCGACGCTTCGCGGAGGAATCGCGGAGCGTCGAACCGGACTACCGGATCAGAATCTCCGATCCTATCCGTAACAACTGCTCGATCACCAGCCAATCGTTCAATCAAGGCTGGTCGACGACCACCACGGCGACCAACACCACAGGTTTTGACCTCACCGTCAACGCATCCGTTACCTTTGCTTACGCGCCGGGGGGTGTAGGAGGCTCGGCAACCCTAGGCGCCAGCGCCACATACCACACCAGTTACTCATGGGGTAAAAGCAGCACGGTTTCGGAGCAGGATAACCTGAACATCCAACCTGGATATAAGGGCTGGTTTGAGGACAACCGCGATCACGGCACCGCTCATGGAGTTGCCGAGGTGTATGTCTCGAGCGTCAACCCATCCCAGGCGTCATCCGGCATGACGGCAGGTCTGTATTGGATCGTCACCGACATCAAGGGCGACCTGCCCGACACGAGTGAAGAGAGCAACAACCACCGGGCAGAGGTGACGGTCCCGATGGAACATAGCGAGCTGGTCCATCAATGCCCCGACACGCACCAGCAAGTCGAGCCCCTGGTCCCCCCCAACTCGCCCTATGTAACACCCCCGCCATTCAATCAGGCTGTCAATGATAACGGCTCTGCCTTCGGGCAGATCTCTTCAGCGATTGACAACGGCAAGTGGTGTCTCGATGTGCCCAATGGCATTGCCAGCGACGGGACGCTGCCACAGGTGATCGAATGCAACGGCCTCAAGGGCCAACAGTGGTCCATGATCATTGATGAGGTGCGCCAAACTACCACCATTCAAGCCTTCGGCAGATGCCTTCAACCACAGGGAGGTGCCACCGACAGAGCGATCGTCGAGCTTCGGGTATGCAATAACAGCGCTGCCCAAAGCTGGACTTACTCCGCCGCCAGCGGAACCATCGTGAACACCGCATCCGGCGAGTGCCTGGACATCCCCAACAGTAAACTCCCCAACAGCATCGCAATTATCTACCCGTGCAATAACGACCCCAATCAGAAGTGGACCGCTCCTTCGGGTGTGGCGCCGCCCGGGTCTTGATGCGTGCCGGCGACGGGACGGGCACCGATAAGTGGGACTATCTCTCGCAGTACCGGCAGCTCGTCAACACTCTCACCGGAATGTGCCTCACCCTCCCCCGGCATGCCTCCAACTAAGGGAACTCAGCTGCACATTCAGCGCTGCTTAGGCCTCTGTTGTTGGAATGACGAAGCCCGGCATCACGAATCCGGCGGCCGGCCCGGCTCCCTGCAGACCTGCTGTGCTGGCACCGATGACGCCACTCGCGCATCGGTGCCAGCTGCACGTCCTACGGAAGCACGACCACGCAGTCCATCGGTCGAAGACGATCGACTAAAGACCGTGTCCTACATGGTGAGTTTGAGGAACCGCTTATAGCAGCAGAGGGCTGCGGCAAGTCCTAGCAAAGCCAGGTAGTACCGGGGTGGCGTGCGTATCGGGGGCTGAGTCTGCGGTAGCCGGACAGCAGGAGATGATCCGTTCGATCACCCGTCTGCGACGGCCCAACCGTTCGCTGGACTCGATGCCCTTGCGTGCGATGCGGGGAGGCTCCCGGCCTTCGGCCCCGGTATGACTTGAGCCCCCAGTCGAGATGATCGAAAAGGTGGTGTCGCCGGTGTCGGAGGCATTGGCAGACCGCTGATTAGAGGCACGAGCGCCCTCGGGCAGTCTCTGCGTAACGTGGATGCCGGCACGCTGATGCCGCAGGTGGGGCCGGGAAACGGGCGAGCACGGGAGCGAAGGGCATGTCGGACGACACTGGCATCGACGTCCATCTTGGCCTGGACGTCGGCAAGGGCGAACCCCATGCCACTGCCGTGAACCGGGCGGGGAAGAAGGTGTTAGATAAGCCGCTGCCCAACAGCGACCCGAAACTGCGTGAG
>NZ_JBFBBK010000163.1:0-3004 GCF_040682635.1 Streptomyces sp. NPDC051133
GCCTGACGCGGCTGCGAGGCCCGGAAACGCTGCCTGACGTCCCGGTGGCCAGCCAGGGATTCCGCGTCACGCGACTCCGATCATGGTGGCGAGCGTGCCTGGTCTTCGCTGACCCCGCGTACACGTCACAGACGTGCGCCGCGTGCGGCACATCGACAAGCGCAACCGTGTCGGCCAGGGCCTTTTCATCTGCCGCAGGGGCGGGGTCGTTGCCCACACCGACCGGAACGCTTCCCACAACATCGCCACCCGTGGCGAGACCGTGTGGAACGCGGGACGTGAGTCACAAGTCCCCCCACCGCATAAGGGTGTCTGGACGGAGGAGCCAACCCAGCAGCCAGTAGGGCGCCACCTCCAAACCCGGTCCTTCAGCACCGGGTCAAGTTGACGTTCCCTTCGCCCGGCCGCTGCTTGGCCGGCGTACGTACTCTTTCTCCTCGACCTCAATTGGGCTGAGGTCGCCCAGTCGATTCTGGATGCGGCGGAGGCTACAGGCCTCAATACCTGCCCTGACCAGGTGCGTTGTCAGCTTGATCGATATGTATTGACAGTCATGGTCGGCGTGGTGGACCAGTTGTCCCGGTTCGACCTCGCGGAAGGCGAGGTGGTGAGGACCAGGTCGGCGTCAACCGCTTCGGTGCTGGCGCAGTGAAGTCGCTGACCAGGTCAAGGCGGTGTCGGCGTCCGGGTCGCGGCGGGTGAAGCCCTTCTCCTTGCGGGGGCTGATGCCAAAGAGGCCGGCCTGGCGCAGGAGCCGTTCGACCCGTTTGCCCCCACACGGGTGCCTTCTCGCCTGAGGACGGCGTGCACGCGGGGAGTCATGGATCCCGCCGGAGCCTTTGTGGACCCGCCCTATCTTTCTTGCCGTCGCCCCGGTCCGTCGAAGGAAGTCGGAGGAACTCGTGCGGACCGGACGAAGCGCGACCTGGCACCGGTGAGCGAGAAGGGCGGTGACGTGTTCCAGCTGCGCCGGGACCCGCATGTCACGCCAGCCGTCCCTGTGCCGCCGTGACACCAAGAGATCGCTCGATGCGGGCGCGTTGGAGAGGCTCTGGCTCAGCATCGAACCTGGCCTGTTCATCCCATATGGTCGAGTTCGCACCAACACGCGCACTATATTCTGTTTCTTGTCTGGCTTTTATGGAGACTGCCCTATCGGAAGGACGTCGGGAAGGACGGTCCATGGCAGACACTGCAGCGCCGCTCGCTGCGGCTCGCACTCTGCGGGGATTCACAGGAGCCGGATACGACAAAGGGCGCCCGTGGCTGGTTCAGGCAGCCTGGTTCGCCGTTTTGAATCTGGTCTTCGTCAAATGGTGGTTCCCGGCCCGGTGGCGGCCGGCCATGCTGAGAGCCTTCGGCGCGCGGATCGGGCAACGGGTACTGATTCGTCAGCGAGTGCGTGTCCACTGGCCCTGGCGGTTGGACATCGGCAACGACGTGTGGATCGGCGAGGGCGCCTGGCTGCTGAACCTCGAGCCCATCACCATCGGCAGCAACGTGTGCATCTCCCAGGGGGCATTGCTGTGCACCGGTAGCCACCAGCGTCACAGTGCCACCTTCGAATTCGACAACGGCCCCATCCGCCTGGAGCCCGGCGCGTGGATCGCGGCGCGGGCCATGGTGCTGCGGGGCGTCACCGTGGGCCGCGGCGCGGTGGTCGGGGCCTCCGCTGTAGCCCACCGCGACATCGCTCCAGGCACGGTCATCACCACAGGGGCCGCAGCATGAAGATCCTTCACGTGGTAACACTCGTCAGCGACGACGGGGCATACGGCGGCCCAACGAGCGTGGCGACGGGGCAGGTGGAAGAGTGTGCCGCGCGCGGCCATCAGGTCGCGCTGCTGTCCCTGTGGCGGGGCAGGAACCCGGCCCCGCCGTACATCGGTTCGGTGCCGCTGCGCACACGGCCGGCGCACTCGCTGCTCCCTCAAAGCCTCATCGGACTCATGCACCCGCTCATCATCAGGGACATGTGGCGCTCCATGAAGAGGGCCGATGTGGTGCACATCCACGCCGGACGTGACCTCGTCTCGCTGGCGGCCCTCACTGTAGCGGCGCTGCGACGCAAGAAATTCTTCACCCAGACGCACGGCATGGTGGAAGCGCGCCGGAGGATCGCCGTCCGGATCTTCGACAGCATGTACGTGCCATTGCTGCGCCGGGCGCACGGCTGCCTGGTGCTCACGGAACAGGAGGGGCAGGCGGTGGCCGAGGTCGTCGGCCCGAAGGGACCCCCGCTGCTGACGCTGCCGAACGGCGTACGGTCCAACTGTACAGAGACACGTGGGACGCATCGACGCGAGGACCTGGAAGTGATCTTCCTCGCCAGACTGCATCCGCACAAGCGCCCGGAGGCCTTCGTCGAGATGGCCGAACTGGTCCATCAGAAGGTGCCGGACGCACGATTCACTCTGTACGGCCCGGACGGGGGATCGCTGCCATCGGTGCTCAGCCTCATCGCCGGCAAGGGGCTGGAGGAGATCGTCGGCTATGGCGGTGGGCTGACACATGCTGAAGCACTCCGTGCCCAGGCGAGAGCGAGCATCTATGTCCTGCCGAGCGAGAGCGAGTCATTCGGAATGGCCGTGCTCGAAGCCCTGTCCGTCGGCACTCCCGTTGTGTGCACCGACGGCTGCAGAATCGCCGACGAGCTGGCGCGCCGCGGCGCCGCGGTCGTCACTGACGGAAGCCCGCAAGCCATGGCCGACGCTGTGTGCGAGTTGCTGACCGACGCAGAAAAGCGTGGTGCGATTGCGGAAGCGGGCACACGTGCCGTGGAGGAATCATTCTCCATCCGTGCGGTGGCAGATCGGCTGGAACAGATCTATCAAGGCGTCTGAGGGTTCGACGAGGTCGTCGTCCTGGCCCTGGCAGGGCTTGGACGTAGGCGCGCGTCTGCCTGCCCGCAGCCAGCATGGGCGGATTTGCTTCACCGAGAACAACAGGACGGTCTGGGTGATGTGAGTGGTGTTCGGCACTCACATCACGCAGGCCGCGTGCC
>NZ_JBFBBK010000164.1:0-2880 GCF_040682635.1 Streptomyces sp. NPDC051133
AAAGGCCGTCGCGCTCACCGGTTCGCTCGGAGACCGGGGCCCTTGTCCTCCGGGGCCGGTGGTGGCCGGCTGCGCGGCGGGAGTGATGTGGATGCTGATGCCGCTGTCGCCGGGGTAGAGCTGGAAGAACAGCGGCGTGTCCGGGTCGCGCACGGCGATGAAGGAGGTGCTCTGGCGGCTGATCAGAGCCGCCCGGTAGCGGTCTTCGAAGAGCGGCCCGTTCAGCCACAGCAGTACTTCCCACGGCCGCTTGCCCACCAGACAAGCGGCGCCGGCGTCCACGAGGTCGGCGGCGGCGGAGTTGATGAAGGTGAGCCGGCCCTCGATGTCGAGGGCACAGCAGCCCACGGGAAGGCGTTCGGTGAAGCCGAGCGCAGCCATGGCCTGGGCGGCGTCGGACTCTCTGAGCTGCGCGGCAAGTAGCCGAGGTTCCTCAGGAGCGCGCAGCGGACGACCGCGCTGGGCGGCTTTCTCCAAAACGTCCGCCGCGCGTCGGCAGCAGACGGTGACGGCCTGGCGTTCATCCTCGTCGAGCTGCGGCGGGTGCCAGATCGGCCACAGCAGCACGATTCCACCCCACACCGAGCCGCCGCTGGCGAAAGGGGCCGCGGCGAGCATGAAGTCGTACGGCAGCACGATCCCGAGCCGGGGGTAGCGGCGGGCCATCTCTTCCTGGCCGCCCAGCCACACCAGCCGCCGCTGCCGCAGCGCATCCGCGATGGGGATCGGAGCATCCAGGGGGATACAGGTCCACGGGGCGGCGATCTGCCGGGAGACGCCGGACAGTAGTGCCAACCGCAGCACCTGCTCTCCGGGCTGCAGCAGGTACAGCATCGCAATCGACGCGCCGGTCTGCCGCACCACATCGGCCAGGACCGAATCCAGCCGCTCCTCAGAATCGGGCCTGTGGCCAGCGGCCTGCCGCATGGCGTTCATCCAGTCCCGGCGACGGATGCATGGGCGCCACGACTGCGGCCGAAGCGGCTGCGGGCGGCCTCAGCACTGATGCCCAGACCCGCGCCGATCTCTGCCCAGCTGGCCCCTGCCTGCCGGTCCGCCTTCACTGCCGCCCTGACCAGCTGCCCGGCCAAATCCTGCACACGCGCGACCGCGGCAGAGTGCCACCCCGCGCACGCGCCGGGCGACGGTAGCTCGTGAACCTGAAGGGTGGCGGACTGCACATGAAGGACCAGGTCCTCACCGGCCGCTGCCAGCCCCTCCCGTGCAGGGGCCGCCTGACTCCAGCGGCGGCGTGCACGCCAGGCCGCCTGCCGGTGCGCCGCCCGGCAGTACCGGCGACCGTCCGCCGCCAGCCCTGGGAGCGGGGCCTCACACCAGCCACACCGCACGTCACCCATATACGGACAATACGCCCGTGCTGCCGTGACGACCTCCGCGCTCTTGGCCGCTACATCACACGGTGCTCGCCGATCGCCAGGCCAGGGTCCTGACACGTCCGCCAAGACATGCAACCGATCTACGATGCATCACCCAGCGAAGAAAAAGGCTCTTTTGCGCCAGTGGCGCAGATGGGCGCGGGGAGCGCTGCCAGGAGTACGCATTTTGAGACGAACATGGTAGGTGAACGTACAACCACTCGGTGTCGTTTTGGACTGCGCGTGCTCCGCGCGATACGTCATAGAGAGTGACATCGTACAGGCCGTAAATTCAAGTGGAAATTCCTTACGTTCTGACGTGTCCGAAATCTTATCCCAGTCAAGTGGGTGATCACTAGATTTCGATACAGCCCTCGGTCCAGGCCAGCCTGAGTCCGAGCTGACGGAAGCGCGAAAATAATGGAGGATAAAGTGACCCGTCGTCTACGCCGCCGATCTGCGGCCGCTCTCGCGGTAATAAGCCTGTTACTGGTCGGAGCTGCTGCGACTCCGTCATTCGCCACTGGCCTGCCCGAAGATGGGGAGTACAATCGCACCTTCACAGCGTATGCCGGAGATCCCGACACAGCTCTGAACAAGGCGCGCGGTCTTATGGAACAGGCGATTGATGACGGGGAGTACCCGGGCGGCGGCTGCAATGAAGTCTCCTTCGACCAGTCGTGGGTGAAGGTACCCGGGCGCGTGGCCACGGGAGAGGCTACGGTGTTCGCGTACTGCTGGTTCGGCAAGTAGCCCAGGAAACGTGCAGATTTCACCTCCTCCAGCAGAGGTGAAACGTATCCGCTGGCGCTCCTGGTCTGGGGTGGTGTGAACCGCCCCGGACTGCGACCGTGGTCATTCCGCCCTCCCGCCAGGCGCGACGCCAGCGTTACACCGACCGCTGACTGGTCCGGCAATGAAGCATGAGCCCTGGTCATCGGTGCTGTGGCTGTGGGGTGTCCATGCTGCCTCGATGGGGTCGAAGCGGACCGTGTAGCCAAGGGCTGGCCTGCCGGGTGATGCGGCGCATGGCGCGTTCGGGGTCGTGTTTGGCGTAGTAGTCGCCGCAGAGGTAAGTGGTCTCCCTGGTGCGGGAGGCAGCCATGGCGGCAGCGCCCCAGCGCGGCCCCGCGACATCGGTTGCCGTGCCGCCGCCGGCCGGATGTGTGTCTGCCCCAGACTCGTGGTGGCCGGGGCAGACCCGGCCCACGACGCGACATGCCCCGCCGTTCGGGTCATGTCGCCACCGGCCTCAAATGATCGGTGGGCCGGCCGCAGGCCGGGGGCCTTCGGCTGGCCGGCGAGCGCGGGCTTGTAGCAGCTGACCGAGCGGCTGCGGGAGGTCATCCTCGAGGTCGCGATCAGCGACCACCTC
Organism: Streptomyces sp. NPDC051133; assembly: GCF_040682635.1. Classification (NCBI taxonomy): domain Bacteria; kingdom Bacillati; phylum Actinomycetota; class Actinomycetes; order Kitasatosporales; family Streptomycetaceae; genus Streptomyces; species Streptomyces sp. NPDC051133. The sequence goes on from NZ_JBFBBK010000164.1 coordinate 2,752, forward strand.
GGCGGTGACAAACATGAGCGGCGTGACCACCGACTACTTCGCGCTCGTCGTTGCGGTCCCCAGTTCTCGGTCAGGCGCCTCCAGGCGGCCGACACCATCGCGTGTTTGACGTCCGCCGACCAGCGATTG
>NZ_JBFBBK010000165.1:0-2848 GCF_040682635.1 Streptomyces sp. NPDC051133
GCACCGAAGACGCCCCACCCGCCCTGTCGCGCACCAGCCGCCTGACCCGCCTGGGCTACCGACTCACGACATAACCCAATAGAGCAGCAGAGTCCCTGGAGTTGATCGATTCGACCATGTTCGTGGAGTAGACCACCGTCCTTATGGCTGGCGGGAACGCCAGGTAGGGCGTGAACTCCGTCCAGGCCGACCGCCAGGTCCGCACGATCGCGGGGTAGCGTTCTCTCAGGTCAGGGACCTCGAAGGCGTCGAGGGCCTGTTCGGCGGCCTGTTCGGTCGGGGCCGTGTGGATGGCCTTCAGGGCCGGGACCAGCTTGGGGTGGTCCCGCACCGACGACAGTGTGAGCGAGGCCCTGGTCAGGTGGATCACACACGTTTGGACGGTGGCCTTGGGCCAGGTCGCGGTGACGGCGTCGGGCAGGCCTTTCAAACCGTCGCAGGCGACGATGCAGACATCCTCGATGCCGCGGTTGCGTAGCTCTGACAGGACTGCCATCCAGGTGGTAGCGCCTTCGCCTTCGGCTCCGGTCCACAGTCCCAGGACGTCTTTGCGGCCGTCCATGTCCACACCGACGGCCAGATAGACCGGTTTCGAGGTCACCGAATCCGAGCGGATTTTCACCCGTAGTGCGTCGATGCAGATGATCGGCCAGACCGCATCGAGGGGCTGGTTCTGCCAGGTCACCAGTTCGTCGACCACGGCGTCGGTGACCTTGCTGATCAGGTCTGGGCTGACCTCGACCCCGTAGATCTGGGCCAGATGGGAGCGGAGGTCGCGCACGCTCATGCCGCGGGCGTAGAGGGAGAGGATCCGGTCGTTGAACCCGGCGAGCCGTCGGGCGTTCTTCGGGACCAGACACGGTTCGAAGTCGCCGTTGTGGTCCCGCGGCACCGCCACAGTGACCGCGCCGGCATCGGTGAGGACTGTCTTGGGCGAGGTGTCCCGTTGCGGGAGTTTCCCGGCCCGTGACCAGCCCGATCGCCTCGCTCGTAGCCGAGGTGCTCGCTCATCTCGGCTTCCAGAGCCGTTCCAGAACAGCCCTTGTGATTTCCGTCAGCAGCCCGCCCTCACCCAGCAGGGCTGTTCCGGAAGCGTCGGCCTTGCCGAGCAGCCGCTCGATCCGAGGCCGGGCCCCGGGCCAGGCTGCCACATCACGGACTTACACGATCTTTCAGACACGCTCTCCGCCGACCACGTCGCCTCCGGCGCCCGCCGCATGGTGTTTCTGACGGCCGGCGGGCATGTCGAGGAGTAGATCCCCGAACCGCCGATGTCTCTGTACGCGCCGCCGTTGGCCGTCGTCAACTGGAGCGACGGAGAGCGGTGAGAGCGCTGCGGAGGTAGCCGGGGAGGGCTTCGTGGAGCGCGGGGTCGATGTTCCAGCCGTCGTAGGGCGGTTGGTCGGCGTCCAGGATGAGGGGGTTGCCGGTGTTGGTGCGGACGAGGACGCGAATCGTTTCACCGTAGTGGGCGGGGCGGTTGGTGAGGTAGGCGGCGAGGACGGTCTGGCCGAAGGCGGTGGGATCGACCGCGGTGGGGGTGCGGCCGTGCGCTTTGCAGATCCAGACGCGGCTGCAGGGTTCGTGCATCTGGATCTCCCACCGTACCGGGCCGGGTTCGTCGTCGCCGATCATGAGGCCGATCCTGCCTGGGCTGTCGACGTTGGATGCCGCTACCTGCGGGTAGTGGCTGGATGCGGTGCTTAACGTGACGGGGCGGGGGTCCGCCGTGGTGCGGTTTCGGCGACGACGCGGGTCGTCGTCGGCGATCTGCGTGGCAAGTGTATGCAGGTGAGGGCCCGGGGCCGGGCGCGGTTTTTTCCGGGCCCTCGCGAGGGTTCGCGCATCTCCGGGGGGTGGGATGTGCATGGCGCGAATGCTGTGCTCAACGATGCCTGTGGGCTGGTGCTCACGCGGGTGGGTTCGGCTGGGGGTGGGGTACTCGGCGGGTGGTGGCAGGTTGCGGATCCGCGGCGGCACGGCGGCGATGACCGTGCCGCCGCGCGCGTGTGAGGCCGGCGCCCGGCTTGTGAGCCAGCGCCGCCGGGCGTGGTCAGCTCTCCGGGGGCCCTGGGTTCTTGTGTGGAGGCGTAGGGCTTCGTCGAGTGCTTCCTTGATCGGCACTGAGAGTGGCTGGTGGGTGCGGGCCCAGTGGGTGACGGCTTCGGCGACGGTGTGGAGTTTGGTGTTGGCGAGCTGGGAGGTGACGCGGAGCACGGTGAAGCCGGTGTCGGGGTCAAGCTGGTGCAGGCAGATGAGGACGCCGATGGCCTGGTCGACGCATGCGTGGGAGGCGACGGCTCGGCGGAGCTGGGCGACTTCCGCTTCCATCCGTGCCACGTGCTCCTCGCGGCCCGCCATTGCGGGGTGCGGGCGACCGTTGCGGGGGTGTAAGGGGTTGCTCGGCTGGGAGCTCATCGGGGCCTTGGCGGTGGACGGGTAACTGGGGGCTGTTTGGTGCCTGCCCAGAGTGAGGGGGAACATCCCGGCTGCCTCTAGGGCCCGCTCGTCCCGCAAAGCCTGCGCGGCGACACCCGGCTGGCGGGCTTCGGACAAGGTGGCGTGCCGTGCGCGGGAGGCTGTCGGGCCGGGCCCCGGCCCGGTGCACCGAGGGGGGAAGGTCGGCGTCGCGCCGGACTGGGGTCCTGGGAAGGTAGCCGGGCTCGGCGGCGGCTGAGCACCCGGCGCGCCGTTCCATGCGAGTGATTCCATTATGGAGCTGATCAGCGGTTGCCCGCGACCGCTCATGGCTGGTGATGCCGACAGCGACCGTGCCGCCGCTTGTGCGCCGGGCCGTGAGATGGCGCTGCTGCCCTACACGTCCACCGCGCGCTAAGGGAAGGGTGAC
>NZ_JBFBBK010000166.1:0-2759 GCF_040682635.1 Streptomyces sp. NPDC051133
CTCGCCGAAGCGCTGCGCGCGCCCGCCTTCGCCGAGAGCGAGGTCGAGCGGCTGGTACCGGGGTGCGCCGCCGCACGGGTGCCGCTCAGGCGGCCGGCCAGCAGGCCGCCCGCCACAGCGCTCGCCGTCACCACGGTACGTCGGGGAACCATCCGGGTGTGCAGATACTCGTACTGCTCGGCCATGCTCATCCGCTCCGCGAGTGGGCGCGGGATGCCGAAGTCGGGGATCTCCATGTGAGAAAAGTGCCACGGGGCTCCAACGCCCTGAGGAACCCCAGCCGACAGGATGACGCGCGCAACCCAAATGGATGTCCGCATGACGGACAGGACACGACAAGTTCCGCACAGCCCGGCCCGCCACGAGTAAAGGCTTGCCGGGAAACAAGTCGTAGCTTCCGGCTGCGGGGATCGTTGTATCGGCTTGCCATGGGCAAACGCTCTTCTGCACGCCTGCGATGCTGGGACCGAGTTGATCAATGGGCCACGGTTCGCGGGCTTGAAGGTCGGCGTTTGAAGGGTTGTGGTCATGGCACGGACCTGGCAATCCATCCGGGTGGATCTGGTCTCCGGGGCATGGCGGGGACCTGTGGGCTCGCCCCGGCCGCGTCTTCGCGCCCACGCGCTCGCACTTCGACATGGGCGACGACTGGCCCACCTGTGCACAGTGGCGGAAAAGCTCTGACGTTCGCCGGACACCCGATGGTTCGGGCACGAGCATGACCCGTGGGACTGCACTCCTGAGGTCTCCCACGCCGTCGGCGACGGCGACCGTCTGATCGCGGACGCTGTCATGCACTACACCGCCGCCGACGGCTCCACGCGGCGCAAGCTCCGCGCCTTCGTGGTAGTCGACCGCAGCACTTTGACATCCTCCCCTCCCTGAAGGGAGTGGATTCCCGCCTGGCTGCCGGGGGTGACCGGCTGGGCCTTCGGGTGGGTTCCCCGTTCAACGGGCCGTGCCCGGCGCGGGATTGCCGCTCCAGGTCTTACCGGCCCTCCAGGGGCGCTTACTAAACGCCACCAGGCTGCCAAAGCTGATGCCGCCCATCCACAGCACTGCCGCCCGTGGCACGTTGCCGTTGGAGCACACGAACGAGGCAATCGCCACCAGCGGGCCGATGGCGGTGACCGGTACCGGAAAGGCCGCCGACTGCGCATCTCCCTGTAGCTCTGGACGGCAGCATCCGGGTCGACGTACGACGTCAGGAACAACTCGCCGAGTTCCTGGGTTGTCACCCAGCTCTCGAACTGCCAGGTCAGTGCGATGGCCAAACACCTGGACGAGCAGGTCGCCCGAGTTCCGCAACCGTCCCTGGATTACGGCCCTTACTCGTGCGTCTGGGGCGACGCACTGCCCCAGAAGGTCTGGGAAGACGGCCGTATCATCAGCGTCCACACGCTGATCGCGGTCGCCGTGAACGCCGACGACACGCTCGCCGTTCGCCGGTGGCGTGTCCGGCGTCCAACTCCTGCCTAGGGCATCCTGTCAACGATGGGCGCACGCGCTACGCCCCGCAACATGCTGAGTCAGGCACCGACACCGGCGCAGCCCTGGGCGGCCGACTTGCTGCGGATCGTCTTTGAACAACCCGACGGTGACGCTGTTCAGGCCCACACGCAGCGTGTCCTCGACATGCTGGATGCCGGATTTCCTAAGGCGCCTGAGTACCTCGATGCGACCCAGCACGACCTGTTGGCCTTCAGCGCGTTCCCGCGCGAGATCTGGCCGGTCCGCCTGGTCGGCGCTGTGCTGGCCGAGTAGAGCGACGAGTGGACGGAGGGCGGTCGCACTATGGAGCTTGGCCTGGTTGTCAAGGCCCGCCTCTGTTTGATCGAGTCAGAAGCCGACGAGACCGCCCTGCCCACCGAACTCACCCCACGCACCACTCCTGCGGACGTGAACCCTTATCTACCTGCCCTGGCTGGTGCCGTTGTACGCGCTGGGGATGATGCAGAACAGCCAGTCGTCCAGGAGGTCGTTCTGGCCGGTGGTCTGGTCGAGCGGGGCGTGCAGAGCCTCGTCTGACGCAATGCCGTGGGGGAAGCCGGCGGCACTGTCGTAGACGAATTGGTTGGTGAATTGGTCCCCATTACTGTCCTCGCCAACGATGATGGCGGCACGGGCGGCATAGGGGCCGGTGATGCTGAAGTTGATCTCGTCAGCGGTCGGGAACGTCAGGGTAATCGTCCCACCGGGAGTGAACTCGACGGGCACGTTCTGCTGGTTCGGGCTAACCTCGAAGACCGTGGGGTCATCGACGATATCTCCGCAGGTCGTGCCATTGTCTGTCACGGTGGGCACCACACCCGCCGCGCTCGGTGCTCCCGCCTCCTGCGCCGCTGCCGGACTGGCGGCGATGCCGAGTGCCACGGTGGTGGCCACGCCGGCACAGGCGAGTCTGGCTCCCCATCTCGCTCGCCGTGACTGGCTGTTTGATCGAGTCGCTACTCGCACAACGATCTCCTCCTCGATACTCGCGTGCTGGCCGCCACTACTGGACGTCTGATCATTTGCACGGCTGACTGACTTCCATGCCTAATGCCTTCTTTTGCTGGGCCAACCGAGCTTGAATGTGGGCCGGGGGGTGAATCACGCGCTCCGTGGCCCCGCAAAATTGAGAATATGATCCATGATGGCCGTTTACTCCGCCGCACTTCTGTATCCGCCCTGGACGTGTCCGTGCAGGCGCAGGTCGTGAACCTCATGGACGACCTCCAGGAGGAACTCGGCCTGACCTACGTGATCATCGCGCACGA
>NZ_JBFBBK010000167.1:0-2733 GCF_040682635.1 Streptomyces sp. NPDC051133
GGGACTTCACGCGTGCGGGCTCGGACTTCGCCGCCGTCCTCTGACTGTGCTCGCACTCAAGGGGCACGACATTCCCTCTCCACGCCGATGATCACCAGCGGGAGCGTAGTGTCGGACGAGTAGGAAGAAAGCGGAACACGCCGTACGTATCGAATTACTAGCCTTTAACGTGATCTTTCTGTGCGTAACCCTCTGTTTGCGTCTGGGTCCGGTCGGCCGACCCGGTCCCCGTTCTCCAGCTCCGCCGTGCCCGCCCCGTCCGCCAGCACGTCGAGGGCGGCGAGCGCGCGGCGGCCGAGTGCGCCTGGCAGGTGGTCGGTGAGCTTCTCTCGCGGCACCAGCCGCCAGGGCAGCAGCTCCTCCTCCAGCAGCCGGATCGCCTTGAGGTCGCCCTCATCGAGGACCCCGCCGTCATACAGGTAGGCGACGAGGGGCGGGCGCCCCGTCCCACGCACCCATTGACAGTGCCGCTACCTGTGACGGAGCGTCACCGGTGCACGGTGGTACACCTAGCTTCACGGAAATCTTGCCAGGGCCACTGCCGAGCGGATGGTGCCGCAGATCGGCCCAGACGCCTGGGCGGTCGATGACGTGTCGTTCCCTGTCAATCCCCTCGAAGCGTGGAGACGGTCTATGCGGCCAGGCCCTCGGCGAGGGTGGCTCGGTACTCGCGTTCGTAGTCGATCGGGCTCTTGAACCCACACACGCTGTGTAGCCGTCTGGCGTTGTAGAAGTCGGTGATCCAGGTGGCAAGGCCTTGCAGCTGCTGACCACCCCGACCGCCACGGCCGAGTCCGCCTCAGCTACTTCACCCACAAGGCCACGAAACGCTTGCACACATCACGTTCCATCTCCAGCTCGCGGATGCGCTTGTCCTTCTCCCTGGCCTCGGCCCGCAGCCGCTCCAGCTCGGCCCGCTCACTCTCCCGCAGCCGGCCACCAGACGGCTCGGCCACCGGCCGGTCCGACGACGGCGACCCGTTGCGCCGTGCCCGCGAGACCCAGCTGTGCAACGTCCCGGGATGGATGCCCAGATCCTCCGCCACCTTCGGAATCGGCTTCCCGGTCTCCGTCACGATCCGCACCGCCCCCTCCTGGAACTCGGCGTCGTAGATGCGCTTCCTGGATGCCATGACCCCCAACTATCCCTCCGGTCACGGTCTCCACAGTAGGAGGGGAGGTGCAGCCTCGATCTCACCTCCCACCGTGGCCAGCAGATCACCCTCGACATGCTCGACTGGGCCGACAGCGTCCTCGCGATGGACACGGCCGTCCTCGAAACGCTCCGGGCGATCTGCGGCGGACCGGCGGTGGCCGAGTACGGAGATCGACGCACCTCAGTGTCCCTGGGTAAAAGGGGTGTTCCGGGAAGCAACTTCAGGGCAATTGCCACGGAGGTCGGCTTGGCGGCCCAGCTCTGCTGGCCTACGCGGTGGCGGGCAGTACGTGGTCGCCGACCTTGTCGGTGCTGAGGCACAGCGAACAGACCACCGCGTCGTGGGTGGCGCAGGCGGTCAGGTCGGGCCGCTCGTAGGGCTGGTGGCAGACGTGGCAGTCGAGGGTGACCGCGCTCGGGTTGCCGTCGGCGTCGAGCATGTGCTCGTCGATGCCGTCGTCGGTGCGGCGCAGGTAGTACCTGCCCTTGGTGGCGATGGCCATGAGCGGGGTGAGGGCGAAGGCGATGACGGCGGCGGCGACGGGGGAGTAGGGCTGGAGGGTGTCGCTGAGCGCGTGGAAGTACATCGCGATGGACAGGCCGGAGGCGGCTGCGAAGGACACGACGCCGACCGGGTTGACGGCGTAGAGCATGCCGCGGCGGAACTCGGGGGCGTGCGGGGAGAGTTTGAGCAGGTACTTGTTGATGCCGATGTCGGTGGCGACGGTGACGACCCAGGCGATGGCGCAGTTGGAGTAGAAGCCCAGGATGTCGTTGAGGAAGCTGAACATGTCGGCTTCCATCAGGGCGAGCGCGAAGCCCAGGTTGACCAGGACGAAGACCATGCGGCCGGGGTAGTGCTTGGTGATGCGGGTGAAGGAGTTCGTCCAGGCGAGGGAGCCCGAGTAGGCGTTCGTCACGTTGATCTTGATCTGGCTGATCACGACGAGCGCCACGGCCAGCGGGAGCACGAGCCAGGACGGCATCATCGCGTCGAAGGCGCCTTTGAACTGCTGGATGGGCTCGGGTGCGACGTCCGGCCCGACCTTGGCGAGGATGTACACGGCGAGGAAGACACCGATGGCCTGCTTCAGCGCGCCGAGTATCACCCAGCCGGGCCCGGCCATGACCACGGCGGTCCACCAGGTTCGCTTGTTGGCCTCGGTTTTGGGCGGCATGAAGCGCAGGTAGTCGATCTGCTCACCGATCTGCGCGATGAGGGACAGGCATACGCCGGCGCCCAGCAGCACGGAGGCGGTGTTAACGCCGCCGTCGCCGTCGGTGCCCGCGTAGGCGAGGAACCGGTCGACCGTGCCGAGGTCCTTGGCGATCAGGTAGACCAGCGGGCCGACCATCAGCAGCAGCCAGACGGGCGTCGTCCAGACCTGCAGCTTGCTCAGCGCCTTCATGCCGTAGATCACCAGGGGAATCACCATGAGAGTGGAGACCAAGTAGCCCAGCCACAGCGGCAGTCCCAGGCCCAGCTTCAGGCCCTGGGCCATGATCGAGCCTTCGAGGGCGAAGAAGATGAAGGTGAAGCTGGCGAAGATGACGCTGGTGAGGACCGAGCCGTAGTA
>NZ_JBFBBK010000168.1:0-2719 GCF_040682635.1 Streptomyces sp. NPDC051133
GGACGCGGACGTCGCGGCGGCGGTCACCACCGACTTCCTGAAGCGTCCCCAGGTCGCGGCCAAAGTGTCGGCGGAGGACAAGGTCCGCCCTCCCAGATCATCCAGCCCTTGCAGGCCTGAGCGGTTGAAGCGATGAAGCCAGCACCGGACCGTCTTCTGGCTGCAGTCCAGTTCCGCGGCGCCGGCACCCACAGCCCCGCCCAGCTCAGCTCGATCATCCGGGCCCGCATCGCTGCATCTCACAAAACCTTCCGTGCCCGCGACAATCGACGAATGACGGCCGGTTCGTCCTCGTCACGCCCCGGTCGTGCCCATAACACCATCGTCCAGCACCCGTCCCCGAGCACCGTCAACTACCCCGCCATCAGGACATATACCCAGCCAAAGAGGAATCCAGCACTACCAACCGTCTCCACGCCGTCCTGCGTGACCTACTGCCCGGCGGCGCCCTCACCGGACTATCGGCTGGGAAGGCCGCCACCTTGATGAAGGGCATACGGCCGGCCACCGCGACGGACAACTGCCGCCGCGACATCGACCGCGACCTGCTGGCTGACCTGCCTCGGCTCGACCGCCAGGCCATGGACAATGAGGCCCAGATGCGCGGCGCTCTCGCCGCCTCCCGGACCAGCCTCACGTCGCTGCCCGGCCTGGGAACGTGCTGGCCGCGAAGATGCTGGCCACATCGGCGGCATCAGCCGCTTCCCGACCGAGCATCACTTCGGTGTGCATCTATGTCTCTCAGGTCGGTGCGGGCAAGTCTTCGGGTTGCTTGCCATCCGCAATCCTGGCCAAGACGCGTGCTCAGGCCAACGGTTTGCCTTGGCGTCCTCCCGCCTGGCAAGTTGTCGCCAGGAGGAGATGAGAAATGCAGAAGTTCCCGGACCTGAGCGAGACGGACATGGCCGTTTACCAGGTTCACGTAACCACGCCGTCGCTATCCGCTTGCCAGATATCGGAGTTGCTGGGTCTCCCGGTCGAACGCGTAGAAGAAGCAAAAGAGATGCTCAGGACGGCCCAACTCCTGCAACCCGCCTTGGGAGATGGGTGGGTGGCGGTCAGCCCGGACACCGCAGCCGACATCTTGCTGGCTGATGCAGAACAAGCCATGCTCGACCAGAATTCCCAGATCGCGGCAGTCCGCGCACGCCTGGGTACATGGACTGTGGCCTACCTGGAGGCCAGGAGCATGCGGTCCGTCAAGGACCGCATCGAGGTCATCGAAGGCATCGACGGGATCCGTGCGGTAATAGACGACCTCGCAAGAACCTGCGAGAAGAGCATCGACGCCATGGTTCCTGGAGGAGGCCAGAGCGTACGCGCCATCAAGGCAGCGATCCCGCTCGACCTAGCAACGCTGGAGCGAGGCGTAGCGATCCGCACCCTCTTCCAGCACGCCGCCCGCAACCACCGCGCCACTACTCAGTACGCCGAAACGATCTGCGCAGGCGGAGCACAGGTCAGAAGCACCAGTCTGCTCCCGTCACGCATGCTGATCTACGACGATGCCGCGGCGGTCATCCCCCTGGACCAGGAGAACACTGCCGCCGGTGCTGTCGTGATCCGTGATCCTGCGGTCCTGCGTTTACTCAGCCACCTCTTCACTTCCCATTGGGAACGTGCCATCGACTTCGCTGCCTACGACCGGCAGGAAGACAACAAGCCGACCGACCTCGAACTTGCCGTGCTCCGGCTCATGGCAGCAGGAAAGAAGGACGAAGCCATCGCTCGGCAGATCGGCCTGTCGGGACGGTCAACCAGTCGCGTGATCGCCGGCATCATGGAGCGGCTTGAGGCCACCAACCGCTTCCAAGCCGGAGTGCGAGCCACGCTGAAGGGCTGGCTTCCCTAAAGACGCGTGTGCCCCGCCGACCTACGCCTTGCCTCGACACGACAGGCATCCTGCGGGCTGGCACTGCTTGCCCGCCGAAGCAGTGGTACCGCCCGAGACACCAAGACCAAAGAGGTCATTCCGAGTCTGTGGGTCGTGCTTGAGACGAGAAGCTGGGGGTACTGGGTGAGGTACTGCGACGATTTCGTGGTCCTCTCGCCGACCAACAATGGGCCGAACGGGCCCAGCAGTTGGCAGCGAGGTGCTGGAACGGCTCGGGATGTGACTGCATCCCGAGAAGTCCTGGATCACCTGTTTCACCTGGGGTGGGCAGCGCTTCGACTCCCTCGGCTTCCACCACCGGAAAGTCGAATCATGGAAATGGCGAGGCAGGTTCCACCTGCAACGCTGGCCCTCAGCCCGAGCGATGATGGTGCGGCGGGACAAGGTCCGTGCAGCCACCTCCCGCTCGAAGACCGAATAGGGTGACAGCCGTGGTCGTCGCCCCCGGCCCCCTACTTTGGGGGCGGTCGGTGTACTTCCGTAATGGGCACTCTGGGGCGAAAGTTCGGCGCGGTCGACGGCTGCGTCCACGAACGGTTGGCGATCTTCGCCGGCCGGAGACACAGACTTCGGGGCCGGAACTGGACCACCCGATTCATTTATGGATGAGCCACCCGGCTCGGGGTCTCCCACCTGACCGGAAGCGTGCACGGGGCGACGGCGCATGCCAGTCGGTGAACGATGCCGGAAAGCCGCGTGCGGGAGCATCGCACGCACGGTTCGAAGCGGCGGGGGCTGGAAACGGAGCGGAAGCCACCGCGCCAGTCCCCGACCTGCCTACGCTAGGGAGCGGAAGTTAACCCTGTTCGTTGGGGACCGCCAGGC
>NZ_JBFBBK010000169.1:0-2660 GCF_040682635.1 Streptomyces sp. NPDC051133
GTGCGCCGCGGCAGGCCCGGTCGACGCCGGATTCGGTGAACGCCCGGCAGTCGCTGCCGCTGCCGGGCAACGGCAAGCCGATCGCCACCACCAGGCGGCTGTTGGCGTCGATGACGACCTGCAGGTTGGCCGAGTACCGGCAGTTCTTGCTCGAGGCGGCGATGCTGCGGTCGCGGGTGGGCACCAGGGTGCCGTCCACGATGCAGACGGTGTCCTTGCGCGGCCGACGGGCCGGCGAGAGGGCCAGCAGAGGTGCAAGGTGACCGAGGATGCGGTCGGCCGCCGACTTCGAGACCCCGAACAACGGCGCCACCTGCCGCAACGTGAGGTTCGTGCGCCAGTACGTCGCCACCAGCAATACCCGGTCCTCCAACGGCAGCCGCCACGGCCGGCCGCGCTGCACATCACCGCCACGACGCCGCACCAACGCCACCAGCCTGGCGAACTGCACCTCGGTCAGCCCAGAGAACGGCTCAATCCACTTCGGATCATCTGCTGAGATCACCCCACCCGTGCCCAGCCAACGCACCAACCGCCCCACCGGTTACGCGACAACCTCTAGGCGATCGAGCTGCCGGGATTTCGTATGGGTGTCGGCAAGAACCCTGCGGCCTGCGGGCGCTCCTGCAGCGGTGACGCGGTTGAACGGGGCAAAGAGGACAAGTCGGTGACGCGGTGAAGAATGCGCGCCAGGGCGCAGCCCCCCGTATCTGGCGCACATCGCAGATTGCCGACGGCAGGGGGCGACGGGGAAGCTGACTGCAATCAATTTGACGGCCTCCAGGTTCCCTGCGCCGCATCGCGGTGCAGGGGCCACTGGTCTGTCATCGCCGCACCTGACGGCTTGGCCGAGGTCAGCGCTTGAACGGGTTTCGCGGGAGCTGGCTTGCCATCAATGAGCCGAGACTGTTATTTACGGCATGGTCAATTCTTGTGCCGATCTTGAGCGGATTGCCTCTAGCTACGGGTTGCGGAGTGGGGCAGGTTTGGGGGCGTGAATGTTGCGCCGTTCGTCGTTCACCGGCCCCGTGGTACGAGTGGCCGGCATGTCACGATGCGCTCCCGGGGCCGACACGAGATTTTGGGTGCCGCCTATAGCGATCGTGATCTAGTGCTGTTCCTGCGGGCTGCCGGCATCGCTGTCCCCGAGGCAGTTGTGGACGATCCGCGATGGGTGGAGTGGCGTGATGGGCCCGAGCATGTGTGGGGCGCTGCCGGAGCGGGGCGGGATGCCGCAGGGCAGTGAGCCCTCCGCTGAGCTCTCCAGCCCACCCCATAGTTGGGTCTGGCGGACCGACCACGGCCCGATGATCCGAGCGAGAATCAGCCTCAGCCGCCGATAACCGCTCCTCGCTTCCGATGCCCGGCCGGTCAAGACCGCTGACGTGATTTGAGCGAGAAGTGCCGGGGACAGGACGCCGCGTACGCCAGCGTGCCCAGCGTCCGAGCGAGTTAGCAAAGATATCCCGGATGCCACGGCCACGATCGGCGCCGACTGGGGCGAACGCACCCGACACCTGCACCGCCTACCGAAACCGGCACCGAGAGAAGAGGACCACACAGGCCAGTTACCTGGGACTCTGCCAGGCCGTCGTCATTGCGACCGGTGTCACCGAGGACGGCGGACGCGAAGTCCTCAGCGTCATGGTCGGGGGCAGCGAAGCCGAGGCTTGGGGACCCACTGCCTGTGCTCGCTGCGGGACCGCGGCCTGACCATCGTCCGCCTCGTCATCTGCGGGCAGCCACAAGTGATCTGGGCCGATTCGCTCGTCGTGCCAGATGAACAGGTTCGCCGAGCGCTGGAAACCGCGTCCCGATCGCATCAGCGTGAGCGCACTTGAAGCTTTCCGGCAGCCGTCAGTGTCATCGGAGTCTGCCACCACGTGACCCTGCCGCACGGACCATCCTCCGTCTGTTGGACTGGCCGGACTCTCCTGCTAACCCGGAGTACCTGTCTGTTGCTTTCGTCCGCCGTGACGGTCACCGTGACGGTACGTCCGGCGTCTGGCCCTGCCGGTGTTGGCAGGAGCAGGGAGTGCACGTAGGGAGACGAGCCCGATATCGCCTGGCACCGGCTGTTGACGCAGGCCCGTACGGTGGCGTGTTGATGCGATACCGCCCACGGTGCGACATCCAACAGCACGTCCGGAGCGGGCTCATTCGGCCCGTTGCACGCCTTCGGTGACGCACATCCCGCGACCGCAACAGTGGTCAGAGCGGCCGCCCACAGCCACCTGGTCGTACGGGATCGCACTGCTTTGCCGCGCACAGTGGTGGCTCCGATCGCTTGGTGACAGGGCTTGCTCGGGCCGCTGCGGGACCGCAGCGTAGCTCTCCGTGCCGTTCTCGGAGGGCAGGTGGCTCAGGAAGTGGTCCACCGGCTTCGGGATCGCCCTGACAGCGTGGTGAGGTAACGGTGCAAATTCCTCCCCACCCCAGCCCGTCGTCATCCATGCCCTCGGGTGACGGAACCGAACCAGGGCGACGGCTCCGCACCTCATTCTGAAATGGCGAGCCACAGTAATGCCAGTGATGTACGCAGTTTTCTGGGTATTTGCCGCCAGGGTTACTGACTTTGGAGGCGGGTTGTCGTAGGGGCTGACGGTCGGTGACCGTCGCGGTATGCCGGGTGTATGAGGTATCCGCAGGGTGGGGGTCTG
>NZ_JBFBBK010000170.1:0-2639 GCF_040682635.1 Streptomyces sp. NPDC051133
CGGGACGCGGGTGGTCGCGCCGCGCCCGTTCTCGGCATACCTGACCGTTATACCTACTCTGCCGAGGACCTGGGTGAGGGCGAAGACATTGCGGATGTCGTCATCGACGATGAGGACATGGCGGCCGGTCAGGAGCTGTCCCGCACGGCCCGTACGCCACTCCGCCAGCCGTGTGCTCTCGATCCCGATCCGCCTCTCGTCCTGGTCATCTCCCGCTCGTACGGCGGCTACGCCGGTCTCTTCGCCGCGGATGTCTGCCTCTCCGCGCATGCCCGGAGAGGCGCCGTGGAGACCTGGGCCTTGGGCCTGGTGCGCTGTGACGCCGCGCTGAGGGGGAGAGGCGGGGAGGGCAGTGGCCTGCGAGGAGGCGTGCGGGCCGCTGTCTTCGAAATTGGCGGAAACGCCAGGGTGGCGTGCGGGAACGTAAAGGGTGAAGCGGGAGCCGACGCCTTCGGTGCTTTCCGCGACGATGCGGCCGCCGAGCAGACCCGCGACCTCCCGGCTGATGGACAGGCCCAGCCCGGTGCCGCCGTACTTGCGGCTGGTCGTACCGTCGGACTGCTGGAACGCATCGAAGATGACCGACAGTTTCTCGGGGGCGATGCCGATGCCGGTGTCCGTCACGGCAAAGGCGATGACCGAGCCGGCACGGCGGAGCGTCTCCTCTTCGAATGCTGCTGCCGCCACGCGCGTCACGCGCAGCTCCACGCTGCCGCCCGCTGCGGTGAACTTGATGGCGTTGGACAGGAGATTCCGCAGAACCTGCTGGAGCCGTTGCTCATCAGAGAACAGCTCGTCCGGTACGTCATCGGCGACGGATACGTCGAAAGCCTGGTTGCGGTCGACCGTCAGCGGCCGGAACGTGGTGCGCACATAATCGAGCAGCTTGGACAGCGGAAGCTTCTTGGGATGTACGTCCATGCGACCGGCTTCGATCTTGGACAGATCCAGGATGTCATTGATCAGCTGAAGGAGATCGGAGCCGGCGCGGTAGATGGTGGCGGCGAACTGCTCCTCCTGATCGGACAGGCGGCCATCAGGGTTGTCGGCGAGGAGCCGCGCCAGGATCAACAGTGAATTGAGGGGGGTACGCAGTTCGTGAGACATGTTCGCCAGGAACTCGGACTTGTACTGCGAGGAGGTGGCCAGCAAGGCCGCCTTCTCTTCCAGTTCGGCATTGGAGCGTTGCAGCTCGTCACTGCGCTTGCGGAGTTCAGCGGTCAGACGCTGGGACCTGGAAAGGAGTGACTCGGTGCGCGCATTGGCGATGATCGTATTGATCGACACGCCGATGGTGTTGACGAACTGATCGATGAAGGCGAGGTGAACCTCGTTGAACTTGCTCAGGCTGGACAGCTCGATGACGCCGAGTACCCGGTCCTCGAAGAGGATCGGCAGAATGACGATGCTGACGGGAGGAGCGTCACCGAGACCGGAGCTGATGTTCATATAGTCGGAGGGGACGTCGGTGATGAGAATGCGCTTCTTCTCCAGGGCGGCCTGGGCCACCAGCCCGGGGCCCAGGCTTCCCGGAGGCGGCTCGTCGTTGACTGCGAAGGTGCCGTACCCCGCGATAAACTCCAGCCCTTCGCCGGGCTTGGCGCCCTCAGCGGTGAGGAAGAATGCTCCCAGCTGCGCGTTCACCAGCGGTGTCAGTTCCCGGAGGATCAGGTCCGCTACCTCGACCAGATCACGGTGCCCCTGCATGAGGCCGGCGATTCGGGTGAGATTGGACTCCAGCCAGTCCTTTGCCCTCGTGGTCTCCCGCAGATTCGCCACCATGAGATTGATGTTGTTCTTCAGCTCGGCGACCTCTCCCTTGGCCTCGACGGATATCGATCCGGACATGTCGCCCTGCGCGACCGCGCTGGCGACCTCGCCGATGGCCCGCACCTGGGTCGTCAGGTTCAACGCCAGTTCATTGACGCTGGTGGTCAGTCGCTTCCAAGTGCCGTAGACGCCCTCGACGCGGGCCTGTCCGCCCAGCTGCCCCTCGCTGCCGACCTCGCGGGCCACGCGGGTCACTTCGGAGGAGAAGGACGACAGGGTGTCGACCATGGTGTTGATGGTGGTTTTCAGTTCCAGGATCTCGCCGCGTGCATCGACGTCGATCTTTTTGGACAGGTCGCCCTGGGCGACGGCGGTGGCGACCTGGGCAATGTTGCGGACCTGGGAGGTGAGGTTGTCCGCCATGAAGTTGACGTTGTCGGTGAGGTCCTTCCACACGCCGGACACGCCGCGGACTCTGGCTCGTCCGCCCAGGTTTCCCTCGGTGCCGACTTCGCGGGCGACGCGGGTGACTTCGTCGGCGAAGCCTCTGAGCTGGTCGACCATGGTGTTGATGGTGGTCTTCAACTCCCAGATCTCGCCGCGTGCATCGACGTCGATCTTTTTGGACAGGTCGCCCTGAGCGACGGCGGTGGTAACCATGGCGATATTGCGGACCTGGGAGGTCAGGTTCGATGCCATGAAGTTGACGTTGTCGGTAAGTTCCTCCCATACGCCCGAGACACCCCTGACCTGTGCTTGCCCTCCCAGGTTTCCCTCGGTGCCGACTTCGCGGGCGACGCGGGTGACTTCGTCGGCGAATGCCGAGAGCTGGTCGACCATGGTGTTGATGGTGGACTGCAGTGCTCCGC
>NZ_JBFBBK010000171.1:0-2629 GCF_040682635.1 Streptomyces sp. NPDC051133
GCCTCCGGCGCCCGGAACAACGCCGCCGCGTCCAGGTCGGCGCCGGCCTCCGTGCCGTAGGCGTCCCTGCTCTCCCAGGCGTGCTCGTATGCCGTCATCTGCCGCTCGGTGTACCGCTTCACGCACGACGGGTCCTCGACGCCCAGGTGCTCGGCGACGTACGCGACCACCGGCCACGGCACGTCCAGCGGGTCCTCCAGGTAGAGGCCCAGATACCGGACCGTGCACATCTGTAGCGCGAAGCCCAGCCGGTTGTGATCACTCCGTCGCTTCCCGATCAGCCGCCGGTCCAGGTCATCGAGGTAGAAGAACCGCTCCATCTCCGGACGCGTCGGCTCCTCAACGAACCGTCCGTACGCCCCGGCCTGCTCATCAGTCAGAAACTCCATCGACACGCGGCGGACGGTAGCCCCGAGCTGACCAGCGCAGACGATCTTCGATGGAAGATCGACGGTACGAGTGATCACTGCGCTAGTGAGCGAGATCCTTCCTTACCGCTACTGGCGTTGGCGCTGTGATGTCGTCAAGGTGAGGGCGGTTTCGGCGCGGCATCCGTCGATGAGGTTGCTGTGGTACGGGAAGCCGTCGGCCGCTCCTGTTCGTTGTACGTGTTCAGCACAGACGCATCCGCGACGTTGGGAAGCCTCGCGTCGACGTAGTCGGCGACTTCGGCCGGGATGTCCGTCGAGGTCGTCCGGGAATTTCCCCGAAGCAGTGCGCCGTCGTCAGCCGGACGGCGGCGGCCCCAGTGGCCAGAAGCTCGAGCGGCTCCGGTCTGTCAAAGCTGCAGTCAGGGCACTCCTCGGTGCGGCGTTCCCGGTGCTGGTTTCGTTCCGGTGTTCCTCAGCCCCCTGCCAGGCGAGGGAAGCGTGTCCTTGTCGACTCGCCAGCCGACTGGGCTGTGGCTGTCGTCCGGTGAGGGTGTTTACACAAGAGTGAATGCCGCAAATAGGACAGATCTGCATAAATATTGATATAAGGATTGCATGAGGTGGTCGCGCGCCTCCTGCCTCCCGCCGTTGCAGCCGCGCCCACCTGCGTCTGTCTTCATTGGATCACATTTGGTGTCATAGGGGAGAGGCATGCAGCAGTTCACCAGTGCGGCATCACGACAGCCGAGCCGCACACCGCATCGGGTGCCCGTCCGGCCTGGCCCGGGTACTAGCCGCTATGTACCGGTGGTGGTCTGTGCCGACGTCGCCGGAGCGGCGCTGTCGACGGCGACGGTGTTCGTGGCGATCGGCGAGCCTCATCCCGTGAGCCAGGCAGTGGTTATCAGCGTCCTCTGGTGGCTCGTGGGCCTCACCAGCCGACGGTACGCACCATGGACATGGGACGAGGGCGCTGCGATCGGGCCGGTCGTCCGGGACTGGCTGGTGCTCCTCGGAGCCCTGGTTGCCTTGCGGGCCGCATGCGGTTTCGGTGGTGCGCCTGCGGCTGTTGTTGCTGCGCTCTTCCCGTCTTTGGTGTTCACTGCGGTCTGCCGCAAGGGGGTCCACCGTCATCTCATGGGCGTACGGCGGCGCGCCCAGGCGTTGCGGCGCGTCCTCGTCATTGGCGAAGCCCAGGCGGTGGATGCGGTGGTTGGGCAACTGGCCGAACGCACCGACCACGGGTATGTGACGGTCGGGGCATGTGTAGTAGGCGACGGCGACGTGCTGTCCGGCGTACGGGTATGTGCCCGGCTCTCGGCCGACGAACCCACTGGGCTCGACGAGGATGCCCAGTCCGTAGGGGAGGCCGCCGACGCACTCGCCGCCGAGACGGTCTTCGTGGCCACAGGCGGATGCATGTCCTGGGGCCGGCTGCGTCGGCTGTCATGGGCCCTGCACGAACGGGACTGCTCACTGTTGGTTCTTCCGGGCATCATTGAGGTTGCCCGGCGCAGGATCCGGCTCACCTCGGCGGCTGGACTCACCCTGCTGCACATCTCACCGCCGATGCGACGTGGTTTGCCGACACTTCTGAAGGACGTCACCGACCGGATGGGTGCGCTGCTCTTGCTCATCACGCTCGCCCCGCTGTTCACGCTTCTGGCGCTCGCCGTACGCATGAGTTCGCCAGGGCCGGTGATCTACCGCCAGACACGAGTTGGTCGGGACAACGCGCACTTTTCCATGTGGAAGTTCCGGACCATGGTCGTCGACGCGGACCGGGTGAAGAGCGACCTGGTGACCGCCAACGAGCATGACGGCCACATGTTCAAGCTGCGCCAGGACCCGCGCGTCACACGGCTCGGCCGCCTTCTGCGGCGATACTCCCTGGACGAACTTCCTCAGCTGGTCAATGTCCTGCTGGGCCACATGTCACTGGTGGGGCCCCGCCCGCCGTTGCCGGAAGAAGTCACCTGCTATGACCAGACGGAGATGCGCCGACTGAACGTCAAGCCGGGCCTTACGGGCCTTTGGCAGGTGAGTGGGCGGTCTGACCTGACCTGGCACGAGACTGTCTCACTCGATCTGCGGTACGTGGATAACTGGTCCTGGACCTGGGACATGGCGGTCATGGCCCGCACTGTACGGGCCGTGTTTGAGGGCCGCGGCGCCTACTAGCGTCTACCGAAGCCGGTGCCGGACGGCGGGAGCCGCAGAATCTGGGGATCAAACGTTTGGAGCATCCGGTGGACCGA
>NZ_JBFBBK010000172.1:0-2606 GCF_040682635.1 Streptomyces sp. NPDC051133
TGGACTCCACCACGGCCCGGGTCC
The DNA here is from genome assembly GCF_040682635.1 of Streptomyces sp. NPDC051133. Taxonomy (NCBI): domain Bacteria; kingdom Bacillati; phylum Actinomycetota; class Actinomycetes; order Kitasatosporales; family Streptomycetaceae; genus Streptomyces; species Streptomyces sp. NPDC051133. The sequence continues at coordinate 25 of NZ_JBFBBK010000172.1, forward strand.
ACTGCGACGCAGCCGGGATGCGCATCGGTATGGAGGTCATGGACGCCCGTGAAGAGGCCGCCATCGAGCAGGAGCGGGCCCGGCAATAGGAGGCGGCCCGCCGGAACAGAAAGGACCGCACGGCGGGGGCGGCCCCGGTCGGGAAGAGCGGCGGCACCTCGGGCGACGGCGCAAGCTCCGCCTGGACGAGGCCCTGCTGGGCAGATCTCGCGGTGGACTGACGAGCAAGCTTCATCTCGCTGCAGACCGCAAGTGCCGTCCGCTCTCTCCTCCTGACCGCGGGACAGGCGGCCGACAGCCCGCAGTTCGTTCTCCGTGCTGCAGAAGGTGCGCATCCGACTTCCCGTCGACCGTCCCCGGATCCGGCCCGACGCTGTTGCCGCGGACAAGGCCTATTCCTCCCGCGCGAACCGCTCTTACCTGCGGAAAGGAAACATCAAGGAAGTCATCCCGGAGAAGAAGGACCAGGCCGCCAGCCGGAAGAAGAAGGGCCGCCGGGGCGGCCGCCCCACACGCCACGACGCGGATGTCCACAAAGAACGGAACACCGTCGAGCGCCTGATCAACAAGCTGAAGCCCTGGCGGGGCATCGCGACTCGACACGACAAGACACCCGAGAGCTACCCCTCCGGCCTCCGCCTCCGTGCCTCGATGATCTGGATCAACGACCTCCGGAAGGCAACTGGTTGATCACCACATCACACAGGCCTTAGTCGGTCAGGTGTGAAAATTCCATTTCACATCGGGCGTGTCTCGGCTCGATTGATTGATGAGATACGTCAACATGGGGATTCCCACTGCACCTCTTCGATTCGAACCCAGGGGAGCAGGCCGAACCGGAACACGCAGTAGGAGCTCAGATGGGACCGCTGCCCTGTCGAGGCAAATGGTTGATCAGTGGCGCGATTTCCGCAGCCGCACTGACTCTGACGCCTGGGTTGACTGCTTGGGCGGAAGTCGGCAACGGGAGATCATATGCGAGTTCAATGGATGAGTCGGGAGTTAGGTGTGCACCGGACGGACTACTCCAGTCCGCAAGCTGCATCAGAGCTGCTGTGACTCAGCCAGTTCCCCCGATTCCCGCCATCCCACCTATTCCTCACCTTCCCCCATTTCCTCAATTTCCTCCTATGCCTCCAATTCCGTTCAGGGGCCCGACTGGTCCGACTGGTCCGACCGGCCCGACCGGCCCTACAGGAGCCACCGGAGACACCGGCCCTCAAGGACCTACAGGAGCCACCGGAGACACCGGCCCTCAAGGACCCACAGGAGCCACCGGAGACACCGGCCCCCAAGGACCCACAGGAGCCACCGGGGCTGACGGTGCAACTGGCCCCACCGGCCCTCAGGGCGCAACCGGGCCGACCGGTCCCACAGGTGCGACGGGCCCCAGCGCGCAGACAACCACTGCATTGAGCCCGGTTGGGATGATCCCTCCCAACGAGGAGGTAAGTCTCACCGCTGTCTGCCCGAGCGGGCAGACAGCCATCTCCGGCGGCTGGGTCATCAATGGAGTCCCTATCATCCACGTCTTTGTCCGCAACTCCACCCATGCCACCACTCACACGGTCAACGACAGTTGGAAGGTCACCTTCGACAGCGCTGACATTATGACCGTCACGGCCCAGGTTTTCGCGGTGTGCTCACCATGAGTGGACGTGTATGCAGCCTGTAGGCCCGGGCCAAGTGGGGTTGCTTGTGGCTGGTGTCCTCTCGGTACCGTGGAAGACTAGCCTCGCCCGCTCCACTCCCCAGTCACACCGCATCTTGCCCACGATCGAGGCAGAAGTTGTGTGCCTGCAACGCGAAACGCGGATCGGACCCTCAACTGCCCACCCGCTGCGGTGTCGCGGCACCCACTACCCACCAGATCCTGGCCCGTCACTACCTGTCCGCCCTGGTCGGCTGCGACCAGGCCACCGCCGAATCCGTGTACGACAAGAACCGGCTCCGGCTCTGCGATCTGATCCGTATTGAAGGCCTCGATGACCCAGGCCAGGCGAGCCTGTCGCGTACGCTGTCTGTAGGCACTTATTCGGCTCCACCGCACGGACCTGAAATAGCTTCATACGCAAGAAGTTGATCTGGTTCCACTCTAGACTCATGACGCGGTCGGGGCGGCACCGCAGTGCGAACGCAGCGCAGCCTCCTGGGTCGCGTTCGGGTCGATGGCGAACCGGAACGCCTGGACCACGAAACCGGGCTGCGGACGGAACTTCTTCACGCCGGGCAGTCCCCCCGGTGCACAAGCCAGGCGGAATGGTCGAACGGGTCAACACCGGCCCACCGCAGCGCGGCGTGGTCGATGTCCAGCAGACAGTCTGAACGACGTCGCCGCAGTATTCGCCGGGAGCGCGGCACAACTCCTTGGAAGCGCGGAACGCCATGTCCTGTGCAATCAACTCGGCATCCGTGTTCCGGAAGTGCTTGGCCTCTGTGAGGAGACGCTGAGTTACCTTCTGAGTGAAGTTGAGCATCCGGTGCTCGCCGGACGGGTCCTTGTGGTACATGAACCGTCTCATGTCACCGGGGCGACCGAGCACCCCGCCCACGGCCGACCAGTCCGTCAGCTTGGTCATCAC
>NZ_JBFBBK010000173.1:0-2605 GCF_040682635.1 Streptomyces sp. NPDC051133
CTGGTACAACCGGCTGCGGGACGCCTACCTCGCCACGATGGCCGACCTCGGCGTGCACGCGGACATGGAGCCGACGGATTTCCTGGCGGCGATGGACGGCTACAAGGAGCGCGATCCAGAGCTGACGATCGTCGTCTCAGCGATCAAGGCGACGGTCAAGGGCGGCCTGGGAAAGCTGCGTGAGCGCCCGCGGGGCGAGGGCTGGCGGCCCGGTGAGCCGTGGCGGGCGCTGTCCCGCCCGACGTGGCGGCCGGACATCCGCGCGGCGGTCATCTCCCGCACGCGCATCAACCTCCACCGGAAGATCGTCAAGCACGCGGCGTTCACCGGGCAGTATCCGGTCGCGATCCTGTCCGACTGCGTCGTGTACGCGGCTGATGGCACCAGCCCGCTGGACTTTCTGCCCTACCGTGACGGCAAGCCGCTGCCCGGGGGCTTCAAGCTCGGCATCAACCCGGGCCTCGTCAAGCACGAAGGCACCCAGACCGTCCTGTGGGGCGAAGAGGTCCGCGAGCGGTTCAACGCACCGGAGCTGAACCTCGCCCGCTACATCAAGGACGGCACCGTCACCGACGTCGACAACGGCAGGTAGGAGAGGGCGATGAGCCTGTTCGCGGACGGCCTGGATGCCGCGGTGCAGAAGGCGTTCACCCGCCCGGCGCCCAAGAGTGCAGGCGCGCAGATGCGGTACCTGGTCAAGCAGCTCAAAGGCACCAAGGCGGTCGCTCAGATGCTTCGGATCTCCCAGCGCACCGTCGAGCGATACGTGAAGGACCAGATCAAAAAGCCGCGCCCGGACCTCGCCGCACGCCTGGACCGCGAGGTCAAGAAGCGGTGGCAGCCCCAGATCCGCGCCAGGGCACGGCGGAAGGCGGCAACCACCGGCGGCATCGTCATCGACACCCGCGCCCGCATCGGCTACACCGCACCGATCGGCTCCACCGACGACGCTCGCATCCGACACCTGACCGTCGCCCTCCCGCCGCAGTACGCCGCACGTCTCTTCGACGCCCAGCAGGCCGGCGCCAGCGACCAGCAGCTGCAACAGATCGCAGCCGAAGGCCTCAAGGACATGTACTTCCAGGACAACGGCCGCCGTGCCGGCTCCCTGGAAGAGGTCCGCTTCACCGACGTCGAGCACCTGGAATTCGACCTTTAGCCTAAAGGCCGCGCTTTCACTTCTGCCGGGCGAGGCCGTTGAACACGTCGTGGACGGATTAATCGATCGCCCAGCGGGTGACGACGGTGTCGTGCCGGGCGGTGACCATGACGTGGAAGACATCGACCTGGTCCAGATTGAAGCGCCAGCCTTTACTGAAGCCATAGGCAGCGCCCACGGTCACCCACCGGGACGGGATCCGGTCTGTGGGACGGACCATCGCCTTGGCCATGGCCATCGTCTCGCACCCGTTCCCCGGCAAGAGGGCGCGCCTCCAGCAGCTCCTCGATCCTTCTGGCAAGGGCGTGGCGCTGGTCGAATACTGCGGTCAGGGAAGCGGCAAGACTCAGGACGATCAGCGCGGCAGAGTCAGTTCCTGGGAGGACGACGGTCTGCTCATCGACTGCGTCGAAGATGGATTCGACGAACCGTTGAGCCATGCCTGGTGCCCTGGGCCGCAGCAGGGATTCCCAGCGCCTCCTGCCAGCCGTCCGTAATTGAGTGGGTGACTGCCGGGTAGTCCAGGCGAGGCACCAGGGCCCGCTCGAGGGAGGTGTGGATCTGGGTGAGCAGTTCACACAGGCGGTTGTTTGGTGCGGGTGTCCTCGCCGACCAGGTAGTTGTGGAAGTCCACAGCATGTTCAGCTCGGTGGCCTCGTCGTCCGGAGCGTGTGGGGCATGGTGCGGTCGTCCATCATCGAGATGATGACCACTGTCAGAGCCAATCTCGATGCAAGATGCGGCAATGGCCTGCAGCCCGCTCAGCCCACCGCATCGGCCAACACCCCCAGGGCCTCACCCGACGATTCACGCATGCATGCGCGCCGATGACATCGCCACGGTCCCCATCACGTCAGCCGCTGAGCCGGCGTTCAGGGGCCTCCCGGGGACTGCTTCACCCTTCCGCTCTTTGAAAGCCTCGAATGGCCCAGAAGAAGATGCGATAAAGAATTAAGAGCGATCTTTCTGTGTAAATACTGATACATGCCCGCGGGGCGGCCGGATGGTTCGAAACTCGGACTGCCCGACGTAGAAGGCGTGAGAGTCCGCGGGGCAAGAGCGGTAGCTGGGGTTCCGGTGCACCTCACAGGAGTAAAGGAGGAGCGCTCGTTATGCGAGTAGCTACCCGAGCAAAGACAATGTCGAGTCGGGCGCGTTGGGGAGCGCGGTTCATCGGTGCCGGCCTGGCCACGGTCGTGGTATTGGGCGGCGCGGGTAGCCCTGCCTCGGCAGAACAGAGGCAGCCGGGACCGCCGAGCGGTGAGGGTGTACAACCCGTGGAGACCGACACCTCGGTCGTGTGCCCGGCGGACACCGCCTTCGAGTTTAACGGGCCCGTGCCCAGCCCGGGCTCGCCCGATGTATCCCCCCTTCCCGGTGGGGCCCTCACCGTGACCGAACGGACCACCGCCGACGGCCCGGTAACCGACTTCACCGTCACGGGCC
>NZ_JBFBBK010000174.1:0-2565 GCF_040682635.1 Streptomyces sp. NPDC051133
GTAACCCATCAGGAGGCTGATCCACCGTGGTCCACCGTGACGACCTGGTGCCGGAGCCGGCGCCCTCGCTGTCGGCCCACCAGGCCTGCACCGAAGGCGACGAAGTCCGCCATCGCCTGCTGGACCTGGTCGGAGGGAAAGGCGGTGGTGGCGAAGGCATGATCGGTCCAGTAGGCCAGCCGCTTGCGGTCGAGACCGTCGAGACCCATCAGCCGGCCGAACACCGCCACCGGCAGCGAGCGGACGAAACCGGCGATGAGGTCCACCGGGCGGTGCTCCTCGCCGAGTTGGTCGATCAGATCGTCGACCACCGAGGAAACCCAGGGATGCCAGCGGGCGATGGCCCGGGGGGTAAAGGCTCGGCTCACGGTACGGCGCAGCCGCCGGTGCTCGAGGCCGTCCAGGTTGATGAGGATGTCAGGGCTGTCGAGCAGGTTCGGGTAGGGGGTGAGCGCGGGAGCATCGGCGGCGAAGAGGTGGGCCCGGTTGAGCCGCGGATCGGTGAGCACCTGACGCACGTCCGCATGGCGCTGGACCACCCACACCGGGGTCCCTGTCCGCAGCTCGGTGAGGAAAGGCGGCCCGAGCGGTTCACTGACGCGCATACAGTGCATCGGAGCGAGTGCGGCATGAGGCATGGCGTCGCTGTTCTCGAGGGACAAATTTCCTCCGGGTAATCGGCCTACTGCTGCGCATATGTGACTGACTAACGAAGCAGGGGTTTAGAACGCCCCGTCGTTTACCTGCGAAAACGGCGACACCACAACGCTGCGATCTGAACCTGTACGGAGTCCGGTCATATGTGAATGTGCGGACAACAAGAACAGGACTCTGCAACGCATGGAAGGGGGGGCCTTCTCCGTCCAATACCGGTAGATGTGTGTGCCGGTCGTCGCCGTTGCACCGGCCGGCCGGGAGTTCCCATCCGGGCCGGGCAGGCACTCTCGACGTGCGTCACCAAGCCTGGTAGGCCCTGCTGAGTGGCGACTTCACGGACGCTTCTTCGCGTCCACCATTTCCCGGTGTCGGCACATGGTGGGCGCTACGGGGAGCCACAATCATGTCTCTCGATGATCGCTCACGCCAAGCAGCAGAGCGTAAAAAGAGCAGCACATCTATTACAGCCGCATGAACCCCGGATCGGACTAGGGCCTGTGTGATGTCGTGATCAATCTTGCCGATCCGATCCGCATGGAGGGTCGGATCCGGTAGTAAGACGGGTGTGACGCGCAGGCAACTTACCGACGAGCAGTGGGAGTTGCCCACCAGCAGAACCACCAGTCGCGTTCTCACTGTCAGTAACCATGACCGGCTACGGCCGAGGTGCCCGCCGGGAGCACAGCGGCGAGGTAGCTGAGCATTTCGCGGGCCCGGATCCTCTCACCCGGCCCCTTGGGATGCCTGTGCCGCCGAGTGGTTGTCGGCTGCAGAGGTGTATGGGCGAGGGCGGCGTCGGGTAGGACGGTGGCCTGTGCTGTCGCTGCGGCGCAGGCACTGCAGGCGTACTCTGTAGCACTGGGCTTTCCGAGAGTCCACGCGACGGCGCCGGGCACGAACAGACGACGTATCGCGGAGCCCGGGTGCATCGGAATCCCCCCTCTGGCTTAGCCCTATTGGTGACGTTCTGTCCAATCCATTAGCTTCCGCACCATGGGTATACCTGCGAAGTCTCAGCGTGTGAATCGATCATGGCGCCCGGGTAGTCCAGCACGGCTGCGACGGCGTGCACTGGTGCTATTGAGCCTGCTGTGTTGCCTAGTGATCACGGGCGGCAACACTCCGGCCGACGCCACCACCGCACGACTACGTCTGTTCATCCTGGGCGACAGCATTGCCCGTGGCAGCGACGAAGGCGGCTATGGCCCGCACGGCTGGCCCGCGCTGGTCGCCGCTCGGCTGGGGCTGACGCTAACTCTCGACGGGGAAGGCGGCACAGGCTACACCACGGCCGGACCACAACCGGGCCGACGGCCATACACTCAGCGGGTCAATGATGTCGTGGCGGCGGAGCCCGACTTGGTGGTCATCGAGGGATCCGCAAACGACGTCAGCCGATCACAGACCCAGACCGCTGCTGTAGAAACCCTCCGCCAGATTCGCGCAAGGTTGCCGCACGCGCGCATCCTCGTCATCGGGCCGATCTATTCATTCGCGCAGCCAATCGGCTCGACGCCGGTCGATGAGGCGGTCGGAGCCGCGGCGATGAAACTGGGACTGCCCTATGTGTCAGCGGTGCAGCGTGGATGGTTCAGGGGATCCGCGCACCAGCTCATCGGCAGCGACGGCGTCCACCCCACGGACGCTGGACATGAATATCTGGCAGAGCAGATCCGCCCTGAAGTCTCGCGGCTGTTGCAGTCGTAGGGGCTGAGCTATGCGATCCATGATCGCCAACAGCTCCGCGAGCAGACCTTGAGTTCTGCGCTGGCGCCGAGGCATGCCGGCCTCGGTCAGACTGGTGCACCCTCAGGGCACACCCGCAGCGACCATCACCGGTGACTACGCGTCCGTGTGGAAGAAGTACGGCAGCGTCGACGGCACCCTGTACGGCCTGTACTTCAAGGC
>NZ_JBFBBK010000175.1:0-2552 GCF_040682635.1 Streptomyces sp. NPDC051133
GCCGACTTCCGGCGTGCCTATCCCAAGGCCCCCCGTTACGAGAAGACCAACGCATGGGCCTTCCTGCCTCTGACCGTCTCCGGGCGTCCCATCGGCTCTCTCGTCCTCACCTACGACCAGGCCCGCCCCTTTCCCCCGGCAGAACGCGCCATCCTCACCTCTCTTGCCGGACTGATCGCCCAGGCTCTGGATCGCGCCCGCCTCTACGACGCCAAGCACGCCCTGGCCCGCAGCCTGCAGAGTGGCCTTCTGCCCCAGGCCATGCCCCGTATCCGGGGCTTGGAGGTCGCCGCCCGCTACCTCCCTGCCGGGCACGGCGTGGACATCGGCGGCGACTTCTACGACCTCATCCGCCGTGACGACACCACCGCCGCTGCGGCGATCGGCGACGTCCAGGGCCACGACACCACCGCCGCCGCCCTGATGGGGCAGGTCCGCACCGCCGTCCACGCTCACGCCAGCGACGGAACGCCCCCCGACGACATCCTCGCCCGCACCAACCGTCTCTTGACCGACCTTGACCCGGGGCTGTTCACCAGCTGCCTGATCGCCCACCTCGATGTGGTTCGCCACCGCGCCCGGCTGGCCAACGCCGGACATCCCCCGCCCCTGCTCCGGCATCCCGACGGCCGGACAGAAGTCCTCCGCCTGCCACCCGGGCTGCTCCTCGGCATCGACCCCGCCGCCCACTACAGCACCACCGAAATCCCCCTCGAACCGGGTTGTGTCCTCGTCCTGTACACCGACGGGCTTGTGGAAACTCCTGGCACCGACATCGACCACACCACCCACGACCTGGCCCAGCGCCTCGCCCAGGCCCCGGGCCAGGACCTGGACGACCTCGCCGACGCCCTCATCCACCACGCCGAACGGGGCGTCGCCCGCCACGACGACATCGCCCTCTTGCTCATCCGCCCGACGACGAACGGCGGCTGATGCCCATCGCCGCAGCGCACGCGACGGCTTCACTTTGCTGCGAGTGGCGTCTCCGCTCGCCAACACCAAACTGCATGCCGTCACCCAGGCCGTCATCGACTGGGCACAAGTCCACGAGCCGCTGCCTGGGCCGGTCCAAGAAGCACTGGAACAGGCGCTGCAGCATCACCGGTCTTGTAGTCGGTCATGGCCGGCCGACGGCCGGAGCCGACCCTCCCGGCCGTACTCGGGCTGAGGAGCGCCCTGCTCTGCCTCAGCCTGACGCTCCGCACGAGAGCGCATCGGTCCACGAGAGCCTTCGCGCCAGGTCACCTCGGTGAAGGCCTGCCGTTCCTGGGCGGTCACCAGCGCAGCCACCGGGGACGGCTTGTCCCGGTAGCGGCGCTGCGGCTTGGGGCCGTTGCCCGACCAGGGCGGCGTGACCGGCACGGCGTCGTGTGGGTGGACGGACGCATCCGCGAATGGCGACGACATTGCCGATGCCCCGGCCTGTCGAGACCGTCGTGGAAGTCGCCGCTCGGCCCGCAGGGGCGTCGGCCACCAGCACGGGCGCGACCCTGCCCCAGCACCCGCCCCCGAGCACCCCCAACCGCCCCGCTACCAGCGGCTACACCCACCGAAAGCGGAATCCAGCAGTAGACGTCGAGAGCGTGCGGTAGTCCACAACTGATCGCGCCTCGATGTGGTTCAGAAATCCCCGAGCACTCAACAATGCCGGGCGATGCCCTTCGCTGAGGCAACCCCTACAACCGGCAGTATATTTATTTCTAAATCAAAGAGCCGACACTCTCACTTGGCCTATTCATGAGCATCAGCCGGATATGACTCCCCCCGTCTTGACATCAGAGCCGTGAATGGACTTGAGTTACGCGCGGGCTACGTGGCAGAGACACCTGTTGAACGTGCGCACAGAACTCGAGTAGTCCGCTCCTGGAACGCACATTTTATCGAAGGGGAGAAAAATGAAGAGGAGCCGTCTTGCTGTGGTTGCGATCGTCGCTGCCGTATTATCTGTGGGTGGCCTTGACGTTGCCTCTGCGGCGACTCTCGCCCCGACGAGCTCGCAGGGAGCCCAGGCAAAGAACCCTCACGAGTCGCTGAGTTTCCTGGGGATGGCCAATATCGCCGTATCCCGGGTCCGGGCCCTCTATCCCGATGCTGAACTCCTTGAGGGTCAGGGTAAGTCGCCTGCAGGTTCCACGGATGACGTCACTGATATCACCGAATGGCGTTTCATCTTCCGGCTTCCAGGAAACAGGACCGCCACCATCCAGTCCACCGGCTGGGGTGCTTTCTCGGCCCCAGTGGTTGTCGACCAGCCTTGGCTAGGGGACCAGAAGATCGAATGGTCTCCCGAAAATTTTCTCGGTATCCGCGAAGCGGATGACCGACTGACGGATGCCGGATACACCGATGCCTTTAAAAGCATCACCTTCAGGGCGCCATTGTACCCCGGCATTGACGAGCCGTACTATATTTTCAACTTCACTGATGGTAGCCATATTGCCGTTGGCGTGATTGACGGGGAAGTAGTTCCGTTCCACTAGTCATGTTAGGCGACCACTGAGCCTCTTCAATGAAATCTGGACTAGCGATTCCCCCGGGCGTTCACGCCC
>NZ_JBFBBK010000176.1:0-2549 GCF_040682635.1 Streptomyces sp. NPDC051133
GCGCTTCGCGCGGGTGGAAACAGCCAGCCCTCCCCCTCGAAGCCCGAAACGGAAAAGCGCAGCAGCAGGGGCTGGGGGTCTGGACGCGGCAGTAGCCGAGGAATTACAGGGCCGAGGTCCTCGTCCCGATCAGAGCTCACTCGCCTGCGGGGCACCGAACAGGCCACATTGCCGCTGAAAAGAGTGCGGGCCTCATTGACGGCTCTTTGCCAACTGCGTTCTACACCGCCGTGCTGGCGTGCAAGGCGTGCGGCCATGCCACGGCGGTACCCACCGTTCTCCCGGAGCGCGATCAAGGCCAGCTCCACGGCTTTCGCGCGTCCCTCCCGGCTGCGTCCGGTGCTACCGAGTGGCCCGGCACCGATGTCCTGCAGCCAGCCTCCCCAGAACTCAAGCACGGCTTGTTGGTCAAAGTAGTGTGTCCGCTGCAGGGTGCAGACCACTTCGGGGTGTCGGTGCGCCTCGGGATCCGTGTGGCGACGTGCGTACCATCGTCCGACAGTGGCAACGGATGCCCCAGTCAGCTTGCTTACCCATACCCTGCTGACCACCCAGCGGCCCTCGTACAGTCGACACATCGGTATCTCGTTCACAGAAGATCTCAACTTTCTCTTCGTCGCAGATGCGGATTGTGCTGTGCGCGGCCTAATCGCCTATTCCGGTTGATCTGAAGTCAAATCCAGCATGATCTCTTAACGCTCAACGCTTTCCGACGAGCCGCAATGATTTGAACGTCGCCTTGAAGAGCGCCTGAAGCACGGGCCGGTCGGCCACTCGCCCGGGCGCAGAAGCCTCCAATCCTCACGGCTGTGTGGCCACTTCGGTACGCCTCAAATGGCGGCCCCCCGCCCAGCTGCCCCAGGTGTTGCATAAATTTCGTAGGCTTGGCTCAGCCCCCCGATTCGAAATACGCTCAGCGTCTGAGGTGAACAACATGCAATACGCAGCCATCCTTGGTAATCACTAGTTCTTTTCACGCTACGACTTAAGCCGAGGCCCATCGAGTCAAGGAATGACGCGACGCAAAAGTCAAGGGCAAGGCGCCGATGACTTTCCTCCAAGGGTGCCATGATTACCTCGCGAATCTCGGGAGGCATATGAACAACGGCCGCACCACCCACCTCGAGGACGGTCCATCCATTGGCTTTGCCGCAACTAACAGAAAGGTGCTCGTGCGAATCATATTCGCTCACATGATCATTCTAATCTTTTTGTGTAGTACCGGAACGCTCATCAGGGTGGGTGACCGTCGGGTACTCGAGGAGCTCACCTGGAAGCGATAGGTTGGATACGTAAACAGCAGAGTATTTACGTCACACTCTGACAACACACGAAAGAGTCATCAAGGTCTGTTGCGCACACAGCAACAAGCTCCCCGTTCGCAGTAGAACTGCACGCGGCTCATCTAACCCCGCTCTTACAGGTGCACCGGATACAGATTCGGGGGAGAGCAAGTTGCGCCTGGGCCCCCTTGCACAGGTACCCTTTTCGCGATAGAAAGCGCCATGCATGCAGATGCATGGCGTCAATGAGGGGAGGGGACTCGAACGCGCGGACATGCCTGTAAAGGGGAGGTGTCAAAATTTTACAGCGTGCGGCTACCTAATGAGGGTGACTTGCCGCATCGTTGAAACGGAGGGTGCTCTATTAATGGCATCACAGTGGCAGTTGGTTGCATTGTGTTGAGACCGTCGGTCAAAAGGGGCGCTGGCTTCCGCAGTGGCGAGGCCCATTGAGAGGATGAACTCTGAACATGCCTAGACGCCTGGCGGTGTCGCGGCCTGGTCAACCGCGGACGGGATGACTCCAGCTGACTTTCCTTCGTTGCAGCTGGGTAAAACTACCGCCAGCGGCCTGCCCCATTCCCGAGGGGCAGGCCACGTTCGGTCAGGGCCTCGTCGGCGAGGCGCGAGAATTCCTCGCTGGGCTTGTGACGGCCCGATTCCACGTGGCTGACGTAGGACGGGTCGTACCCCATGGCCAGCGCTAACGCCCGCTTGGACATTCCGCGTACTTCCCGCCACCGCGCCACCTCAGCCGCGTAGTTCTCGGCCGTCTGCTCGACGGTGATCTCGTCGCCTTGCGCGTCCACCGGGCCTACCGGCTGTGCGCCGAGGTCGTCGACCGCGAGCAGTTCTTCCTCGCCGACGGCGACTTCGCCATCGACACCGACTTTGCCCCCGCCATGGTCGAGCCGCTGGACGAGGGCGTGTCCATGCGGGTGTGGCGGGCGGTCAACCCGGTCAACGGCCTGACCTACGGCTATGGTGGGCTGAAGCTGATCCGCCGCAGTGCCCTGCGCGAGATGGGCGAGGCGGTGGACGTGCTCGCCGCCCTCCCGGGCCGCATTGAGTTCGCCGAACAGAGCGCGGGCGTCACCCGGTTCAACCAGAGCCCCTTCCACGCGTGGAGGGCAGGCTTCCGCGAGTGCGCGATGCTCGCCCGTGGCAGCGAGTACGGCACCTCCGAACCTGGTGCAGCATGTTCGGTCTCGGCTATCGTCGACGTTGTGACTACACGAACAGAGGAGAACAGCCCACCGCCGCAGT
>NZ_JBFBBK010000177.1:0-2532 GCF_040682635.1 Streptomyces sp. NPDC051133
TCGAGGGCGGACTGTTCGGGCAGCCCGCGCGGCAGCAGGCTGAGCTGCAGGGTGACGGCCATGGTGTGTACGCGGGTGTATCGGCGGGCGTTGTCCTGCTTCGGCGCAACAGCCAGGAGTGTGGTGCCGGCCGTGCAGCCCTCGGCGTGCCGGAGGGGGTGGGCAGGAGTCCGGTAGGCCTCTGCGCGGCTGTTGCCGAGAGGGCCGACCGTCGCTCTGCACCTGCGCCCCCTCATCTGGGTGAGCAAAACATGCATAGATGGCATTATTACTGTAGTTCAAGGAATTTCACGGGAGGTAAGTGACTTAACACGTGAATCACCCCAAATGCGGCACGTCACGACTGTCGTACTGCTGGTGGGCTGCGGTCAGCAGGTCTCGATAGCCGCGCCAGGAGAAGCTCTTGCGCCGCCACGCCGGCAGTCGTCCCGGCGCGACTGGTGGACCAGCCGAGATCGGTGGCCGGGCTTGTAACGAGTCAACGCCACGATCGAGACGCGCCTGCAGAACCAGCAGCGTATCCGCACAACGGGGCCCCCTCGGGGACGCGGTGACGGAGTGTCACACCCGGGCCGGACCACACTGCCTGTGCTGTTCTGCGCCCGCGACAGTCGAGGCAGCAGGACGCTGAGATCGTGCGAGGGATGGAAGGTGAGGGTAAAGGAGAGAAGGTACTCGTCGTCGCTCGGATCTGGGTCGACACGGCCATGTCCCCGTCCCGACTTCGGTACACCGACTCGGCGAGTCCACAGTCGCTACCGGCGGGACCTGGCCGATACCGCCGTCGGCGGCAGCCCGCTCGGGTGCTCGCCTTCTCCATCCACGGTCTCTGCTCCGCTTGTGCCGTCATCATCGGCGCGACGGGCGAGGCTGTGCCCGACAGATGCCACCAACGCCTTTGCCTACAGACACACACCTTCCCCACTGCATCGCGGAAGACGCCCTACTCCACGCCCCGATCCAACCGAGCTCGCCCAGCAGCTCCTACTTCGACATCGACGATCCCCACACGCTATGCATGATCGCCGACATCGACTACGGCAGCTGAAAGCGCTGAAGGGCGGTGCAGCACGATGTGCTCACCCGCGCATGGCCGCACGGCGTCGCCGCACCGAGGCAGGGGTCCAGCTAATCACCCCCTGCCAGACCTGCACATGCACTGGACGACTCGGCCGAACGCACCGGCATGCAATCAGCACCGCTCCGGGCGAAGATCCAGGAGTCCCGTCGGATCCGCATCCTCTCGCACTTGGCGCTCTGCACGCGCTGGCCGAACGGGGGTCATCACATCCTCGCCGAAATGAATCGCCCGTTCGAGCACCAGCCAGACCAGACGTATCTCAGAGTGATGCGGCGCCTACCACACGACACAGAGGATGCAGCGCCGCCATCAGACCTAACCACCTCTCCCACGAGCTGTTTGCATGAAGGGGCCCCGCCTACACCGGGAGGCTATTCATGGTTACCAAGCAGGGCCGCCAGGCCGAGTCGGATGACGAGGTGGTTCGCGCCGTTGAGTCCCTGATCAGCGGGCGGGGCGCCCACGCACCCCAAGGCGCAGCCAACCCTGTGCCGCTGCGGCCCGGTCCGCCGGACAGCCGCCTTCTCCACTCCACCACGCAGCAGTCCACGGTCACACGACCTGTTTCCGGTGACATCCGAGCCGCCGCACGCCTTCCCCTCATGACCGCGGGCACGGGCATCTCACACCTGCACGTGGAACTCACCGGAGAGCCCGGATGACCCCCGTGGTCGCGACCGCTCTCGACCTGCCCTTCGGCAGCACGGGTGACGGGGTCGAGCTCTTCCTCGATCTCTACACCGGCGACAAACCTCTGATCCCGGCACGGGGCTTCATGCTCGCTCCGCGGACGTCTCCCCCAGACCTGCCTAGTGGACTGCAGCTTTTGAATGTGCCCAGCACGTGCCTGTCCGGCCACCTCTTCAAGACGTATGTCCATGCGCTACGTGAGGCATTGTCTGAGCGGATCGATCCTTCTGAAGTTGAGATCGTTCACCTCCAGCACCTCACTTTCGGCGGTGCACCAGCTCTGATCCACGCGCTGCCCACTCATCCCCGCATCGCGCTGGTTCACAGTGTTGACCTGTCGTATGCCACAAGCCACCCCGATCAGCTGGCAGTCCTTCGCGAGACAGCACACGCAGTCGACGCGATCGTCGTTCCGACCGACGCCATGGCCGACCGCCTGGTCCAACTCGACCCCACGATCAATCGCCGGAAGATTACGAAGATCCCCTGGGGAGTCCCTGACCACCTCCTCGCCACTCCGACCCCTCACCCAGTCCGGCGTCCGGCCGGCAGCTTGCGACTGCTGTATGCCGGACGCCTCACTCCCGAGAAGGGCGTCGAGTCCCTCCTACGCGCCATGACCGTCCTCCGCTCCATCGAGCTGAGCATCGTCGCACCCAGACGCCAGTTCCACGCCCTGACACCGCTTCTGCGCCTACTCGGGGTTCGCGTGCGCTATCTCGGCTGGCTCAGCCGCCCGCAGCTGTGGAATGCCTTTGCCG
>NZ_JBFBBK010000178.1:0-2503 GCF_040682635.1 Streptomyces sp. NPDC051133
AAGATCCTCGGCTGGAAGACCCCGGCCGAGGTCTTCGAGGAACAGCTACGCTCACTGCAACAGCCCGGTGTTGCAACGACTGGTTGAACTCGCCCTGTGAACCTCACGCGACAGTTCGCCATTAGTGACGACGAGGGTGAGCACGAGCACTACGTGCAGGTTCACTGCGAACTTCGCTACGAGTGCGAACCCGTCCTGGATGCCCTGGGGAGCTTCGCTTCCTGGTTCTTCCACGACGCCGATGCGAACCTCGACGAGTGGTTCGCCGCCATGGAGGGGCACCTCGAACTGGTGCTTGCTCGTGTGCCCGCCGAGATCGATGTGTACGAAGAGCCGGTATAGGTCGTCACGCCAGCAGGACTCGCTTGTGTAAGAGATCGAAGCCGGCGCCGCCGATGATCGGCGGCGTTGCCATACCTGCTGGGCAGGTCGAGGCCCGGCTCGTCAAGTCGCCCCTACCCGATCAGCCTGGAAGAGGCCGCCGGGTAGGGCGCTGGCCGTACGCGCTCAGGAGGCGATGGGGCGCGCCTCCCAAACAGTCCTGCCGCCGTCGGCCCCGCATACGTCGAGGTCGATCTTTCCGTTCTTCTCGTTCAGGCACATATTGAGCAGAACGTTGTCGTACTCGCCGTTGTTCGCGTCCCACTCGGTTTGGTGGGAGTCGTCACCGGCGCAGTCCATGAAGACCGGCGTATCGGCGGTCTCGGAGGCCAGACACCACTCGCCCCGGGTGATCCGGACGGTGCCCTGTCCGGACAGGGTGAAGCGCTGGCGCTCGTCGTCGGTGCAGGCGGCGGGCTCGGCGGGCGCGTCCTGCGAGGAGTCGACTTGCAGGCAGTGGCCGGACACCTTGTTGACCAGTTGCACGGGGACGGGTGCGGCGGCGGCCGGAGCGGGGGCGGTGTAGGCAGTGAGGGTGAAGGCGCCCAGGGCGGCCAGAGCAGCGGCATAGCGTCGAATCATGGGGTTTCCGCTTCTTCTTGGGTGTCCGCAAGGTGCGGGGATGATCACCTTTCCACAGGCGCGACGGGTAAAGATCCTTCTGATCACATGTGTTCACGACTGCGCGGAATCAGCGTCAATGGCGGCCTTTTATCGTGTCTGTGTCCGGGATCGGCTGGTGGTGTCTGCCGGGGGCGGGGGCGGCTGGCTCGAGGTCGAGGCGCTTGTCCGTGTCCAGGCGGAAGGTGCCGTACGGGTTGACGTTGTACCAGAACGGCGCGGTCAGGCCGCGCTGGTCCTCATCAGGGAGCTTCTTTGCCCAGGCCGGTTCGGCGAGCAAGGACGGGGAAACGGGACTCGTCCGACTTTGCGGCTGGTGGCTGAGCTAGGGCACCGGGGCCACTTCCGCAGGTCAGAGCGTTTTCACCCCAGGCAGCAGAGCGCCCCCGCAGGGTGGTGCTGCGGGGGCGGTCGGCTCTCTGCGGTCTACTCGTCGTCGTCTTTTCCGGCCAGCATGAGGGCCCTGGTAGACCTGCCCGGCGTTGGTGCGCTTCTTCATGTACCCGCGGTTGGCCAGAGACTCTGCGAAGGCCTTCTCTGTCCCGGACTGCTCGCCGCTGGCGTGGCACCAGGTCGTCCACTCCGTGAAGAGCTCCCGGGCTCGCACGGTGGAGTGTGAGTTGGGGATGGTCCGCTCCTCGAGGAAGCGCCCGAGCACGTCACTTGCAGCCTGGTACTCCAGCGTCCGCACCCGCACGACCTCCGGCGGGTTGAGGCCCTGGTCCTGGTAGGCCATCCACCCTTCGTAGACCCAGGACAGCACCGAGGCCGCCGCTTTCTTGAGCCGGTCGGGGAGCTTCGGGTCGCGCTCCTCTTCGGGGATCACGACGTCGAACGGCACGACCAGGATGCGCCGCCACACTGCCGGGTCATCGCCGCTGACCGCGGGCAGGTGGTTCGTCATCATCACGAGCGTGTGGCTCGGGTCGAACTGGATCGGGTTCTTGTGCATGAGGTTGGCCTCGATGGGATCGCCACCGACGAGCCGCTTCATGGTGGCCTCAGCAAAGCGCCGGCCTTTCTCCGTCTCGGAGCAGAACGCCAACCGCGCGCCGCGCAGCCGCATCTTGAAGGCGCCGTGACGCTCGTGCTTGGACTCCATGAGGATCGCGGGGTCGACCTCGACCGCGTAGTCCCCGAACGCAGCCACCACGGCGTCCCGCAGCGTGCCCTTACCGTTCGCACCGGTTCCGGTGAAGATCGGCATGACGTGCTCGCGGACTTCTCCGAGCATCGCGTAGCCGAACAGCCGCTGGACGAATGCGCGTACCTCAGGGGCGGGGAGGATCCGTTCGAGGAACGCCTCCCACTCCGCGGCTGCCTTCTCGCCCTGCTCCTGGTCGTCGCCGTCCAGCCCGGCGCCGGCCACCTTCGTGATGAGGTCGTCTGGCTTTGTTCACGAAGTAGACTCTGTTGCTGAATTCGTCAGCCGGCGAGTTGGTGGCTGAGGCGCTCGAGTCGGCTGGTGCGAGGCTTGCGTAGTGGGTCGGTGGTCCACCAG
>NZ_JBFBBK010000179.1:0-2502 GCF_040682635.1 Streptomyces sp. NPDC051133
AAGCGCTGGTGGAAGGGGTCGTCCATCTGGTCGGCGTAGGCATCGGCGTGTACGTCGATGAGCATCTGCCGGAAGACCTCGGGGAGGTTTCCGTGCTGGAAGTGACGCAGGTCGGTCACGCTCGGCTCCATTCGGTTCGCATGCGGTCTGCCCAGTCTCGTGCGTAGGAGGCGGAGGGAGCCCTGACGAACAGGCCCCGGTGGAAGTCGCCCATGAGTGTGCGCATACGGCCGGGCAATGGGTCGCCATCCATGATGGTGAAGACGTCGGTGGCTGAGGCCGTGGCCTGTTCGGCCTCTCCCTGGTGGAGCTGTGCAAGGGCGAGCTGGGCGGTCGCGAGGGCCTTGTTGCGCCGGAAGGCGGTCGGGATCCTGGCCAGCGCACGGTGAGCCATGGCTTCGGCATGAGGGTGGCGTCCGCTGTTGAACTGGACGATTGCGGCGAGGTGGTCGAGTTCGGCCTGCCCGTAGAAGGCGGTCCAGCGCGGACGCTCTCGGTCGGCCACCCTAGTGAAAGTGTCCTGGGCTGATCCCAGTGAACGCAGGCCCGCACGGCCGTCACCGAGAGCCGCGTACGCGAGGGCGACGCGGACTCGGCCCAGCGAGTCGAAGAACGGGTCTCGGCGAGCCGCTGAGGAGGCTTGCGCGGCCTGGGCCGCTGCGAGGGCTTCGGGCCAGTTCTGCCGCTGGTAGGCGAGCATCGAGAGGTTGACCCAGACCCGCATTTCGGTGGGGCCGTCCTGGGAGAGGCCGGCGTACGTCGCTGATTCGTTCAGGTAGCTCTGGGCCTGGTCGAGATTGCGGGCGTCGATACAGGACCAGGCGGCGATGGTGGTGTACTCGGCGGCCAGTGCGTACAGGGCTCGGCGGACGCGTTCGCCGGCGTTGCGCTGCTGTAGTTCCAGCACCCTGGTGCGGCCCTGGGCGGCGGCCTTCTCCAGTGCCGTGTGTCCGCCCTGGCGGTCGTCCGCTTCGACAAGGGCGTTCATCCCAGCAGCGAGCCGGGCCACGTCCGACATGCCGACGGTCCGGCGTTGGGCCACCAAGGGAACGGCGGCAGCTGCGCTTCCGGTCGCTGAGGTGAGGAAAGTGCGACGCCGCACGGGGTCCTCCTTCGGGTGTTGCATGGTGCGTGGTGCGCTGAACCCTAAGTCCTCGACGGGACAACCGAACACCCGCTCCAGGGCTGCACACGTGCGTCCGATGGGGCGGCGGGAGGTCCCATTGAGGAGGTTGCGGATCGTGCGGTCGGAGACGTCACCGGGCCTGCCGGTGATCTCTGCCAGCGCAGCGTTCATCCGACCAGCCAATTCTTCCTGGGTGAGCCCGAGTTCCTCCATCCGGCTCTTGAGAATGGCGTTCGCTCCCATGGACCGACCGTAGCCCTGTGGTTACCGGCCGAACCAGACCCGAGGTCACCGGAGCGTAAAGTCTTCCGGTTCGTGTAGGTGCTGCGGGGCGCGACATTTCCTGTTCGTCGTCGGCCAAGGGCCGTTGACTCGGTACCAGCCGTTGAGCGGGCGAGAATCCCCTTCCTGCCTCTCGATGGCGTGGAGGAAAGCCCGCTCCTGCGCACCCTTCGCGGGCGGGCGTCCCAGCCTCGGAGGGATGACCCCGTGACCATGACCGCCGCCAAGCCAACCGCGACTGGTGTTCCGGGCTACACCGAGACGGTGCCGTGCGAGCCGGAATCCGCGCGCCGCGCACGTCTGCTTGTCTCCGCGACTCTGGACACCTGGGACATAGGCGAGTTGGCCGAGGTGGGCACTCTGATCGTTTCGGAACTGATCAGCAATGCCGTCAGCCACACGCGATGTCGCGCGGTCCGTGTGGTGATTCGGCGTGAGACGGCCGAAGCGATTCGGATCGGCGTTGCCGACACGTGCCGAGACACCCCGGAACCGGGCTGCCCTGAAGGTGACTCCGAGGGCGGCCGTGGTCTGCTCCTGGTCGAGTCGCTGAGCTGGCGGTGGGGCTACGACCTGCATCGTTGGGGCAAGCTCGTCTGGGCAGAGCTGCGGGTGCCAGCCGCATGTTGATCTCGCGTATCTCCTTACGGCTCCTGTCCTCGGAGGAACTGATTGGAGACCCGTTCCCGGACGCGTGCGTGCAACTGGCCTTCGGCCCGACGCGTCCGTCTGACCAGGCCGACGCGGTTGTTGTCCCAGAGCCGGTCCGGTTAACCCCCGCCGACCTTGTGCGGCTGCGCGTCGAGTCGGGACTGGCTCTCGGCGAGATCCGCGCGGAGATGCAGCGTGCCGAGATCGCGTGGCGGCAGCAGCTCAGCCGCTGGTACCGCGACGGTCGGCTGGCGGCCGAGGCCCGCGCACCGGACATCAGCCTCCTTCAACGGGTCCTGGACGGGCTGCGGAATCCCGGTCCGGTTACGACGTAGGCCCCGGTGCCTCTTCTTCCCGGAACCCCTGAGGTGTCCCGGTATCCGGCGTCGGGCGGGGCCACCTCCACGGTGAACGGGATGCCGGCCCGGGTCGGCTTGATGCGG
>NZ_JBFBBK010000180.1:0-2500 GCF_040682635.1 Streptomyces sp. NPDC051133
GGCTGTGCAGGAGGGCGAGCGGCGCGGTGATCTGCGCACGGTCCTGGACGGCCTGATGGTGGGCGCCACCAATTAGGGTTGGCTGCCGTCCAGCAGGGTGCGTATGTAGTCGGTGTGTGCTGTGAGGAGTTGCACGGCGCGGCCTGTCCCGTCGGGCAGGAACGGCAGGACGAGCATCGCCGGCACTGTTGCGGTGAGTGCAATCAGGGCCGCCGGGACAAATAGGGCGACGATCACGCACTGGCGGGCGCCGGGCGCGAGCGCGTGGGAGAGCCAGGACGGCATCATGAGTACCTCCTTACGAGCTGGCCTCCGCGTGGGTTCGCGGTGGCATGTCACCACTTTGGTGATCGGTTTGTTTGTCCGCCCAAGTCCAGGGCGTTCCCTCAGGTAAGGTCCGGACAAGACCGCATTGTCCGGGCGGATGAGGCCTGACGGCGCAGCACTGGGGGGTGCACGTGGTCGAGCGCGGCAAGAGAGGCCGACCTTGGAAGCCGGTCAGTACGGACAGTCCCGACGAGGTGCGCAAACTGGCGGAGTTCTTACGGGAGCAGGTTGACGCCAGCGGCAAGGACCTGAGGACGCTGGGCAGCGAGATGCACATGTCCCGCGCCACGATCAGCGAGCGGCTTGCAGGCCACCTAGTCGATGAAAAGTTCGTCAAGGACCTGCTCAGAGCTACCATCGCCGAGCCGTGGATGCGGGAGCGTCGGCTGGCCACGGCCCTCACGAAGCTGCGTGCGGTAGCCCACCAGCCCAAGCCTTCGCAATCATCGTTGCCGCAGGAGCGGCTTCATGCGGAGTTCGTCCACCTGGGGAACAACGTCGAGCGCATCATGCGCCTGCTGAAGCCCTCGCCCGGTTTCCTGTCGGACGGTGTCTGGATCAATGCCGGTGAGCTGAGCGCCCACTGGGATCCCAAGGCCCGTGGTGCGGAACAGGGCCGAGCAGGCTGGTACTTCACCGGCCGCTGCCGCGCGTTGAGCGAGCTGGTCTCCTGGCTCTCCGGCGGCGCCCCGGACGGACGGGTGCGCGTGGTGACGGCAGGACCCGGATCGGGTAAGTCCACGGTGCTGGCACGCATCGTCACCTTGGCAGACCCGGACCTGCGCAAGAGAATCCCGGTGGACGGCGTGCCCGAGGCCACGGTTCCGCCTACCGGCTGCGTCGATCTCGCCGTCCTCGCCCGCGGCCGGTCGGTGCATGACGTGCTCGACCGTATCGCCGCCGTCGCAGGGGTCGACTTGACCAGCACAGCGGAAGCCCAGCGGCTGCACATCCTCGCCGCACTCCTTCCAGCATGGCCCGCCGAACTCACCGTCGTCGTCGACGCGCTGGACGAGGCAGCCGATCCGGAAGGTCTCGCCCGCGCCCTGCGCAGGCTGGCGCGCGACGCCACCGGCCTGCGCGTCCTCGTCGGCACCCGTCCAGGCCCCCGCAACAGCCTGCTGACGGCCTGCGGGCACGACGCCCGCATCATCGACCTCGACTGCCATCCATGGCTGGACCCCGATGACCTGACCGAATACGTGCGGCGCAGGCTGCTTGCTGCCGACGACCCGCACACGCACAGCCCCTACCGTGACCAGCCGGCTCTCGCCGCACGCGTGGCGGAAGCGGTCGCCGAGAGGGCGTACCCCACCTTCCTCATCGCCCAGCTCGTCAGCCGGACGCTGACCGACAGCGACACGGTCGTCGACCCGACCGGAGAGGAACTGTCACGCCTGCTGGGGACCGTGGCCGACGCTCTGGACGACTACCTCTTCCGCCTGAGCCCGGATCACCACCGGGTCCGAGACCTCCTCCTGCCCCTCGCCTACGCGCACGGCACTGGCCTGACGCATGGCATGGTCTGGCCGCAGGTCGCCAACGCCATCGCTCAGCGCGCCTACACCCTGGCCGGCCTGGAGTGGCTGCTCGCCACGGCGGCCGACTTCCTGGTGGAGCAGACCGTCGACCAGGAGGAGATCCATTACCGGCTCTACCACCAAGCGCTGGTGGACTACCTACGCTTGGCCCACGACGACCACCTCGTCGAGCGCCGGATCACGCGCGTCCTTACCGGGCTCGCTCCGATCACTGGCGGCCGCCCGGATTGGGCTAAAGCTCCCGCGTACGTCCGCCGCCACCTCCCACGGCACGCGGCCGCTGCACGACTACTCGACCCGCTCCTTGACGACGCCGGCCTGCTCCTCGCGGCCGAGTACGGTGAGCTGCGAAAGGCGATCAGCGAGCGAAACCGTCACCTGCCAGAGCCCGACAACCGCAGTACCTGGTTCCACCATGTCCTTCCCCAGCCGGGGAAAGAACCGTCCCGGCGGGCCGCATTGCTCGAACAGTCCGCACGGCAGTTCGGCTTCGACGCCCTCGCGGACGACGTACCCCGTGTCGCTCCCCACCGCTTGTGGGCGACGCCGTGGGCACACCTGGGTCTGGACGGCGTGGCCGACGTCCACGGCTGCTGCGACGGCAACATTCACGCGGCACCCGTCGTCGACGT
>NZ_JBFBBK010000181.1:0-2481 GCF_040682635.1 Streptomyces sp. NPDC051133
GGTCTTCGTTGATCCCGCGTACACGTCGCAGACGTGCGCCGAGTGCGGCCACGTCGACAAGCGGAACCGTGTCGGCCAGGGTCTTTTCATCTGCCCAAGATGCGGGGTCGTTGCCCACGCCGACCGGAATGCTTCCCGCAACATCGCCACGCGTGTCGAGAGCGTGCGGAATGCGGGGCATGAGTCACGCGTCCCTGCCGCCCCATAGGAGTGTCTGGATGGAAGAGCCAACCCAGCGGCCAGTTGGGCGCTACCGTCAAGCCCGATCCTTCAGGGCCGGGTCAAGTTGACCAACGACGCGCTTGGCTCATCGAGGCCGGCGTGAGGCCTGCCCGGTCGTCGAGGCGTGCTTCGTCACGGGCGCCGTAGCTTGACGGCCAGGAAGTGAGGCTGTTGATGGGTCTTGTCATATCGGCGGATATCGACGAGTCGGGCCTCCTGCGTGGCGCGTGGTTCCGTCAGCTTTTCCAGCGCGAACCCAGCACCGAGCAGCTCTTGGAGGAACTGCTCCAGCGTCATCCGCCAGTGGTTGAGGGCGAATCCATCGCCGAACGGAAGCTCCACCCGCTCACTGGCGAAGTAGGAACCGCCGAAGTAGTTCCAGTCGCCGGTGGGGTGGGTGGTGGAGACAAGTAGCGTTCCTCCTGGTCGCAGAACGCGACGGAGTTCTGCGAGCAGTTGGCCACGTGCGTCGATGTGGTGGTAGACGAGGGCCATCACGGCCAGGTCGAACGATTGGTCCGCCAAGAAGGACAGCGGCTCCTCCAAGTCGTGCCGGTGCAGGACAGCTTTGTCTTCGAGCCGCTCCTGCGCGGCCCGCAGCAGGGTCTCGCTGCCTTCGACGCCGACAACCTGCCCTGCCCCCATCCGCAGTAGTTCGGCGGCGTAGTGCCCGGCCCCGCATCCGAGATCCAGCACCCGTAGGCTGCTCACATCACCGGCGAGTTCGAGCATGGCCGGTCGGTCGGTGTGGGCGTTGTAGGCGCTGTTCGTGGCATGGAGAGCGAACTGCCTGCCCATCTCACCGTGATATGCGGTATCGGCTGTCATTGAAGAATTTTCGCAGGAGCCATAGCTATCTGACCATGCAGTTCTGAGCGTAGCGGTCACGGCGGGCGGGGGCTTGGACAGGCACTCAGGTCAGGGCTTCAGCGTAGTCGGATGGTGTCCGGTTTATGACGGTCTGTTGGGTGGGAAGCCCTGGGAGTCACGAACGGGGACGTGCATCTGCTGGATCCGCTGGCCCCGATTTTACGTCGTGATCGAAGGCGTCCGGTACGAGGTCGAGCCCGCCATGGTCGTGTCCCTTGTCGTGGTGTAGCCGATCAATCGGCCGTTGTGTTGGTGGTGTTGGGTAGTTTGGGGGCGCTTTCGGGGAGCTCGGCGGGGTAGATCTGGTCCATGCTCTCCTCGGGGAGGTAACGGCGGGGGAAGGCGATCCACTCGTCGTGCATCTCGAAGAGCACGGCGGTGACCAGCCGCAGTAGCGAGTCGTCGTTGGGGAAGACCTGGACGACGTCGACGCGACACTTGATTTCCCGGTTGACCCGCTCCAGCGGATTTGTGGACTGGATCTTCTTCCAGTGCCGTTCCGGGAAGGCCGCGAAGGCCGTCAGATCGTCCTTGGCTTCCAGGAGCATCCGCTTGACCTGCGGGAACTGTGCGCCGAGCATGTCGGCGACCGTGTCGAGCTGGCCGCGGACGGCGTCCTGGTCAGGCTGGGCGAAGATGGTGCGGATGGTGGCGGCGACCATCTCGGCGGCGTCCTTCGGGATCACGCCGAAGACGTTGCGCAGGAAGTGCACCCGGCACCGCTGGTAGGAGGCGCCGATCATCACCTTGCGGATCGCCTTGACCTGTGATGTGTCCGCTCCCGCCCGCGGGTACTTGCTGGACAACGCGCGCGCCGAGGCGGGCGAGCAATCCGTTTGGCTGGCCGAGCTGTTCGACGGTGTGACGCTCGGGCACTTGGATCGACTGGGGGTTAGGGCTGGCTCGCGCTACTGGGAAGTGGGGGCTGGTGGCCCCGGTATCCCGGAGGCGCTCGCGGTGGCCGTCGGTCCGACCGGGCACGTGCTGGCCACGGACTCCGTCGTGGCTGATGGCAGGCGGCGGGTACGAGGTGCGCCAGCACGACGTCGCCGCTGATCCGCCCCCGGAGCCGGGGACGTTCGATCTGGTGCACGCCCGGCTCGTGCTGGTCCATGTACCCGACCGGGCTCGTGCGTTGGCCACGACGGCGGCAGCGCTACGGCCCGGCGGCTGGCTGCTGGTCGAGGACGCCGATACCGCTCTGCAGCCACTGGCATGCCTGGACGACAGCAGTCCTGCGCAGCGGCAGGCCAACCGGCTGCGCGACGCGGTCCGGGAGCTGCTGACGCGCCGCCTTGGCCACAGATGCTCGCGTCCACTGTGCAGTTCTCAAACAACGACCAGCCACCCGTCACACACCACTCACGCGATGCTTCACCGGGGCCGGCG
>NZ_JBFBBK010000182.1:0-2414 GCF_040682635.1 Streptomyces sp. NPDC051133
CCTGAGCTTCGGGCTCCTGGGCCTCCGTGAAAGCGTCGTCGATCGCTTGCGGGTGGGGGTCTCGCTGGACTGCTGCAGGTGCGTGTACGTCCGCAGCGTGAAGCCCGGGTCCGAGTGGCCGAGGTACTCGGAGAGCGCCTTGATGCTCTCCCCTGCGTCCAGGAGCACGGAGGCGTAGGCGTGCCGGAGGGCGTGCATGCCGTCGTCCGGCGCCGCCTGGAGGTAGCGCGCGCCGCGCTCGTTGGGGGGGTATCACGCCGGCCGCGGCCAGGGCTCGCTTCCAGTCGCCCATGTTGAGGACGCTTCGGTTGTACGCCCGCGCCTTCGCGTCGACGAAGAGGAGGCGGAAGGTCTTCGGCTCGCCGTCCGGCTTGGCCCAGGGCAGGGTGACGGCGGTCGGCGGGAACTCCTTCATGTGAGCCTTGATGGTTGCGGCGAGCTGGGCCGGCAGGGGCACCGACCGGATCTTGTTGCCCTTGGGCAGGGCGAAGACGGGCTTCGTACCGACGAGCCGTACCTGACGGTTGACGTGTATCCAGCCGCCCTTGAAGTCGATGTCCTCGACGGCGAAGCCGAACACCTCGCCCTGGCGAAGGCCGCAGCCGAAGGCAAGCTTGCCGCCGGCCTGGAATCGCTTCGGGAGTCCGGCGATGACCGCGCGGACGCGCTCCAGCGACCAATGGATGATCTTCTTCTTGGTCGCGGTCGGGAGCTTGACCGACTTCGCCTTGCAGGGGTTCTTCGGCAGCAGCCCGTCCTCCACGGCCGAGCCGAGGATGCTGGAGAGGATGTCGAAGATGCCCTCGATCGTGGACACCTCCAGGCCGCCGTCCTGGAGCGCGCGGATCCAACCCTGAATGATCGAGGGCTGGTTGAGGGACCGCAGCTCGCGTCGGCCAAGGTGCTCGACGATGTGGTTGCGGACGGTCGCCCCGTAGCGGAGCGCGGTCGTCGGGCCGACGGAGTTCGCGTCGAGCCACTTCCGTAATGTTCCCCCTCGGCTTCGTCTTCGGCATCGGCTTCGACACCACGACCGAGGTCCTGCTCCTCGCCCTGGCCGGCAACGGCGCCGCCGCTGGCCTGCCCTGGTACGCGGTCCTCTGCCTGCCGCTGCTCTTCGCCACCGGCATGAGCCTGTTCGACACCCTCGACGGCACCTTCATGAACTTCGCCCACCAGTGGGCGTTCTCGAACCCCGTCCGCAAGGTGTTGCCGGATCCAGCACAAAGCGACCTCCCCGGCTGGCTGTCACATCTGACCACCCAGACCGGCCCGCTCGTCACCGCTCCCGATCCATTGCCGGACGCCGTCACCACCGTGCTTACCACCGACTACCTCGCCGACACCTACCTCGGCGAGCGCACGTACGAGGCGGGCCTGCGTCTGGACCAGGCCGTCCAACACGTCCTCACCGCTCCCGACACCGCGGAAGGAGGCAGGTGGTGATCCTCACCGGCCCGGAGATCACCGCTGCCGCTCACGACGGCCGCCTCCGCATCACCCCGTTCGCCGCCGACCAGGTCAACCCCAACAGCTACAACGTGCGTCTGGGCCCCACCCTGATCACCTACACGGGCCCCGTCTTGGACGCCCACCGGCCCAACCTCACCCGCGAAACCACCATCGGCCCGGACGGGCACGTCCTCCAGCCGGGCGAGCTCTACCTCGGACACACCCTCGAAGAGGTCGGCTCCGACACGTTCGTGCCGCTGCTGTTCGGCCGCTCCTCCGTCGGACGTCTCGGCCTGTTCGTCGAGATCACCGCCCCCATCGGCGACATCGGCTTCCACGGCCAGTGGACGCTCATGCTCACCCCGATCCGACCACTGCGCGTGGCATGAAGATCGGCCAGATCATGTTCTTCGTCTCCACCGGCGCCGTGAACCTCTACCGCGGCAAATACCAGGCCGCCACAGGACCGCAGCCCTCCGCCTACTGGCGAGACCTCGCCCGACTCCAGGTGGTGGCATCGTGATCCTCACCGGTCCCGCCATCGCCGCCGCCGTCCAGGCCGGCGAGATCACCATCGAGCCGTACGAGCCCAGCCGCGTCTCCCCCAACGCCTACGACTGGCGGCTGGGCGCCACCATCCGCGTCTGCGACGGCGACCTCGACGCCGCAACCCCCACCGCCTTCACCGAGCAGTCCATCCCCGACGCCGGCTTCGTGCTGCCGTCGGTGTGGAGCAGGTGGGTGTCGCCGGGCTCGAAGGACGCCACGCCGATGGGTTCACAGGAAAATCTCGGTTAAGTTGGAGCGCATGTCTCATTTTCCTGAGGCAGAGTGATCACTGATGGAGCGCATCTCACACATCTTGGTCACCTCGCGTCCCGCGTTGCTCGGCGCCGTGGCGATGCTCACCCTGACCTCGTCCGTGGCGGCCGCCGAGCTCAGGCCCGGGCTCTCAGGGCCTG
>NZ_JBFBBK010000183.1:0-2403 GCF_040682635.1 Streptomyces sp. NPDC051133
GACGTTCGTGGAGTTCAGCCGGCTGCGCGGGCTGTCCCCGACCGGCCGCTGCCGCTCCTTCTCCGACGAGGCCGACGGCGCCATCTGGGCCGAGGGCGCCGGCATGATCGTGCTGAAGCGGCTGAGCGACGCCCGGCGCGACGGCGATCAGGTGCTCGCGGTGCTGCGCGGTACGGCTGTCAACCAGGACGGCCGCAGCCAGGGCCTGTCCGCACCCAACGGCCCCGCCCAGGAGCAGGTGATCCGCAGGGCACTGGAGCTGTCCGGGCTGGAACCGGCCGACATCGACTACGTCGAGGCCCACGGCACCGGCACGACACTGGGCGACCCGATCGAGGCCAACGCCCTGCAGCAGGTATTCGGTGATACGCGGCCTCAGAATCGCCCGCTCCACCTGGGTTCCCTCAAGTCCAACCTCGGGCACACCCAGGCAGCCTCGGGCGTGGCCGGACTGATCAAGGTGGTGCAGTCACTGCGCCACCAGACCCTGCCCGCCACCCTGCACGCCGGCACCCCCAGCCGGCACGTCGACTGGGACGGCAGCGGACTGCACCTGCTGCAGCAGCCGATCGCCTGGCCGGCGACGGGGGAGCGAGTTCGACGGGCGGGGCTGAGCGCCTTCGGTATCAGCGGCACCAACGCCCATGTGATCGTCGAGGAGGCCCCGCAGGACGAGCCCGGTACAGCGCCCGAACCCGCACCAGGCACACGGCTGTTTGTCCTGTCCGCACGCAGTGAGAACGCACTGCGCGGGCAGGCCGCGAGGCTGTCCCGGTATCTGGCCGATGACACCGGTCTGCCGGAAGTGGCCCACACCCTGGCCCGGCATCGCAGCCACCTCGAGTGGCGGACGGCCATCACCGCACGCGACCACGAGGGGCTGCGCACCGTCCTGGAGGCCCTGGCCAGTGGCCGGGCACCGCTCTCGGCGCCCCGTGAGGAGCGGACGGGCAAAGTGGCCTTCGTGTTCCCCGGGCATGGCGGCCAAAGGCCCGGGATGGGCCTGGAGCTGATGTCCGGATCCGCCGCCTTCAGGCAAGAGCTGACCCTGATCGACGAAGCCGTGCAACGACACGCCGGCTGGTCGGTGCTCAAGGCGCTGCAGGCACCCGAGGAGTACTCCCCGCTGAACTGGACCGAGTACCTGCAGCCGGTGCTGTTCGCGGTCAACGCAGCCCTGGCCGCCGCCTGGAGGCCACTCGGCGTCACCCCGGACGCCGTCGTGGGCCACAGCCTCGGCGAGATCGCCGCCGCCTACAGTGCCGGTGCCCTCGCCCTCGACGAGGCGGTGACCGTGGTCACCGCACGCGCCGCAACCGTCATTCCCCTGGTGGGCAAGGGCGGCATGGTCTCTGTGGAACTGCCGCGGGAGCGGGTCGAGGAGCTGCTCGGCCCCCACCACGGCAGGCTCTTCGTGGCCGCGGTCAACAGTGCCGGCTCCACGGCCGTCTCCGGCGAGACCGACGCGCTGGCCGAACTGCGCCGGCACCTCGAAGAGCAGGGGATCGCCGTGCGGCTGCTGTCGACGCCGTTCGCCTCGCACACCCCACTGATGGAGCCCCTGCGCGACGCGCTCCTCGACGGCTTCTCGGCCGTCCGGGGCCACCCGGCGACGACTCGGCTCTACTCCACGGTCCTGGCCGAACCCGTGCCCGGTGACCGGCTGGACGCCGATTACTGGTACGCCAACCTCAGGCAGCCCGTGCGCTTCGCGGACACCATCCGCCGGATGCTGGACGACGGCTACCGCTACTTCGTCGAACTCAGTCCCCACCCGTCCCTGCTCTCCTCCGTCGAGTCGGTGGCCGCCGCCGCCGGAATCGACACGGTCGGCGTCGGCTCGCTGGACCGTCGGCAGGAAGAGCCCGACGTGCTGCTGCACCGCCTGGGCGAGTTGTACAGCGCCGGATACGAGCCCGACTGGACGGCTCTGTTCCCGCACGGCCGCCGCGCCGACCTGCCGACCTACGCCTTCGCCCGTGAACGGCACTGGCTGACCCCGGCCCCGGCCATCACGACGGGCTCCTCACCGCTCCTCGGCGCGCACATCGAGTCCAGCGACGAGCCGGGCCGGCACGTGTTCCAGAGCGACATCGACCTGCGTGACAGCCGCTTCGCCTACCTCACCGAGCACAAGGTCAACGGTGAGGTCTGGCTGCCCGGCGCCGCCTTCCTCGACCTGGCTCTGGAGGCCGCGTCCGCGGTGCAGGACGGCGGCGAAGTGAGCCTGAACCACGTGCAGTTTGTCCAGCCGCTGCGTCTGGAGCCGGATCGTCCCGTGCGGCTGCAGCTGGTCCTGCGGCCCGCCGGGGAGGGGGTGTGCGAGTTCACCGTCGCCTCCGCGCCCGCCGGCGAGCAGTCCACATCGTGGCAGCGGCACGTCAGCGGACGCGTCGTGGTGAG
>NZ_JBFBBK010000184.1:0-2375 GCF_040682635.1 Streptomyces sp. NPDC051133
ATCACCGGTCAGGACGAGTGCGTCGAGAGGGTCGCCGTCCTGGCCGAGAGTGCCGTCTACGTAGCCGTAGTCGGCGGGGTACTGGGTGGAGGTGAACAGCATCCGGTCCAGGCGGATGCGGTGCAGGGCGTGGTCCATCTCGTATTTGTTGCGGGACCCCTGCGGGATTTCCACGATCACATCGAATTCCACAGCATCTCCTTGCCTCGTCCGTATCACTCGTGAGCTGTTCCGCTGTCCTGCACACGTCGCTCGCACGCCCGCACCAAGGTGGCCGGCCGGTGTCAGCTGGACCGATCGGGAAGAGGCGCCGTCGACATGCGGCGACGCCACAGATCCCTAGGAGTGGCGTGCTGCGTCACTTTCGAGTTGACGTTGAGTGTCACCGACAGAATGCGGGTCCTGCAGGAATTTCTGCAAGTCTCTCGCCTCGCTTCCCGCACCGGTGCCGCCGAAGGAGCCGGACTCCTGATCCGACATGTCGTAGTTCAGGCTTGTAGCCAAGTTGAGCATCGCCGCCGCATAGCCGGAGATTGCATCGGAATACGCAGTGAAAGCTACTTTTGAATTTGGTGAGATGAAGTCGCCTTGTTGAGCCCAGATCTCACCGGCTTGTGGACTCGCAAGAAAGGTGAGCAGCGCCTCTGCGCCGACGGTTCCGCTGAAGGATACTGCGATATCACCGGCGCAAATTTGGGGCGGAGGTGAGGAGGTTGCCTTCTTGGTGTCGGCAGGAAAAAGGAAGGGCACTACGGTCGCCCCGATTTCTTTCTTGTATTGATGGGGGAGAATTTTCCCGATCGAGTCCGCCCCCAGGGTCATGGCCGATTTGGGCGGTACGGAGAACGTCTGGACGATGGACTGCCGGAAGTCGGTGTGCAGCGGGTCGGGGGCCACTAGTCCTTTTACGGTGAAAAGTCGCGAGAGTGCATCCAGTGCCCTTTCTACCGAGGGGTCGGTCCACTTAATTTTATGGTGCGCTAGCCTGCTGTACATATCCGGGCCCGACTGGGAGAGGTATACGTTTTCAAACCAGTCCGATAGTGTTGCTCCGTCGGCACCTGCGATGGATATGTCCGGAATTCCAGAATCTGCGATTTTTTGGGCCACCGGAATGAACTGTCTCCAGGTTTGCGGTTCGGACGCCCGAGCTTTGTCGAACGTTTTAGCGTTGCGCCAGACGATGGACTTGTCTGTTGCTTTGTAGGAGACTCCGTACTGCTTACCGTGGAAGCGTCCAAGATCCTGCCAGATAGGAGAGTAGTTGGCTTTAATCTGCTTAAGGGTTGATTGTCCAACCGGCTTGATCCGGCCGCTCGCTGCGAATTGACTCAGCAGGCTCAGGCGAGGAAGGAATGCAACATCGATTCCTCTGTCGCTGTCGATTTTCGACGTAAAGGACTGATTGGATCCTGTTCCGGTGGAGACATAATTCACCTTGACGCCGGTCTGCTTCGAGAAAAATTGAAGGACTTTTGTAAATTTCTCTTGATCGCTTCCATTCCATTCAGCGGCAACTTTGACTGTGGTTCCGTGAAGGTCAGGGAGAGGGGGGATGCTGGAGGATGCGCTGGGAAGGCCGGTTATTTGGGGAGATCTGTGGTGGCTGTCTTTTCCCCAGCAGGCTACCAGGGTGAGTGACATTACTGTCGCAATTCCTGCTGCCAGGGTCGCGCGTCTTATAGGGGCTGTTGATCGCACGGACATCTGCACAATCCTTTCAATGGGTTGCCCTGCCGTCTGCCGCTTACTGGTTCGATCAGCTTTGCGGCGGGGGTATGCGCTGGATGAGCCCTACGCGGGCTGTTAGCTTGCAGGAACCCCCACGTAGGGGATCGTAATTAAATTGTGACCCAATCCTGCGTTTCGGGGGGCATTGCATCTGGTCTCTCTTCTCATTCTGCAATTCGGGAATAATGCTTTCGGTGATGCAGGGGCCCAGGCGACAGACGCCGGTAGGCCAGCCGATGGCTCCGTGCTGCACAACGGCGTCTCGGCAAGTGGCGCGGGCCGCCGAGGGCTGCCCAGTCCTCGAGGCCGGGGGAGAGCTTGGATTTACGGTCGGAATTGGCCAGTCCTCGAGCGCTGTAGTGGTGCGGTCGAGCGGATGTGTGTGTCGCGATGCCCCATGAATCGGGGTCAGGCCGGTCGAGGCCTTTACAGGGCGTCAAGGAAAGGCTCAGCAATTTACGCTGACGACTTGGCGCAAATTCACCGCCTCTGCTGTGCCAATTGCCTAGGCTCGCCACAGCAAGGTGTAGCCATTCATTGGCTGTGCCCTTGCCAAGGGGGGTGCAGTAGGCGCGGCGTCCGCCCAGTCCTGGGCCGTCAATCGGGCTTTCCTTTCCGGCCGTTGCTGTCGCTGCTGCCGATGC
>NZ_JBFBBK010000185.1:0-2278 GCF_040682635.1 Streptomyces sp. NPDC051133
GTACGGTTGCCGAGCAACGGCGCGGGGTGGAGCAGCTCGGTAGCTCGCTGGGCTCTGGGGCCCCGGTGTCGAGGCGGCCCTGATGGAAAACGGCTCTGGAGACGACTTCGCCGTCCTCTTCACTCCGGCCGACGTGCTCATACGCGGCTTCGACCACGAGTCGGAGATGAGCCCGTACGCCACTGACGACGAGCAGGTCTGGCCCGGTGTCATCGACGAGGTGCCCGCTCCGCTGCGCCCGCTCCTGGACAAGCCCGCCTTCCACGACGAGGGCATAAACGCCCCTCGGGTCACCGCCTGCCTGTGGCAGGAGGCCGGCGACACCGTCTGGCGCACCGGCTCGGCCATCGCTTTCCCTTCGGGCAGCGCAGACCCGGACGGCTCCGGGCTCCTCTTCCACCTCCTTACGAACCGCTCCCCCGAGGGCGTCCAGGCATGGTTCGAGGGCTACTACGAACGCCCCGTCTCCCTCGACGCCGTCCGCCACGTCCTCGCCGGCCCCCCTCACCCCCGCGGTCGCCGTGGCCCTCAACCCGGCCGCCCTCTCAGACGATGCACTGCTCCGAAGGATCGCCGCGTGTCCCGAGGTCGCCTCCTACCTCTCCCGCGACGGCGAGTTCGACCTCGCCCGCACCGACCCGATCGAATCGATAGCCCTGCCCAACGCTCTCCCGGTAGAGCCCGTCGCCGGCTGCAACGCGGGCGGCACCCACTACCTCTGCGGCCCGCCGGTGCCGGACGGCGCCCGCCCCGTCCTCTACACCGACTCCGAGGGCCGGGCCTCCCTCATTCATTGCCGAGTCTCGCCGAGGCACTGACCCTCGGCATCGTCCTGCCGTCCTGGCGCGACGCCCTGGCCGGTTTGCGGCCCCCGGTCCTCAACTCCGACTACCTCGATGACCACCCGGATCACCCCGCCGTCCGCAACCGTCTCCTTGCCGCAGTGCGACTTCCCCGGCCGCCGACCGCGAAGTCCTGGACCGCCTGCTCACCACCGCCGCCCGCACCGTCCGCGACGGATTCCTCCCCCACGGCCTCGACGACGACCGGTCCGCCTTCGAGCCGATGCTTGAACCGTCCGCCGACTAGCGCAGGCCACACCAGCACGGTCACGACGAAGGGAGACTCCCCGAGGAGCCGTTCCCTTGTGTTCTTCAGTAGGAGCCTCAACTTTCCCGCCCCCAAATTCGAATTAGGCCGGTGCCTCTCGTGGCTGGTCGCCCACAAAGGGCTCGCTCCGGCTGGCGTGAGGGGAGGTGGGCGTGGCGGCGGCAGGTGGGTGGGGAATCTCAGCGAGCAGGTCTGCCGACCCCAGGCGAAGCGGTCAGCCAGCGCCCAACCAGGTCACGACAGCCAGAACAAGTGGGACAGGACACGCCACCGCAGCGGGCCCAGCAGAAAAGCGAGGCCAGCCGGAAGCCGAAGGGTGCTTACCCGGTAAGCCGCAAAGCGCCAAGGTGAACCCGCAACCGCCACCAGTACACAACGGGCGGAAGAGGATCTGGAGGTACTTGCCGCAGACCTAAAGCGACGCCTCACGCCGCAGCAGATCGAAGAACTCGTTGAGCTGCTCATCGGCTGACGGGCGCTTACCCGGTAAGCACCGAGCTCAGAGGGGTTGTAGCCGGAACACCCGGCTATAGCCCCTCCTACGTTGGCCGACACCCCTCTTCACCCTGCTGTGCGCCGCACTCGGCGATCTGCCTGCCGATGAAGTGCCATGTAGGTTCTTGCTGGCCCTCCGTGACGGGCCTGCCCATCAGACCTGCGAGAAGATCGAGGGCTTCCTGGTTGATGTATCGATCGGGGTCAGGGGACTGGAGGTGTCGACGCAGAAGGGCGCACATCATGTCCGCCCATTCCTGGGCCCGCGCCATGTCGGTTGCGCAGCTCTCGCAGTAAGGCATCGTGTCGGTCCGGGTGGGATGGTGCGACTGGGTTGATCGGACTGCGACGGTCTTCCGCAGCGTGAGATGGCGGCGGCACATCGGACAAAGGTCTCCGTGGAGCAGGTCGTTGTTCATGCGGCGGACTGTGCACGCGTCGGTGGCTTACCGTCGCGGGCTGCCGTGGCGGGCCGCCCGGCGGGCGCTGCGGTAAAGACTTAGCGATGGCCTCCCGCCCGGCGGGAAGGACCCGGGATCGCGCTTTTTTGCAGGTCAACGCCGGGGTTCCCTGGGCTGGTGATCAGCAAAGCGGAGGTTCGCCCGGGTGACGGGTGGCGCTATCTCTTCCGTGGCGAGATGGTCGGCGACGGCCACCGCGCTGCGGGTACGCC
>NZ_JBFBBK010000186.1:0-667 GCF_040682635.1 Streptomyces sp. NPDC051133
GCTTTTTCCCCGATGCCAAGACGTCGACCGTCTCCCCACTCTCCTGGATCCGGGTGGTCGAGCACCGCAGTCTGCGGAGGAGCCTCCAGGACCTGAGGGTGGCGATGGCCTGCTCCCCGAGGGCCCGGATCTTGGCGTGGGACCGGTTCGCCGCCTTCTGACCTGTGGAGAGGGTCTCCCACCGGCCCCAGTAGGGGATCCGGACTGCGGGGAAGAAGGTGTTCGATAAGCCGCTGCCCAACAGCGAACCGAAACTGCGTGAGCTGTTCGACAAGCTCCAGGCCAAGCACGGAACGGTCCTGGTGGTCGTCGACCAGCCGGCTTCCATCGGGGCCTGCCGCTGGCGGTCGCCCGGGACGCGGACTGCCAGGTCGCCTACCTGCCCGGGCTGACGATGCGGCGGATCGCCGATCTCTACCGGGCGAGGCGAAAACCGACGCCCGTGACGCGTTCATCATCGCGGACGCCGCCAGAGCGATGCCCCACACCCTGCGGACGATCGACACCGCGGACGAGACCGTGGCCGAACTCGCGATGATCGCCGGGTTCGACGACGACCTCGCGGGCGAGTCCACCCGGATCACCAACCGGCTCCGGGGCCTGCTCACCCAGATCCACCCCTCGCTTGAACGGGTGCTGGGCCCGCGGGTCCAGCACCCGGCCGAGC
>NZ_JBFBBK010000186.1:677-2256 GCF_040682635.1 Streptomyces sp. NPDC051133
CTGATCACCGTCACCACCCGCCAGCTGGTGCACGCCGCCCTGTGGCTGGGGGTCCAGCACCCGGCCGTGCTCAGACTGCTGGACCAGTTCGGTTCCCCGTCCCAGATCCGCAAAGCCGGAAGACGACGTCTCGTGACCCTGATACGTCCCAAGGCGCCGCGGATGGCCGAGCGGCTGGTCGAAGACATCTTCACCGCACTCGACGAACAGAGTGTCGTCGTCCCCGGCACGGACGCCGCCGCGCTGATCGTCCACAGCCTCGCCGGCTTCCTCCAGTCCGTCCTTGACCAGCGCAAACTCCTCGCCGCCCGGATCGAGGAACTCCTGGAGGCCCACCCTCTTTCCCAGGTCCTGATCTCGATGCCCGGCATCGGGATCAGGACCGCCGCCCGCATCCTTATCGACGTCGGTGACGGCAGCGGCTTCGCCACCGCCGGCCACCTCGCCGCCTACGCAGGCCTGGCACCCGTGACCCGCAGTTCCGGCTCGTCCATCCGCGGCGAACATCCTTCCCGGCGAGGCAACAAGCAGCTCAAACGGGCCTTCTGCCTTGCCGCGTTCGCCTCCTTGTCCCAACCGGAGTCACGCGCCTACTACGACCGCAAACGCCGCGAGGGAAAACACCACATCGCCGCCCTCATCGCCCTCGCCCGACGCCGCATCGACGTCCTGTTCGCCATGCTCCGAGACGGGACTTTCTACCAGCCGCCCGCACCGGCTACGGCTTGACGAAAGCCATAGAGGCACCTTTTCAGCCCGGACATGGGCGGAGTCGAGGACCACACGGGAGACGTCGACAAGGCCCGTATCATCGAGCTGGTGCAGGACTGCTTCATGTAGGCAGCCCCACAGCCGACCCTCGACCAGATCATGAACCGGCGGTGCGCGGTCGACTTCGATATCCCGAAGCATGGCGGTACGGCCCGCCAGGCACAACCGCTGACCAGCACATAGATGATCGCCGCGAACAGCGTCTCATCAGGCGTGTTCTGTTTGCCGCCGCCTTGCGGCCGTACCCGTTCCTCAGGAAGCAACGGCCTCTGGCAGCCCGGTTCCGTCCGCTTGCCGAGGGACTGCCGCAGGACGCGGCGCCGTTCGCCACTGTCATCTGCGAAGCGGAGCTGCTCGGTGTACTCGCCCGTGGCACCCTGTCGCCGGTCGGTACCGCCCTGCTGTCCGAGGCCCCCGACGAAGTGGCTGCCGCCTGCAGCCGATTGCTATCCGAGGCCACGACGACGGCTCGCTTCGGCGCCGACCTCACCGCCGGCGTCACTGGAACACTCACGGTCGCCGAGACAGGCGGCGACATGACCCAGTTCGCCTCCGCCCACCACCTGGCCTCGTGGGTCGGAGTCTGCCCGGGCCAGAACGAGTCGGCCGGGGTGAGCCGGTCCGACCGCACCCGCCCCGGCAACAGCAACCACAAACGGCCGGTTCATGATCTGGTCAGAGCTGGGGCCTGCAGCCGACTGCACCCAGCTGTCCTGCACCAACTGGATGACCCCCCGCAACCCTGCGGGACTGTCCGACATACTCCGACTATCTGGGGCCGACTCGCCCGCACCAAACGATAGGACGG
>NZ_JBFBBK010000187.1:0-2255 GCF_040682635.1 Streptomyces sp. NPDC051133
CGGCGAGGGCGGCCCGGCCGGCGAGGGCCTGGACAGCGTCCTGCGAGGCCGTGGCCCTCATGCTCAGCCTCGCCCTCACCACAGGGTCAACCAGGGGCCGCCGAAATGCCCGATCACGGGCTTCTGGAACAGGCAGTCCACCGGCTGGATCGAGGAAAGCCGACGGCTTACTCCCTGTGAATGAATCCTCCGCCGTGCCTTCTCTTGTACGACAAGGCCCTGACTGGCCGTCACCACAATGGGCCGCGGTCGGCTGCCAGCCTCCACGCAACCACAGACAAGGGCGGATCCCATGGTACGAGACACCCCACCGATGCACCGACGAGGAAGAGGAGGCCGAGGACTGCTGACACCGAGAGCCAAGATGGTGGCCATGGCGGGTCTCCTGCTGCTCGGGATCAGCGCGCCGACGCAGGCCATCGAAAACACCATCTCGGTCGACAACAAGCGCACTGGGTGGGACGCGAACGAACCGAAGCTGTCGCCCTCCCAGGTGTCATCTGCCGCATTCGGACAGCGCTGGTCGACCGCGTTGAACGGCTTTGTGTCGGCCCAGCCGCTGGTCACCGGCAAGAACGTGGTCGTCGCGACAGAGAACAACTACGTTTACGGCATCGACGCCGTGACCGGGCAGACCAACTGGGCCCGCCAGCTCGGTCCGGCTTGGCCCACCTCGGCCATCAATTGCGGCAACAGTGTCAGCGGAATCACCTCCACCCCGGTATACGACTCCTCCTCCAACACGGTCTACCTCACCAGTAAGGCCAACGACGGCGTCGACGTGCAGCACCCGCACTGGTACATCCATGCCCTGAGTGCCACCAGCGGTGCCGAGCGTGCAGGCTGGCCGGTGACTATCCAGGGCACACCGACCAACAGCCCCGGACACCCGTTCAACCCGTTCACAGCCTTGCAGCGCCCCGGACTGCTGCTGATGAACGGATCGGTGTACGCCGGGTTCGGCTCGTACTGTGACCACGGCCCCTATGTCGGCCAGGTGGTCGGCGTCAACGTCACCAGCCATAAGCTCACGATGTGGTCCGCCGAGTCCGGTTCCGACAACAAGGAGGCCGGCATCTGGCAGAGCGGCGGCGGACTGGTCTCGGACGGCAGCGGGCGGATCTTCCTCTCCACCGGCAACGGCAATGGAACGGGCGCCTCGCCGAACCCCGGCCCCGGCGATCTGCCCCCAGCCGGCCTTGGGGAGTCGGTGGTGCGGCTCGGGGTGAACAGCGATGGCAGCCTTTCGGCCAAGTCCTTCTTCAGTCCGGCCAATAACCGTACCTTGGACGCCACCGACACCGACATCGGCTCGGGCGGTCCGGTTGCCCTGCCGAACAGCTTCGGCACCACCGCGCACCCGCGCCTATTGGTCCAGCCCACCAAGGACGGGCGGATCTTCCTGCTGGACCGGGACCATCTGGGCGGCATGGGTCAGGGGCCGAACGGCACGGACCACGCGGTGAGCATGGCCGGTCCCTTCCAGCCCGTCTTCGGCCACCCCGGTGTCTGGGGCGGCGACGGCGGATACGTCTACACGGTGGCGAAGGACAGCGGCAGCGGCGCGCCGCTGCGCGCGCTGAAGTACTCGGTGAACAGTGCCGGGACTCCGACCCTGACCAGCGTCGGCATCAGCAATGAGGGCTTCGGATACGGCTCGACCTCCCCTATCGTCACTTCCAGTGGAATGACGCACGGCTCCGCCCTGGTCTGGATCGCAGCCCCTGGCCAACTCCGGGTCTATGATGCGGTGCCTGTCAACGGCATCATGCACCTGCGCCGCACCTTCCCGATCGGCAATCCCAAGTGGGCACCTCCCGCCACCGACGGCGGCCGAGTCTACGTAGCCACCACCAACGGGCAGCTAGTGGCCTTCGGCACCGCGTAGGACCGTTCCACAGGCGTGCCCTACCCAGCAGAAGTCGGGCACGCCTGTGTGCGCCGGATCCCGTGGCGGCCGCGATCCGGGTAGAGCTCGGGATCGATCAGGGCGTGTGTGTGGGTGGAGGGTACGCGGCGAAAGCGCCGATCTGACAGCTCTCGGTCTCTGGCGGTGCCGGAGAACTGGCGCTGCTCCCCGGCCGAGATGGCGCCCTTCTTCACGAAGCCGATGTCGTCCCTGATCACCTCTCTTGAGCGCAGACCTCTCTGCTTAGTTCAGCGAGATCTAGCGAGGAACCCCGGGCCTTCGGCGGGGCGGCCGTCGGGGCGCGCGAAGTGCGCGGGGAAGTCGTCCAGGTTGGCCACCGAGGCGC
>NZ_JBFBBK010000188.1:0-2247 GCF_040682635.1 Streptomyces sp. NPDC051133
CCTACTCCGCCGGTGTGGGCGCCGGCGACTACCTCCCCGGCCCGGCGGGCTGCAAGCGCAGCAGCCGGTCGTACCCCGTCCTGTGGGTCTTCACGTGTGTGATCGTATCGTTGATCTCTGTCACCACGCCAGGAACCAACTCCCGGTATCTGCCGGGGCCGTACGGCCCTCTGAACCCTGTGAGGCCAGCAGCGCGGACCCGTGCACCCGTGCGCGTCACCCCTGTCTTGAGAAGCTGCCTCCCGGGTGTGAACGCCTGGGGTTCCGCGCTAGAACATGCTGAACACCCATCAACCCCAGCTGACCAGATGATCACTACCTCTCGAGCAGCCGGGGGAACCTCAGAGCAGATCAGCAACCGGTGACTGCGACGCCTTGCGAGAGGCCATTCGTACGATGGGTCGTTTTATCTCATCCATCTGACTGAACCCACCTGAAACAGGGCGGACCGTGACCAAGCGCCGGGGAGTTGTGCAGCAGTCCGGGCCGAAGCTGTGCAGAATTCGCCCGATTTCATCGGAATAGAAAATCTGAGACTTAAGAGGGTGAGACGATGACCGTCAAGGGCAGGGCGCTCTCAATGGGGTGCTTCCTCCTCGCGGCTCTGGTGGAGGCAGTGCCGATCGCCTGGGCTGAACCGGCCATGCCGGGATCAACACCCTCCCAGCTACCGCAGTGGCACGTGTTGGTTCCCAGTCAGTGGGAGCCCCAGCGGGACAGCCCAGCCCAGAACAGCGCACCTCCCGGCACCGCGGCCGACCCGACAGAGCGCGTGGCTGCCGAGATCAACCGGCGCCGTGCCGAAGCGGGGTGTGCCCCGGTGCGGGTCCGGGCCTCGCTTCATCAGGCCGCCCAGGTGCACAGCGTCGACATGGCCCGTCACGTGCGCCTCACGCACACTGGAACGGACGGCAGCGATCCAGCCGACAGGATGCGGGCTGCGGGTTATCGCCCCGAGGACACCGGTGAGGCCGTTGTGGTCGGTCCTGTGACCGCAGGCGCCGCCGTCACCGAGTGGATGAACAGCCCGCCGCACCGTGCCATCATCCTCACGTGCCGTTACACGGATGCCGGCGTCGGCGTGGCCTCCGGCATCGGCGGTCCCTGGTGGACCTTGGATCTGGCCACACGGCTGTGAGGGTCAGCCGAGGTTCACGGTTCCGCCGGGCGAGGGTCTCTAAGGATCAGCTCTGGCCCGTAGTCGGTGGTGACGTCGAGTAGCCGTTTGCCGGCGCTGGTCGTCCAGGAAGTGGCGGAGGGCGATGGCACGGTGGTGGCCACGGCCCGCACTCGGGTCGTGGCGGTGCCGTGTCCAGAGTGTCGGCCTGCGGCTGCTTCCGCTGCCTCGGCGTGGCCCTGAACACGGTCAAACGCTACGCTCGCATGCCCGAACTTCAGGTCCTGCGGATCGCCCCCGCCTACCGTCCGACCCTCGTTGACCCCTACCGTGACCGCCTGCGCGCCCGGCGCCGCTGACCCGCAGTCTCCTCACTTAACTGCTGTGGGAAATCTGGGAGTTGGACTGCTTCGGAAGCGTCAGCCTGCTGGTCCGGGACCTCTGCCAGGGTCGTGCTGAAGGTGACCGCCCGGTCGCGAGCTCCCGTCACGTCAGCCGCCTCCTGCTCACCAATCCCGCAAGAAGCCGCGGCCTGCCCCACCAGATCACCGCACTCGCTGATCTGGTACGCGGCTTCGCGGCCTTGCTGAAACCGCGCCGTCGACCCGCCCACCTGCGCAGTTTCACCAATGGTCGCGAAATCGACCGGCTCGCCGTGGACGCCGGCTTCACCTCGCCCTGGGACGCCTTGGCGGAGAGCGAGCCACTCTGCGAGCGTTGCGCAGGCGGTGGCGGGTTTCGTCAGGCGCTGTCGGCCACCCCCAGGTCTGAGCGCATCGCAGCCCGTACGAGCGTCATGGCGTCCATGTACTCCTGCATGGGAGCCGTGCCGTGGACCTGGATGTTCGTGCCGGCGGCGACGACATCTCGCAGGGCCCGCGCACGTGAGTCCAAGTCCTGTGCTCGAGAGAGCACTGACTGTGGGGCCAGTACCTCGAGTTCGTAGTGGGAGCCGAAGCAGACGGTGTAGGCCGTGCGGGCCTCGTTCGCGCGCTCTTCGCCCGATAGACCGGAGGTAGCCGCCAGCGCGCGCAACTGCGCCCGCATATGGGCGTGGTCCGCTAGGTAGCGCGCATAAATGTCCAGCTTTCTTGCTTCACGACCGATGCGTTGCTGCCTGTGTTCTTGAT
>NZ_JBFBBK010000189.1:0-2213 GCF_040682635.1 Streptomyces sp. NPDC051133
GAACACGAACGGGACACCGGTCCGCCGCGCCTCATAGACGATGAAGTCTTCCCCGGACACATCCGCCGATACCTGTGAAGCGATCACTTCTGATCCCGTCCGGCTCCGCCGCATCCTGCGGCGGCGCGCCACTGGACATCATCAAGGAGTACACCGAGAACCAGAAGCATCCTGACTGAGGTCAACAGCACAGATCCGTGCGCCGGTGCAGGTCACCCTTAGCCTGAGAAGCCCTTCCTCCCGCGCGTGAAGGCCCGGGGCTGCGCTAGATGAAGCTGAAGACCCCAGTTAGGGTATGGGATGGCCGCCGCGGCCGTGCCCAGGCAGCCGTGCCCTTATTCTTCCGCGACCGGACATGCGCCGTAGCCTACGCCCAGGGTAGGCGGTGAGGGCTGAGGCAAGTAGGCGGGAAGGTGCTGGATGTTCTCATACGTGCGGTGAAACACCGGTGTAGCCGCGCCCGAGAGCGGGGGCACGATCCATGACCAGTCCGCGTGGACATCTCGCCCGCTCCGGGCCTCACGCTGAATGTGGCAGATGAAGCGGGCCGCTTCCGTGTGATGGTCCGTAATCGTCGCACCTGCGCTGTCGAACGAATCGAGCACTGCCCGGTTGAGCTCCACCAAGGCCCGGTCCTTCCACAGGGTGCGATCGCTGGATGTGTCGATCCCCAAGCGTTCGGCGATCTTCGGCAGGAGGTTGTACCGGTCTGCGTCGGCGAGGTTGCGGGCACCGATCTCGGTGCCCATGTACCAGCCATTGAACGGTGCCGCCGAATATGAGATACCGCCGATGACCAGACGCATGTGGGAGATCGCGGGCACCACGTGCCAGCGCACACCCCATTCCCTGCCCCACAGTCCGTCCGGATGGCAGATGTCCACCTCGAGCACGGCGTCGGAGGGAAGGTCGAACCACTGGGGCGGACCGCTGGCTTCTTGCACAACCAGCGGGAGGACGTCGTACGCGCTTTGCTTCCCACCCGGCCAGCCCAGCCGGAGAGCCGCCTCGGTGATGGCCACATTGCGCGGGTCTCCCAGGATGCCGCCGTCAGGCAGGCGATATCCGGCGTACCGGATGAGCTGTTCGTTCCATATGCGCGGCCCCAGCCCGTCGGCGTCTTCTGGCGC
The DNA here is from genome assembly GCF_040682635.1 of Streptomyces sp. NPDC051133. Lineage (NCBI taxonomy): Bacteria > Bacillati > Actinomycetota > Actinomycetes > Kitasatosporales > Streptomycetaceae > Streptomyces > Streptomyces sp. NPDC051133. The sequence continues at coordinate 1,131 of NZ_JBFBBK010000189.1, forward strand.
GAAAACGGAGATGACAGGGCGTATGCGTCCGCCGTTCGCTGCGATGGTGAGATGATCGACACAGGCCTCGGCCATCTGCCGGGCACCCGAAAGATGACGCAGGTCACGCACCATCAGCGAATGCCAGTACAGACGGCCGATGCACCGGACACTGTTACGCCACGCGACACGAGCCCCGAACTGCAGTTCCCGGCCGGTATGCCGGTAACTGCCAAACCGGTCGATCTCGCGTCGTACTGCGGCCAGTCGGTGCTCCAGGGACCCGGCGCCGACGTCCTCCTGATGATGAAGGCGGACGAACTGCTCTGCCTCCTTCAACAGAGCGGCTTCGCGTGAGGGCTGCTGCCGACCCGCGGGCCCGGAGCCCGGCACGCCCCGTTTGCGTAGCCGGCCCGGGAGCCTGGACGCAGCATGCACAACCTCACGTATCACGGTTTCCCTCCCGCACGACAAGCGACGCCAAAGGCGATGATGATCGCTCGGCAAGCTTGCCTTGAATCTCGAGTACAAACTCCGTGCCTTTGGCAGAAAATGGCGAACTGCAGCCTAAAGCAGCCGCCCAGCCGTGCGTGGGACCCTCTGCTGCTGCAGACGCGCCCCCGCTCGCCCGCTCGGTTCCTTCTTACCGCCGCACTCCCTGGGCCGAATGCTCCGGCTTTCAAGGATCCCGTGCCGGACGCAGCTTATGGAGTAGCCGCCCAGCCGGAGCCGCGTTCGCTGCCACGATGGCCAAGTTCCGCTACACCTTCCTTCGTGCCGCCACTCGCGCCAGTAGTGGCACCTGGTCTGACGAGATGGAAGACCACGGAAGCCTCGCGGCTGAGTCAGTGTATTACTCAACCGCGACAACACCGCCGGGATCCGCTGGGCTTCGCCCGCCGCCTGGCAGGCGGTCGCCGGACTATGTGTGTATAGCTGATGGTCTTGTTCGAGGTCAGGACGACCCGAGCCGCTCGTAGCGCTGAGAGATCACCTGGAAAGTGGCGGGATTGATTGTCGGGGCGTTGCCCGTGTGGATGCGCACCCGAGGGGCAAGGCCAGATGGACATCGGCTTCGACACCGACAAGACGACCGAGATCCTC
>NZ_JBFBBK010000190.1:0-2208 GCF_040682635.1 Streptomyces sp. NPDC051133
GAACGCTTCAGGCGAGAAAAAAACAGTGACATCAGGAAGTGAATCTGGGAAGGTTGAAACGCCTCAAGCTGGACATCCGATCCGGAACGTTTCGCGTTTGGCACTCCGGTAAGCGGTCGTGGTTCCGACCTGTCTCCGGTCAGTAGATCTGAGCAGAGGGGGGTTGCAGGCCGGTCGAAGATGAGCCGCGAGGACCTTATCGACGCCCTTGCCCGCGCTGGGCGCTGTCGCAAGAAGAGCGCCGCCTGACGGAGCGGGTTGGCAGCTCCCGGCCTTCTGCCCAGGTAAAAGGGCCAGGAGCTGCCGTGCAGGACAGGGCGCCACTGGTTGAGGAGGCCGCCGGCTGCTGACCAAGGCAAAGACCGACGGCGCGCCCGGTGCGCGCCTGCCACTATCGGTAAACGATCTTGTTCGGTGCTGGACACGGCCACCGGTTGCTGTCTGCGCTGCGAGATCACTTCTCTCTCGCCCGGTCGCTGTCTGGGTGATCAGCTGTCTGTGAGCCCCGCGCTGAGGCCTAGGGCCTCGTCGAGGGCTTGTTTGATGGGGGCGGGTAGTGGCTGGTGGGTGTGGGCCCAGGTGATCACGGCTTCGGCGACGGTGTGGAGTTTGGTGTTGGCGAGCTGGGAGGCGGCACGCAGCACGGCGAAGCCGGTGTCGGGGTTGATCTGGTGCAGGCAGATCAGGACGCCGATGGCCTGGTCGATGGCGGCGTGGGAGGAGACGGCCCGGCGCAGCTGGGTGACTTCCTTCTCCAGCTCGCCGTGGCCCATGCCGACGGTGTGCGGTTGGCCGTTGCGGCGGGGCTGGTTGGGTGGGGAGGTCATGGGGGGAGGTCCTCGGGCGGTGGGTGGGTGTTCGGTGGGTTACCTGGTGCCTGCCCAGAGTGAGCCGGGCCATCCCGAGCGGCCCGTACTGGCCCACCAGTCGGCATTGTGGGAAGCAACCCCGCAAGGCTTCTACCGGCGGTAGAATCCGTGGCATGACCAAACCTACGAGCATCAAAACAACCGAGGCGGTGCGTGACCGGCTGCGCCTCCTCGCCAAAGAGCGGGGTATGAGCATCACTGATCTCGTGGCGGACCTCGCCAGTCGCGAGCTCACGGATGCCGAGCGTGAGCAGCGCGCTCTCGAGGCCGCCGGTGAGCTGGGGATCGAGTACACCGAGCAGGTCCAGCAGGCCGGACAGAGTGCCTGGGAGAAGATCCGCGCCCATCAGGGCAGCGCCGTCGCATGAACTTGACGGCTGTCCTGGACCACACCGCTCTGGCCGCTCTCTATCAGGCGGACGCCTTCTTCACGGGGCTGTACATCGAGGCCTCGCGCGGAACCGGCCGGGTCCTGATCCCCTCGCTGTCCGTTCTCGCCGCCGACCGCCAGGTCCCAGGTGCCGGCGCGCACGCCGCGGCACTGCGTTTCGCCGAGAGCATCCCGTTCACCGCCGATCATGCCCGGGACGCGTTCGCATGGGCGGGCGCTTCGTGGGCCGTGACGCATCCGGCCGCGATCGCATGGAAGGCCGCCAAGGCCGGAGAACCGGTCACCGTCCTCTCACTCAAGCCCGAGCTATACGCGGGAACCGGTGTCACGCCGCTGAACCCCACCTGAGACGTAGTGTTGCCGCCGCACCCAGCTGCCCGGCGAAGCTGATTGAGCAGATCGCCGCCGTCGGCGCTTGCGTCGGGGCAGCCAGCCCCGCGACTCAGCGAGTGGCAGTCACTGGGACGGTAGCCATTGCGGCATCGTTGCCCGCCGCCGGCTTCAGCAGGACGGCGAAGCCGCAACTCCGACACGGCGATCAGACGGCTTCGCTCGGGCAGGCCACAGCCCGTGAGCGAGGTTGTCTGCTCATGACGCGAGGACGAGGTTGTGCATGTGGGCGACGGCCTGGACTGCGTGATGGAGGCCGTCGGTGCGCTGCCGGCAGTCGCGTCCGGTCCGGGGCGTCCGCCAGGAAGGCGACGGGTTCGAGTGCCAGCAGCGGTCCCAGCCGCTGGATGATCCGGCACACTGTGGACGAGGAGACGCCGCGGCCGGCCGCATCGCACCGATGCTGGCCCTCTCGCCGGCCCGCCAGCCACCCCAGGGTGCCGTCGACGATGGAGACGGTGCCCTAGAGGTTGTCCCGTATGGGACGTGAGTTGTCCGGTGAGGGCCAGGTTGTGGAGCCGGGCGCTACCGTGGATGGCTTGGTGAACGCCGTTGCCC
>NZ_JBFBBK010000191.1:0-2172 GCF_040682635.1 Streptomyces sp. NPDC051133
TGTAGAACCGGGCCGTCGCACGGAGGCAGGTCACACCGGGGCCGGTCAGGCGGAGGTCAAGGTCGGGGAGCGGAAGTCAAAGGCAGAGCCAGTACTGCTGCCCAAGGGTGTCGACGGTGGTTCCCCAGTGGTTGTTGCTCGACGACCATCCGACTCCGATCGACCAGGGGCCTACGGACACGCTGTTGATGGAGGTCTGGTTCCAGGAGTGGTCGTAGTGGCCGTACGCTGTGACGTTTTTGCAGGAGTCGCCGTTGAGGAGCTTGAAGGCGATTCCCATGTTGCCGTTTGCGTTGCTGAAGTCCGATCCCCAGGGGTTGTGCTCGCTGCCGTCGACCCAGTGGTCGAACGTGTACATAGGGAAGGAGACTCCGTTGTTGCTGGCTGAGCCGGCCGAGAAGTACCATGGCTCGGGGTTTCCGTAGGTGTTGTTCCAGTGGAAGTTGCTGTCCATGATGTATCCGTAGGACGTCGCGTACCTGCTGAAGGTGTACACGCCCCCGCCGTTGTTGTCGCTGATCGTGATCGCGGCTATGTCTTCGGCATCGTGGCAGCTGTTCCAGCCCTGGCTCGCCGAGTTGCACTCGTTGGTCACGCGTCCGTTGACACCGTTGGTGAAGTGCCAGTTGAACTGGGCGTAGCCGTAGGGCGTTCCGCAGCCGTTGCCTCCGGCTGTGTAGATGGACAGCCACTCCTGGAGATCAGACGGGTACGCGTTCGAATTCGGCGAGACCACCGTCTTGGTCGCTGCCTTCTTCAGGCCGAATTTCGTGGCCAACGCCTTGTCGATCTGGGTTCGTGTGCTCCCGGATGCACGAAGCTTGGCTGTGTAGGTCTCGATGGCTTTGGAATCTGGCACTGTTCTGGCGACGCAGGGGGCCACAGCATTGGCATTGGCCTGTGCCTTTGGGGCGCCGCCAGTCGCGAATGTGATCATTAGCGTGGCTAACGCAGCGATCACCACGAGCGGCACACGCGATCTTGGTTGTAACGTGAAGCTGGCCCTCACGGACTCTCCCGATTGTTGGCAGGAAACAGTGGGGACTGCGACAGCGGGCGTCCCCTGTTGTGGTCGACTCAGCTGTCGACCACGACTGTGACGGAGGCCGTTCAAACGCGTCAAGGGTGCTACGCATCCGCAGAAGGTGAGGAAGAGCTCGACGCGGAAACTCGGCGGAGTTCACGGCGGCTCCCCGGCGGGATGAATGCGCGGCTCACACAGGCAAGTAGGCGAGGTCGTCGCCTTGCACCGGGTGGACAAACGGCTCTCCCCCCGGTACTGCACCGTACAGAGAGCTGATCACGGTGGCGAGCAGTGGGTTGCTGTTCGCGCTGCGGTGCAGGGCCATGACGCGGCGGAACGCCGAGTGCTGTGCGACCCGGGTCGCCTCCACCGATTCGCTCGGGGTATGGCCGAGCCCTGGCACGATCGCCACACCGAGATCGGCGGACACCAGCTGGCGTACGACGTCATAGTTGTTGCTGCGGAAGGCCACGTCGGCCTCGAATCCGGCCGCCGCGCACAGCCGGGTGAGGGACAGAGCGCCGGCGGTTCCCTGCCTGCTGGTGATCCAGCGGGCTTGGCACAGTGCGGCCAGGCGTGTGCTGAGGCTGCTGCCGCGTGCCCTGAGTAGGACGAGGTCCTCGCGTGCGAGGTGATGGCAGGCAAGGCTGCCCGGCCATTGCTGCGGGCTGAGACCGTACTCGTAGACCAGGGCAACATCCAAGTCGCCCTGGCTCAGCGCGGTGACGAGCTCCTTCGGTTCGCCTTCCTCGAGGTGGATCTGCGCCCGCGGGTAGGTGGCGGTCAGGGCTGACAGTGCCGCAGGGACGAGCCGGACGCTGGCTGTGGGGAAGCTGCCCAGTCTCAGCCGTCCAGTGGCCCCGGTGGCCAGCTGGTGCACTTGGTGGTCGAGGTCGTCCAGAGCGGCCAGCACCGGGACGCTGAGGTCGACGAGCCGGTGGGCCGCTGCGGTCGCCCGCACGCCGTGCGCCTCCCGCTCGAACAGCACTAGCCCCGTCTCCTTCTCCAGGGCAGCGATCTGCTGCGAGATCGCAGAGGCGGTGTAACCGAGTTCGCGGGCTGCGACGACGAACGAGCCGGTGCGCACGACGGCCCTGAGCGTGAGCAGGTGCTGTGGCTTCGCCAACGGATTCCCTTGTGGCACTCGA
>NZ_JBFBBK010000192.1:0-2159 GCF_040682635.1 Streptomyces sp. NPDC051133
GGTCTACTTGGTGAAGGCCGCGACGCCGTTCGGGGTGCCGAGGCCCGTCGGGCCGTCGTAGCCCTTGCCGGCCTTGCACAGGTAGCCGTCGCAGGAGCCGTTGGACCCGCTGGTGACGTCGTTCAGCTTGTCCGGGTGGGCGTAGGGGTAGGAGGACGGGGTGTCACCGGAGCCTGGGGTGCCCGCGAGGGCGTAGACGCCGGCGATGAACGGTGCGGAGGCGCTGGTGCCGCCGTACACGTTCCAGCCGCTGGCCTGGTAGGTGTCGTAGACGGCGAGACCGGTGGCCGGGTCGGCGACGGCCGCGACGTCGGCGACGGCGCGCTTGGCGCAGCCGGTGTCCTTCTGCCAGGACGGCTTGGCGCCGTAACCCGAGCAGCCCGAGCCCGCGCCGTCACCGCCGGCGGAGGTGCCCCAGACGCTCTCGGACCAGCCGCGGGTGCTGGTGTCCTTCTTGAGTGAGGTGCCGCCGACGGCGGTTACGTACGGGGAGGCGGCCGGGTACTCGACGCCGTAGCCGCTGTCACCGGAGCTGACGGTGATGGCGACGCCGGGGTGCTTGAAGTACTTGTTGTCGGCGGAGGCGTCGGCGGCCTCCTCGCCGCCGCCGTAGCTGTTGGAGACGTACTTGGCGCCCTGCTTGACGGCCTGGTTCACGGCCGCGCCGAGGTCGTCCATGTTGGCGGACTTGGCCTCGACGAGCAGGATGTGGCACTGCGGGCAGGCCGCGCTGACCATGTCCACGTCGAGTGAGATCTCGCCCGCCCACCCCTGGTCGGGCGCCGGGTACTTCGTGCCGCCGTCCTGGTCAATCTTCTTGAAGCAGCCGTTTTTCGTGCTGCACTCCGGCAGGCCGTACTGCGAGCGGTAGGCCGCCAGGTCCTTCTCGGCGTTCGGGTCGTCGTTCGCGTCGACGATCGCGACGGTGGCGCCCTTGCCGCCGTCCTTAGGCAGGTTGTAGGCGGCCTGCAGGTCGGCGGGTCCGAGGCCCTTGGGGGTGTCGTGGCGGCCGAGGGACTTCTGTGCCTTCAGATCGGTACGGACGACCGCTTCGCACGCCATGTAGCCGGGCTTGCTCGGCTCCGAGCAGAGTCGGTGAACGGGCACGGTGGAGGTCGTTGGAGACGCGGTGGCGGTCGTGGCAGAGGCCGCTGACTGTGTGACGGCCAGGCCGCCGGTTATCAGGACTGCTGCGGACAGGAGCGCGGGTACCCCGAGGCGTATTGGATTCCTTCTGTGCTGAGAACGCAATGAACTGCCCTCCGTGGGGGGATGGATGGCTCGACCTCGACGACTCCAATGAATGTCAAGCGCATGACAATCGCTTTCTATTGCAAGTGGCCGAGCGGAAGCCGATGTTTGGGCATGCAGCGGTTGCTGCCACCATGGTCAGTGGTGGCTACCGGTGAGTTTATTAATGGTTTGCCGGTAATAACAAGACCAGTTGGGAAAGCCACGTGTGTACTCCTCAGTCTCTGCCGGTACGTTGTGAAGTCATGGAGCTGGATGATGGAACGATCAACGACTTGATGGCGCTGGGCCTGGTCCGGTACGAGGCACGGGTCTATCTGGCACTCATCAGGCGCGGTGCATACACGGCCGCCGAGGTGGCCCGGGAAGCCGATGTGCCACGGCAACGTGTCTACGACGTTTTGGACGCGCTCGTACGGCGACAGCTGGTCACCGCCCACCCCAGTCGCGTGGCCACGTATTCCGCCGTCACACCCGAGTTGGCCCTCGCCCGGCTGATGGCCCTGCAACGGGCGTCCGTCGACCGGCTCGAAAGCGTTTCGCAGGCGCTGGCCGACGCCCTGCAGCCGCTGTGGTCCCAGGGACGGGAGCATACCGATCCGCTGGACTACATCGAGGTCCTCCGCGACCCGAAGGCGATCGCCGAGCGCTTCGCCGATATCCAGCGGCAGGCACGGTACGAACTGCTCACCTTCTGTAAACCGCCGTTTGTCGCCCCCGCCGAGAATGCGGAAGGCATCTCAGCGGTCCGCCGGCTGCACCATGCGGGCGGCGCCGTCCGGGCGATCTACCTCGACGACTGCCTGGACGACGCCGAGACCTTGGAACATGTACAGCGCTTCGCCGCGGTGGGTGAGGAGGCCCGCTTTGCCTCCGAACTTCCCCTGAAACTCGTCATAGCCGACGCC
>NZ_JBFBBK010000193.1:0-2149 GCF_040682635.1 Streptomyces sp. NPDC051133
AGATGGTATCCGGGCAGGCGTTCATCGCATCCTGTCCGGGCCGGGTGCGGGCCAGGTACCGGGTGATCTGCTGCGGTGACCAGTGCTCTTTGAGTTTGTCGTTGACGAAGTCACGCAGCTGAGGTTTCGCACGGAATTTCTCCGGCTTCGGTCGGTTCCGGCGCAGGATCGCCTGGTTGTGTGACCACCAGGGGTTGTAGGTGCCGTCGGGACCGCGGCTGTGGGAAATCTCCCGGTAGACGGTGGAGCGGTGTTTGCCAATCTCCCGGGCGATCGCCGAAGCCGTGCGGCCGGCGAGCAGGCCCTGGGCGATCGCGATCCGGTCGTCCTGGGTCATGTAGCGTTCGTTGATGGGCTTGTCGGGCAGCAGCATGCGTCCAGCCTTGATGAACCACACCGACCCGCAGCTCGTCGATACGCCCACATGGCGGGCAGCGCCTGCCCCTTTCAGGCCACCTCTACGCAGTTCGAAGTACTGCTTCGGCACCGACAGAGGCAAGCGATTCAGTGGATACTTCGGCATCAGACGGACTCCTTCCAGGAGTCGCAATCACCGATGGAAACCGCCCGGTTTATCCGGTCTTGTTCATCGATTGCGTGCACGTGAAGCTGCGGGACGGCAAGGTCGCCAACCGTCCGATCTACGTCGTGCTCGCGGTCGAGGGCACCCGCGAGATCCTCGGATTGTGGGCCGGTGACGGCGGCGAAGGTGCCAAGTACTGGCTCCAGGTGCTGACCGAGATCAAGAACCGCGGGACAGAGGACGTCTGCATGGTCGTCTGTGACGGGCTCAAGGGCTTGCCGGATGCGATCGAGGCGGTCTGGCCTCAGGCGATCACGCAGACGTGCGTCGTCCACCTGATCAGGGCGTCGTTCCGCTATGCGGCCCGCCAGGACTGGGACAAGATCGCACGCGCGCTCAAGCCCATCTACACCGCCGCCACCCAGGACATCGCCGAGGAGAGGTTCCTCGAATTCTGCGAAGCCTGGGGAAAGAAGTATCCGGCGATCGTGAGGCTGTGGGAGAACGCCTGGGCCGAGTTCGTACCGTTCCTCCAATTCGACAGCGAGATAAGGCGAGTTGTCTGCACGACCAACGCCATCGAGTCGGTGAACGCGCGGATCCGCAAGGCCGTCAGGGCCCGCGGGCACTTCCCGAACGAGCAGGCCGCGATCAGGTGCGTCTACATGGCCATCATGAGCCTCGACCCGACCGGACAGGGACGCAAACGCTGGTCACAGCGATGGAAGGCCGCTCTGAACGCCTTCGAGATCACCTTCGACGGGCGGCTCTCCGCCTCCCGCCGCTGAACCCCCCAACAAACCCAGAAACACCGTTCGATTTACAGACCCGGCTTCTGCCACGGCTAGTCGAGGAACCCCAGATTGCTGTCGGGCCCGCAGAACTCGCAGGCACGGAAGAACTTCCCATCGCCCAGCGCGGTACGGGCCTCATCGGCGCTGATCGGGCGGGTGTCGCGTTGGATCACGGTGCAGTCGGCCACGTGGACACCGGCACCCAGCGGGTGATTGGGAGGGCAAGGACTTCTCCACCAGGTAGCCACCCGCCTGCCGCGGGCGGGCGCTTCCAGGGCCGGCTGCTGTTCGGCCTGCGCAAGGCGGCGGGCACCGGGAGCTTGGCTCTCTACGGCGGCCAGCGCCTGACGGACCGCGGCGGCTTGCAGACGCAGGTAGGTGCTCAGGGTTTCGGTGTCGGCGAGCTGTCGATCGAGGTACGCCAGGATCGCGCGCAGACGCGGAGGCCCCGCCGACGCGCAACAGACACCAGACGGCCCCGATCCCCCGCCCACACGCCCTACCGCCCGCCCGTCCCGTCCCTCTTTTTCTGTCTGGGGTGACGCGGGGGTCCCTCTATGTCTTTGGTCCAGCGAGGCGCGGGGTTCTGGGTTCGTAGAAGGTGCCGTCGCGGAGCATGGCGAAGAGCACGTTGATCCGTTGTCGGGCCAGGCGGAGAAGTGAGGTTCCCCCTGCCGGCCGGAGTTCCCCCTGCCGGCCGGACAGCTTGATACTGGGACGGATGGTCCCGGAGGAAGGAGGAGGTGCTGGTGGGCGAGATCCGGGTGCTTCACGCCGGATCTCGCGGTGCCTACGGGGCTCCGCGGATCCACGCTGCCCTGCGGCGGGCCGG
>NZ_JBFBBK010000194.1:0-2143 GCF_040682635.1 Streptomyces sp. NPDC051133
CGAACCACCCCCTGCGGCCCTACGACAAGACACTGACCGCAGAAGCGATCATCCCCCAACCGCCATGCTCGTACGCCGAATTGCGCAGCAGAGTCGGCCGGGGTCCGGGAAGGTAGCCGGGCTCGGAGGCGGCATCTGAGCACCGAGCGCCTTCCCATGCGAGCACTTCCATTATGGCGCTGATCATGGTGTTCTGCCCTGCTCAACGGCCCTGAGGGCTGTAGAGGGGGCGTCGATTTTTGCGTGCCGCACGGGGTGCGGAGCGCGCCGGGCCGACGCTCGCGTGCAGTCCTTGGGAGGGTCCTGGTTCGGCTGCGGGCTCGGCGACACGATGCGGGCGGCCCGATGCGCTTCCTTGGTCGGGTTGCAGACGAGCAGGTGCCCCCGAAAGTCGGACGTGAGGACCGTGGTCGGGGGCACTGCCAGCCACTCCAATGGAAGCAGGCAGTGGCCCTACAAGGGTGTCGGGTGGATCCCGGTCCTGCCGAATGTTCGAGTTGCCGGCGGGGGCCTACCCGGGCAGCAGGTGTCTGCCAGGATGGTGGGCATGGCGAATGAGAGCGCGACGTACGACGGCCGACTGCGGGACCTGGAGGCGGAGGCGTTCCGCACCGGGCGGACGCTCGCAGAGCATAGTGAGCAGCTGACGACGATCCGTGAGCAGCAGCGTACGGCCTTTGGGAACATCGATTCGCTCGCCAACGCCATCGGAGCACCGGGGGACCGGTCGATCGCCGAGCGTCTGGACACGATCGAACGCGTTCTGTTCGCTCTCGCGCGTGCACAGGGCATCGACCCGGACGTCTGCTGACCAGTCCGTATACGGCTGTGACCCTGAACACATCACAAAGATGTTCGGGGGCACAGCCGTATACGGACTGGTCGACCTGCAGGGCGACCGTCATCCGGTGGGTAGCGTTCTGGGCCCGCTCGCCCTTTGCGTCGGCGGATACGGCGAAGGCCTTCACTCCTCCGCCGGCGGTTGTGCTCTGCCTCAACTCGATTCCGAGATCGAGCACGATCTCCTTGACCTTGAACCGGATGAGCGATCCATCCCCGTCTTGCTGCGCGGCAACGAGACCGCGACGCACTGCCTTGATCGCGTCCGACAACTCCGTGCCTAGATCCATGCGTCCCCCTTGATCACTCCGCATAGGACCAGTCCGCCGAGCAGCAGCTGGATACGGAAGACGGGCAAGCGCCAGGCCTTGAGCCACAGCGTCCCCTTACCGGCCGGTGCGCAGGTGGCCGTGGCGAGCGGTCACGAGGGTGCGCCATCGGTTGCGTACGGCGTCCTCGTCATCGAGCCAGCGGGTGATGGTGGGCTGGGGGAGCGGTCGGCCGGCCATGAAGCGGGCGATGTCGGCGTAGTACGCGTAGTCGCCGGGTCCGGTGGGGCTGTTCAGGTGGTCGATCGTGGTGGTGAGAGCGGCGTCGTCGTCGCGTGCGGCGTGGTGGAAGGCGAGGGCGAGGTCGAGCGCTGCGCGGGCGGCGGTGATTCCGGCGGTGTGGATCTCGGTTCGCAGGACGGGGGCGCCTTCGAGGTTGGTGAGGGTTCCGGCGTCGCGGGCGATGGCGGCGATCTGGGCGGTGAGGGTGGTGGCGCGTTGGTCGAGGCCGGTCAGGAGCTGTTCGGCGAGGGCGATCTCGCCGTCGGCCCGGGAGGGATCGGTGAAGGCGGTGGTGAGAGCGAGGTTGGCCTGGGCGATGGCCTGCTCACCGAGGTTGCCTTGTTCCTCGGCCTGGGTGCGCGCGGTGGTGTAGTGGGTGGCGGCCTGGTCCATGTCGCCGTGGGCGAAGTGGATGTCACCCAGGACGCGGTGGCCGCGGCCCGGCCAGCCGAGGGTGCGGGCGGTGGCGAGCGCAGTGGGGAAGTCGCCGGCGGCGCGGGCGAGGTGTGCGAGTCCGCGGGCGGCGTCGGGGGCGAGCCGGCCTGCCCGGTCGGCGACGTGCCGCATGCCGTCCCTGGAGGCTTGGTTCTGGCCGAGGTCACGGTGGGCTTTGGCACGGTAGTAGATCGCCATGTCGGCGAGTTCGGCGGGCAGCAACGCACCGGACGGGCGCTTCGAGAGCCTCGGTCGAGGTCACGGAACAAGCCGCAAGGGCATGTCACCGCGGATGTCGTCCTCAGTGAACGTCCTGC
>NZ_JBFBBK010000195.1:0-2114 GCF_040682635.1 Streptomyces sp. NPDC051133
CTCATCAGCCCTATCCCTTTTTGGCTGGTCAGTACACGAGTGTGGAGACGCCCTGGTGGCCGCGGATCTGGCGGAACTACTCCTTCGCTGCCGCCCCGAGTCCCGACGGGCTGCTGACGTTTCATATCAAGGCGGTCCCTGCGGGCTGGGTCTCCAACGCGCTGGTACACCGTGCCCGGCCTGGCGATGTGATCCGACTCGGTCCGCCTCTTGGCTCGATGACTGTCGACCACACCACCAACAGCGGCCTGCTCTGTATAGGCGGCGGTACCGGCATCGCCCCCCTCAAGGCCATGGTCGAGGATGTCGTCCAGCACGGTGAGCGTCGAGCGGTGCAGGTTTTCTTCGGTGCTCGCACCAATCTTGAGTTGTACGACCTCGACGCCTTGCTCCGACTTCAGCAGGCGTACCCGTGGCTGTGGGTTCGCCCATTTGCTGAGCGCACTGCGCTCGTGCCGCTCCCGGATCTGCTGCTCGAATTCGGTCCCTGGCACGAGTACGACGCGTATCTCTCCGGCCCGGCCGGGATGATCCGCAGTGGGCAGGAGGCCTTGGTGGCCGCAGGTGTCGCTACGAGCAGAATTTGGCATGATCCTGTGGAGGACTACCCGATGCAGCAGTGAGGGCGGCATTGACCTCGCTCCGTGGTGGCTGGGCTGGGGAGCGCTTCGGGCGAGCGCAGACGAATCGCCAGCGTCGTTGGCCTCGCCGGCTGCTGACGGCACTCAAGGATCACTGACAGCTGGGCCATGGGGCCACTCGCAGCGACCCCATGGCCCAGCACATTCTCAGGCTCTTCGTCAACCCTTGCCACCCCCGTGATTGCCACAGTCTGCGTGCGCATCCCCTAGGGAAATTCCCTGATGGCTCAAATTCAGACTGGGGACATGCCCCGATCCCTCACCTGCTTCCGAGAGACAGGCTTACAGCAGAAAGAGCCACATGAAGACACCATCTGTGGCCTTGGTCATCAGCAACAGTCCTGTCTTCGCAAGACGCTGGCGGTCATCGTTTGAGCCCAAGAGTCAGCCAGCGCCCAGCGGAGGCTTCAGATCCAAGAGACGGTGCGTGATGGGCAGCGTACAGAGAGTCACTCCGCCGCAAGATGCGGCAAGCCACCATGCCCGCTCAGTGTGGGTGGCGATGCACAGAGACTCTGCCCGGTGTGCCGCCAGCGGCGGTGTGTTCCAGGTGGGATAGGCGCGCTCAGGTCTCCGGGCCCATCGCATCTGTCTCACTCGAGCACATCGCAGACCGGACGAGGAGGTCTGCTCATGGAGCAGCACCGTAAGCTCCGTGCCTCGGCTGTTCCTTCGCGCATTCAGCGGGTGCCGGCGCCGTCAGCGGGTGGACGGCGCAAGAACGTTCTCGTCGTGGGAGGGGGACCAGCAGGCGTGGCAGCCGCTACAGCGGCGGCGCGGGCAGGATGCCGTGTCGTCCTTGCCGAAGCCACGAACTGCCTCGGCGGGCAATTGGCGGTTGCGGGTTTCACGATGCTACGGCGGGACCGCCTTCGAGTGTGGATGGCGGAAGCATGCCAGGACCTGAGGGCCGGTGCCGTAGAGGTACGGCTGAACACAACGGTTCGCGTCGATGGCATCGGCGCCTATGACCATGTCGTTCTCGCGACCGGGGCCGCTCCGAGAGCTTGGCCTGGCATGCCGCCTGACCAGATGGTCGTGGTGGATGCTTGGACGGCCATCATGCGGCCCTCTCCGCTGCCTGCCGCTGTCGTGATCGTAGACCTGGAAGGGGAGTGGTCCGCCGCTGAGGCGGCCATAACGCTCGCAACCCACGGGCACGCAGTCACCGTGGTGACCGCGGCAACCGCGGTGGCTCACCGCCTAAGCCACCCAGAACAACTATTCTATGAGGAGCGCCTCCTGGAAATGGGGGTGCGCGTCCTGACCAGTACCGCTGTGAAGGTTGTTCCAGGGCGCTCCAGGCCAATTTTGCATAACTTCCTCACCGGCAGAAACTCATCTCTTCCCCCATATGTCGGCGCCTTCGTGATCGCGTCCCCGCGGGTGCCTCGTGCCCGTCTTTGGACTGAGATTCAGACGTCTCACTGTGTTACACGCGTCGGGGATGCGGTGTTCCCACGGGCGCTACAC
>NZ_JBFBBK010000196.1:0-2095 GCF_040682635.1 Streptomyces sp. NPDC051133
GTCACAGCAGGCTCCCCACCGTCGCGGCCTGGCCGGCAACGAGCTCCTGGACCAGGGCGGCGACGTCCTCCAGGGCGAGGCCGGCCGTGTCAGCGAGCGCGGCCAGGTCCACGGTGCGGCCGTCGACCAGGGGGCGCAGCACCGCCTCCGCCTCACGCGCGAACTCGTACACGGTGCCAGCGGCCGACAGCGTCACCGCGTCCTCGCCGACCTCCAGCACCGCGCGGGCGGTGGTCAGCCGCACCCGCAGACCGCCGTCCACGGGCACGGCGTCGATGTACGGCAGACTCGGCACCATCCGGCCGACGGCCTGCCCGTCCATCGCCGCCCGGTAGCGGGCGAGCAGCGCGGGGTCGTCCAGCTGTTCGGCGAGCCGCTTGCGCATCCCGTCCACGGCGTCGGCCTGGACGTCCGGGGCGGCGAGCAGCGGCAGGTCGCGGCGCCAGTCCTCGTGCGTGAGCAGCTGCTCGGACACCCACGTCATCAGGTCGGTCGCGGTGTGGGTCTGCAGGCCGCAGGTGACGTGCAGGGAGCGGGTGCCCTGGTCGGCGGAGACCGCGTGCCACACGCCGCGCGGCACGTACAGGACGTCGCCCGGCCACAGGACCAGGTCGGCGACCGGCTCGGTGGGCGCCTCGCCGGGGTCCTCGATGTCGCGGTACAGCGGGTAGGGGCGGGTGGTGCCGTAGATCCGCCAGCGCTTCGCGCCGTCCAGCTGGACGATGACCGTGTCGTGGTCGTCCCAGTGAACGCCGAACCCCTCGGTGCTGGTCCACGAGGCGTAGAGATTCGCCTGCACGCGGGTGTGCAGCTCCCGCTCGATCGCTTCGCACAGGCGGGCGATCGGCGGGTGGAGTTCGTCGACGCTGTCCAGAGCGAGGGAGGCGCCCTCCTCCAGGCGGACGTGACCGGCAGAGGCCCGGGCCGGCGGGGCGGCACATCGCCGACAAGCCACTGTTACCGGGGCAGCAAAGAAACGAGCCAGCCCCGCCGGTACCTGTCACTGTGTCACGACCCGTAGGCCCATGTCCCAGAGACTGTCATTGACGCGAAGAAACCCAACGCGGACCTCAGGATGGCGTTCGCCCGGCACAGCTCGCGGTTCTCGCGTTCCAGCTCCGCGATGCGGGCCGCGTCCGCGCTCGTGGTCCCCGTCCGGCTGCCGTCGTCGGTCTCGGCCTGCCTGACCCAGCCACGCAGGGCCTCGGGGTGCACGTCGAGCTGGTCGGCGATGCGCCGGATCGCCCCCGACCGCCCGGCCGGGTCTTTGCGGGCCTCGACACACAACCGGGTCGCGCGCTCGCGCAGCTCATCGGGGTACCTACGGGGAGCAGCCATGCTCGGGATCCTTCCGGGTCTTCGATGTCTCCATCAAACCCGGGGCGATTCACCTCGCAGGACTGTCCGCGCCTACGCACCCGTGGGCTTCGGCTTCGAACCGGGCCCTGGCTTCCTGTCGTTCAGGTGCGGCTGGAGCAGGGTGGGTATTCGCCGTGAGTATCAGAACCGGCCTGCGCCAAGAACCATCATTTCGCTCATATAGTGCATATCGCTTTCTGTAGTGATCGAGGTCTCTTTCTGCTCGCCGTGTCCGGCACATGACGGACTGAGGCCGGCGTCGTTTCGAGATCAGGAGAAGCAGTGAACAGACGTCACGTGGACGTAGGGCCGTTTAGGGTTCAGAGATGCCGGGACGGAAGTCGGTGGTGGGCGTGGCTGGGCCGGCTGGCGGCGGCATTCGCTGTCCTGGCCGGGCTGGTTGTGCTGCCGGCCGTGCACGCAGCGGCCCAGGGCGGCTCGGGCGGCCACCGGGCCAAAAACCATTCCCGTACGGCGGTGACCGGGCGGGGCGCGCACGCGGCCGCCCTGAACGGCACCTTCGCCTACGTCGCCAACGCTAATTCGAATACCGTGTCGGTGATCAACACCGCCACCAACACCGTCACCGCCACCATCCCCGTCGGCACCTTTCCGGTTTTTGTGGCGGTGACCCCGGACGGCGCCCACGCCTACGTCACCAACGAGAATTCGAACACGGTGTCGGTGATCGATACCGCCACCAACACCGTCACCACCACCATCCCCGCCGCCAGTC
>NZ_JBFBBK010000197.1:0-2023 GCF_040682635.1 Streptomyces sp. NPDC051133
CAGGTTCTGCTTGGTCCCTGACCCGTACAACCAGCCCGTCTGACAGCGCTGGGGCAGGCCGGCACCAAAGCGCCATGCCCATGCGGCACGACGGGGCCAACGGGAAAGCGTGAGCGCCGAAATCCTGAACTGCTTCGGGAACAACGAGGGGCCTGAACGTGTCAGGCCCCTCATCTCGTGTCGCAACCTCAATCGCGAGTCCTCCAGACCATCCCGTTGATGACCTGCCGGTCCTCCACGCCTGGCCGTCCCGTGGCAGCCCTCGGTGTGAGGGGAGCGACAAACTCCCACTCCTGGTTGGTGAGTCCATGGCGGCGTATCACCCCACCATGATCCACCACCCGATGATCTTTGAAGACGGACCCTAGTACACCCGCGTCAGCAGTTCCAGCACCTCGTCCTCCCGCGGAAGCATGAGGCGCGCAACGACTTCGAGCGGATCCCGCCGCACGATCTGGACTCCGAGCAGTCGGTGCTGGGCGGCATCCTGCTGTCGAAGGACGCCATCGGCAAGGTGTCCGAGATCCTCAGGGGCCGGGACTTCTACAAGCCGGCCCACGAGACGATCTACGCCGCGATCATGGACGTGTACGCGGCCGGTGAGCCTGCCGACCCGATCACGGTCGCGGCGGAACTCACCCGGCGCGGCGAGATCAACAAGGTTGGCGGGGCCTCCTACCTGCACACTCTCGTGCGACAGCGCTGTCCCCGGCCGGGCACACGCCTGGTGTGGCCTTGTGGCTCCGCGCCTGTCTTCGGCGTCGCGGTGTCGGTGCGGTGTTCGCTGACACGGTCCCGATGTGCGGGCGTAACGTGTGGGGGGTGGATAGGTTGGTCTGGCAGACGCGTGGTTGTGGTCGGTCCACCCCCAGTCCGCCCCCTGGCCATGTCATGTGTTCAACGGTCCCTGGCTGCTTCGGGCTAGGGCTGGGGGCCGGCTGCATGTGCCATGAAGCGGTATATGCACAGGTGGCTCACTGCGACGACGGCGGTATATCGCAAATCGACCCCGGCCTTTGGCAGTTCGTGATCGCTATTTGTTGCAAGCTCGAGTGGCGTTGCTGCTAGGACCGGTGCAGCAATGAGAACGCCGTCGTGTGCCCTTCGCATGTCTGCAGAATGAGCGAAGGCGAGCCGGGGAATGTCGGGACGAGTCCGCTTTGGCGGCTGATCGTCAGGTGGCCATAGACCTTGTACGCTCCTTTGAGCGGGCCGGAGTCGACGCGGACCCTGTGGTCGATGGGGACGCGGGAAAGCCACTGATAGCCCATGTAGTCGTGTCCCGCGAGGATGTTCCGGGCGTACATGGTCAGTGCTCCGGCGTCAATGCAGGGCTGCGGGTGGGGACTGCAGTTCTCGTAAGAGACGATTCGAATATCTGGCGGAGGCGTTGCGACGGAGTGGCGCTTCGCCGGCTTCATTGATGGTGCAGCGATCGGTGCGTGCATCGAAGTCCGTGTGTCGCGCTCGGCCTTCCGCCGCTTGTGCGTCCTTCCCGGGCGCGGCTCCGGGCGGTGCGCGGAGCGCACTGGGGAAGGTGCCACCATGGACAGGGCAGCCAGCTCAAAGCGCGGCGTGTGGCTATCTGTCTTCTGGGCCACGGGGACGCTGAGAGCGGCGACTGCTGCAACGGACGCGACAGCCGCGCGGAAGGGGAGTTGGAAGGGTACGGCCATCATCATCTTTCCTCGTCGCCGGCACCTGTCATACAGGTGTGTAGCTGCGCGACAGCCACATTACGTTCGGTGATCGCTGTCCTGTGGGAATGGTTGAACGCGGCGCGTGTGGCGGAGCTATGTTGCGTGCGATGTGCCGGTTTGGTGTCGGTGGGTGGGTGTCAGTGACGGCCTGTCAGGCTTGGGTGTTTTGGCTGGTCGGGTGTTGAGGACGGGCGTGGTCACTGTCGTGGGGCGGAGATCAAAAAGCTCCTGCGGGACTGCCCGGCGGGGCGCGGCGGCGGAGGTGGAGACGCTCCCGTCGCGGACGTAGATCGGCTCCGGTTCCACCGTGACGTCCGGGTGGT
>NZ_JBFBBK010000198.1:0-2018 GCF_040682635.1 Streptomyces sp. NPDC051133
AGCACGGCGGCCCCGGAAGGAATCCGGGGCCGCTGAAACGTCTGCGGTTGGCGGTCGATACTGCGAACCTTACGCCGGCCCAGCACGATACGTGCGTGGCCTTTTTGCGTTACTGGTCAGGGGAGCTGATCTGCCGCTCACCGCGATCAGCGTCTATGCCGTCGATGGCGGATCGTGTCGTGATCGGCCCGGACATCGGCAGGGCACGTAAAGTCACCCCATGGGGCTGCCGCCCGAGATCCCGAGGGACACACACGTAGCGCGCGACCAACGTCGGCAACGGTGGTTGCTGGTTGTCTCCAGCCTCGCTCTGGGCATGAGCTTCATGGACGAGACGGTCGTCGGTGTTGCTCTCCCCACCGTCAGGGACGACCTGGGACTGTCTGTTGCCCTGTCGCATTGGGTACCCAACGCCTATATCCTCGCCTTCGCATCTCTCGCCGCCGCCGGGGGCCGCCTCGGTGATCTTTTTGGGGCGCGACGGATGTTCTTACTGGGTACGGTCGGTTTCGCCGTCGCGTCGCTGCTGTGCGGGCTGGCCGACAGTGGCGGAATGCTGGTGGCGGCGCGAGCCGCCCAGGGCGCTGCTGCCGCCGCGATGCTGCCTCAGACCATGGCTCTCCTTGCCAACGCCTTCCCTCCGCAACGGCTCGGCAAGGCCATCGGTACCTACGTCGGTGCGGCATCCGTGGCCCTCGCCGCCGGTCCGCTGCTCGGCGGGCTGGTGACGCAAAGTCTCGGCTGGCGCGCGATCTTCTTCCTCAACCTGATTCCGGCCTCAGCCGTCCTGTTGATCGCTTCCCTCGCGATCGAACGGCGTCCCCGGACGACTGGGCGATCGGGTGCGGTGAGTGCCCGAGCCCGCTTCGACGGATGGGGACTGGTTCTGTCGGTAACAGGCCTAGGACTTCTGGTGACGGGAATCATGGAGTCCGCCGGTCAGAGCCTTCCGGCTCTCTGGGACCTGGCGCTGCTCGCAGCTGGGCTCCTTGTGCTAGCCGCGTTCGTGCGCGTCGAGAAGCGGAGGGCGCGCCCCCTGGTCGATGTGGGACTGCTTGCCGATCATCGGTTCCTGGGGTCGGCGGTGATGGTGCTCTGCGCGCAATTCAGCTTCCTTGCGGCCGTCATCTACGGCGCTGTCTATGTGCAGGACTCCCTCGGCCTGAAGCCGGCAATGGCGGGCCTGGCGCTGCTTCCGGCCATGCTCCCCACGGTGATCCTCGCGCCGTTCACCGGTGCGCTGGCGGTGCGCTTCGGCGGCCGGTGGCTGACGGTCGTAGGCGCGGTGGGTGCGGCACTCGGCTTTGCGTTCATGGGGGCCGCCGTCGGGGCACATACCTACTGGCCGTTCGGCGCTGCTCTGCTGCTGTGGGGGGTGTCGATTCCGTTGATTTACAACCCGGCGATGTCTGTCGCCATGGATGCTCCGCCGGCCGATCGCCGTGGTGGCGCCTCCGGCCTCCTCGAGATGTGCTTGCAGGTGGGCGGCACACTGGGCACGGCGGTCGTGGGAGCCATACTCGTCCACGTGTATGCAGGTTCGGCGCCGCTGCCCGGCAGCGCGTTCGCCCCAGGGTTCTATCTCACCGCAGGTGTTCTGACGGTGGCCGCCCTTATTCAGGCGTTCCTGCTTTTGTCGGGACACCTGAAGCGAGCCGGCAGTTGTCGTGGCGCGGTGTGACCCTGCGTTTTCAGTATGATCCAGCGCGGAACCCCGGGCCTCCAGGACTTTGTTGGGAAATGCGCAACGGTGGGTGTGATCTTGTCGTCAGGCGGTCCTACGTTGCGCCGAGGCGGCCACGTCGACAAGCGCAACCGTGCCGGCCAGGGGCTGTTCATCTGCCGCAGGTGCGGGGTCGTTGCCCACGCCGACCGGAACGCTTCCCACAACATCGCCCAAGGCGGCGAGAACGTGTGGAACGCGGGGCGTGAGTCACGCGTCCCTGCCACCCCATAGGGGTTTCTGGACGGAGGAGCCAACCCAGCAGCCAGTAGGGCGCCACCTCCAAACCCGGTCC
>NZ_JBFBBK010000199.1:0-1983 GCF_040682635.1 Streptomyces sp. NPDC051133
CGCAGGTCAGCAGGACCAGCTTCAGATCGGGCACACCCTGCTGCGCCAGGAACATCACCGGAACGGTGGTGATGAGCAGCAGCTCGATGATCCGCTTCGTGTTCCGGGTACGCGGTGCGGAAGGTCGGGCCTGCCTTCGAGGTCAGCGTTCGTGGCGTGCGGCCCACTCCTCTCGGGGGACTGCTGCTGCCACCGGTCGGGCAGTTTGCGGCGGAGAGTGTCCATCGAGGTCTTCAGGTCGCCGAGCCTGGGCTGCTTGGAGACACTGGGTGAGGTGAACGCGCAGCGCGGGGTGTGCATCGGCAGAATCCTCTTCCACGGCCGTCTGTTGATCGGCATCGGCCGGGAGCGGTGCTGCCAATGCAGAATCCCGGCGTGCTGCTCGACGTTGTTCGGCAGCACGATGGATTCCCGGAAGCGTTTCAACTCGCGCAGACCCGCAGCACGCGCGGTCGTGCCGCCGGGGCTGATGGTTTTCTCCTGGCCTTTGGACTTCTTGGCCCTTCGGCCCGCCGCGGTCCCCGCTCGTCAACTGCACACGCTTGGACGAACCGTCCCGGCGCTTGTCTTCGGCCACTGGTCATGTCCACACGCTACCCACGCCAGATCTGAGCAGAACAGGGTCCGGGAACAACTCCGGCCTCCCCCGTACGGTGAGCTCGTCGCGCTGCTGGCTGGGCGTGGGGCATGTGGGCATGAGGTGTCACCGCGGACGTGGACGGTGCGCTGAACAAGACACCGGCCACGGCGTCCGTCAACCACGTCATTTGGTCGCCCGGCCTCTGGCGACGACTCGGTTGTTTGGCCGGTATATCAGCGGTCCCTTGGCCCTCCCGGGGGGAGAGCGCGAAGGGACCGCCTGCCATGATGGAGCGATCACCGATCGGAGGGGGGCCGGCTGCTGACCAAGGCAAGACCGACGAACCGGTGCACGCACGTCACCTCAGGAAACGATCAGGCGCGGCGCTGGACACGGCTGGCGGCCTTGGCGCTTGATACGTGCCGGCGAAGAGGTAGACCGGGCGGCCGCGCCCTTCGCTGTGCGTTCCGATGGAAGATTGAGCTGGACTGGACGGCTGGCATCGGGCTGAACAGTGGTGAGGAAGTCCTGGTGCCGACGGACCTGCTGCGCCGCGAAGCACACCGCGACGGGCTGAGACCTGAGGTGTTCGCCGTCACGAGCAACGGTTTGGCGTGCGGCAACACGCACGGAGGCGACGCTGCATGCCCTCTTGGAGACGGTGGAGCGGGACGTCCTGCACCGCGTCCACGCCGCTGGCGGACAGCTACGCGCTCTGATCGCTCCAGCCTCGGTGACTGACCCGTACTGCGCGGATGTGATCGGTCGTTTCCTCAAGGCCGGGATGTGGCTGGAGATCGTCCACGTGGGCAGCCCGTACGGCATCCCCGTGTTCGCGGCCTATATCTGGTCCGAGGACTACCCGATCGTCTTCGCCGGCTCCGGCTGCCACGCTCCCAGAGGTCACCCTGTCGAGGGCACTGACCGAGGCCGCGCAGTCCCGTCTGACGTGCATTGCGGGTACCCGTGACGACTTGGACTCGCATGAGGCCGCGTTCGCAGCGCAGCCGGGCTAGCCGGAGCTGGCCGTCCTGCCTTCCCGCGGCTGGGCGGAGTGCACCGGCCTGTGCGTGGACCTTGAGCCGGATGTCGAGCGGCTGCTGCGCCAGGTGGTCGCGACCGTCACGAGGGTCACCGGCCATGAGCCGATCGCGGTCACCCTGCTTAGCTGCGTGAGGATGAACGCCTCTCGACGGTCATCGGGCAGTGAAGCCAGCAGATCCAGCAGTACGATGCCCTCGTCGAAGCCGGGCAAGTCGCACCGCTGGGCCAGTTCGACGGCCAGTTGCCAGTCCGGTACGTCCGACAGGCGCGGCCGGGGGGCAGCGTGCCGGTAGCTGTCGATCACCGCGCGGCGGGCGATGGACAGTAGCCAGGACCGGGCGGAGGACCGCCCCTCGAAC
>NZ_JBFBBK010000200.1:0-1976 GCF_040682635.1 Streptomyces sp. NPDC051133
CCTGTCGGTCACACGGCAGGGGCGCAGCGCTTGCGGGGGTAACCACCTGCGTTGACCGGATCTCTTGGCGCAAGCCCCGTCCTTCCGGACTCCGTTGGGAAATCCGTAAACCGGCTTCGCTGGCTTGCTGAGGTCGGCCTGATGGTTTCTGTTCGTCGGAGCGAGGGGTGTGGCTGGGCGTCGCTGGAGTCTCAGCACGATGGTGGGGTGCCGGAGCTGACCGCTCGGGTGGTGCGGGCGTCGTTTCCCAAAGGGACGACATCCGCGCCGGAGTGGAAGCACCATCTCCCAGGCAATCCGGCGCACCCGCATCCGCCGGACCCCGCTGCACGGACCTGCCCCAGGACCGCCTCGGACACATCTTCGCCGCCACCGCCATCAACATCATCACACTCGACGCCTGGCTCAACGAAACACCCCTCGGAGCAACCCGCACCTCCCACCTCGCCCGACTCCAACTCACCTCCTACTGACACAAAAAGTTCGGAGTGTGTGAGGTCAGACCGCTGAGATGGGTTCGAAGCGGAGGGTCAGACCGAGGCTGTTGGCTTCCTTGATCATGCGGCGCATGGCGCGTTCGGGGTTGCGCTTGGTGAAGTAGTCGGCGCCCAGTTCGCGGTAGGGGACCTGATCGTGGAGCACGTGCCAGATCGCGATGGCGAGCTTGTGCATGACGGCGACCAGGGCGCGTTTCGCGCCGCGGCGGGAGGCGATGCGACGGTAGAACACGGCGAGGTAGGAGTCCTTGTTGCGGACTGCCGCCATGGCGGCGACCCCGAGCAGCCGCTTGAGGTTGGTGTTGCCGTGCCGGGTGCGCCCGGAGCAGTTCACGCCAGCGGACTCGCTCTGCCCAGGGCAGACTCCGGTCCAGGAGGCGAGGTGGTGGGCGGTGGCGAACTGGGCCATGTCCCCGCCGGTCTCGGCGGTGACGATCTCGGCTGCGAGGCGGCTGATGCGGGGGATGGTGTCCAGCAGGTCGAGGTGGCGCTCTTGGGCGGCCAGCAGTTCGGCGATCCGAACGTCGAACATCGCGACCGTCGCATTGAGGTGGTCGATCTGGTCGAGGTAGTGGCGGACCATGAACGCGTGGTGGGGCGTGAAGTCCCCGTCCAGGGCCTCGTCCAGTTGTGGGATCTTGGCACGGGCTTGGCGGACGGTGAGGTCAGCCAGCCGCTCCGGGTCTCGCTCGCCGGCGACCAGGGCTTCGAGAATCGCCCGGCCCGAGACGCCCACAGCATTGGACAGGACCGAGGTCAGCTTGAAGCCGGTGTCCTCCAGCTCCTTCTCCAGCCGCTGGGTCTCCGCGGCCGCCGCCCGGACGACCTCGGTCCGCCGACGGGTCAGATCCCGCAGTTCCCGGACGGTGCGGGGCGGAACGAAGGAGCCCATCACCATGCCCGAGGCCCCCGCGCGGGCCAGGAGCGCCGCGTCGCTCGGATCGATCTTGCGGCCCCGGATGCCCTTCAGGTGGGAGGGGTTGACCAGCATCAGGTCAGGTGCGGCTGCAGCAGGTAGTAGACGCTGCGCCAGTAGTCCGAGGTCGCTTCCATCACCACAACCTCGACCCGGCGTTCGACCAGCCAGGCCAGCAAGCGGCGGATCTCGGCCTGGCTGGTGCCGAACCGCTCGGTCTCCAGGCTCCACCGGCCCGCGTGCGTGGTGCTGGGGGTGCGCACGCAGCCGAGCAGGAACCGCTTGCCCAGGTCCACCCCCGCCGACCGCAGATGAATGACCTCGTCCTTCACGTCCAGCCGGGCCATGACCGGCTCCCTCCCACGCAGCGACGCATGAACGCGACGGGTGGCCCGGAGGGGCCAACGGGACGGAGCGGAGACTGACACACGTGCCCCGGGCGCCCGATGGCGACCCTGGCACAAACCGTGGTTCCCTCAGCGACCCCCAAAACCATCCTGACTTACCAGCTCACCGGCATCGCAGTAGCACCGGCCTGACCGGGACACCCAGGCCCATTTTCC
>NZ_JBFBBK010000201.1:0-1973 GCF_040682635.1 Streptomyces sp. NPDC051133
GGTCAACTACCTAGAACAGCGACTGAAGCGACTGAAGAAGCCTCCTTTCGGCTCAGATTCCGGGCTCCACGTAGGCCGACGGCGTGGGCTGGGCATCCGGGATGCTGTCGGTTCCGGGACAGAGCCTCCCCCGGTCATGGGGATGGCCCCGGCGACGGGTTGGACTGTGTGACGGCAAGCGTGTGAAACCTCTCCCCCGCTGCGGCCACCCTGCTTTTTGTGGTGTGGATCTACCGGGGGGCTCTATGTTTTTTGGTCAGGGCTGAAGATCCGTAGGTTCGTTTGGCCGTGGCCGGGTCATACACGGAGAGGAAAAGACCCTTTTGAGTTACTTTGGTCCTCTTCTGGAGGTTTTTCGCCGCGGGTCGACGAGGTGCGTTTCGCTGGGTGAGCCCGGCGTAGGCGGCGAGGTGGCCCGCGGTCGGAAGGTGTTGCAGTAACCGCCCTCGGTAGGCGGAGGACTTCCCGGAGGATCTCTTCGGCGGTGTCGTCGTCTGCACTTATCTCTTCGACACCTGGTCGACTGCATCGACGTTAGAGTTCGCTGGCGACAGGGTGCTTTGACCGGAGATGTTCGCGACGCGTCGACGACGCTGCTCTGCGTCATCTTCGCCTGGGCCTGTGCAGAGCGCGCCCTGCCTTCCCCACCCTCGATCAAAATGCGGGCTCCGGGGCTGACACCGACTCCCGGCATTGCAGTCAGGACCTTGTCGTTGGGGGCTGACGGATCGTGATCGTCGCGGTATGCCGGTTGTATGAGGTATCCGCAGGGTGGTGGGCTGACGCCTGAACGGCAGGTGTTCGTGAGCGGATCCGGATGGAGGCCGCCGGGCATTTTCGCTGCGGGTGCCTGCAACGCGGAGGTCGCCAAGGACTGGCGAGTGAGCGTGGGCTCGGTGTATCGGTGGCGACGGGCCTGGCAGGACGCCGGCGCCGAGGGGCTGCGATCCGCTGGACCGGTCTCGACGCCGAAGCTGAGCGAGACGCTGTTCGCCGCGCTGGAAGCCGAGCTGGCCAAGGGTGCCGTGGCGCACGGCTGGCCGGACCAGACCTGGACCCTGGCCCGGCTCAAGACGCTCATCGGACGGCGGTTCCACAAGTCGTTCACGCTCTCGGGGATCTCGCTGATGCTGCGACGTCACGGCTGGAGCCACCAGGTCCCCTCGAGATGCGCGGCCGAGCGGGACGAGGCAGTCATAGCCGGATGGGTGAAGGAGACCTGGCCCCGCGCGCAAGCGCCGCGGCGGCGCTGGACGCCTACGTCGTCTTCGCAGACGAGGCCGGCTTCTCGGTGACGCCGCCCACCGCCCGACCCCTGGTCCCGCCGCGGCAACACCCCGACCGTCCGCGTCCGCGGACGATCTCAGCGCCTAATCTCCATCGCCGCCCTGGCCTGCTACAAGACAGGCGAGCGCTCGCGGCTGATCTACCGGCCGGTCGGCCATGCGGACCACAAGGCCGGCGGCCGCCGCAGCTTCTCCTGGACGGACTACCGCGATCTGCTGCTCGCCGGCCACCAGCACTCGGCGGGCCGATCATCCTGGTCTGGGACAACCTCAAGGTTCATCGCGACCGCACATCGCGTCAGTTCATCGACTCCCACGACTGGATCACCGTCTACTACCTGCCGCCCTACGCACCACAGCTCAACCCCGTCGAGGGCATCTGGTCCCTGCTGCGAAGGCGCTGTCAGGCCAACACCGCCTTCACCGACCCGACCCACCTGATGCGCACCCTGCGACGGGGCCTTCGCCAGGTCCAATACCGGCCCGACCTCATCGACCGATGCCTCGCCGGCACCGGGCTCACTATGACGACATCACGCCTCCAACCTCAGTAACGGCTGCTGATCATGTGACTGTTGGCTTGTCCCGCTCGACACCGCCCGATTCGCCCGCCCGCACCCCCCGCGCAGCGGGCCTGCATCCGTTGTGCCCAGCTCCCCGCCGGGTAATCCGACGGGCGGCGCCTCC
>NZ_JBFBBK010000202.1:0-1970 GCF_040682635.1 Streptomyces sp. NPDC051133
CCTGATCGTTGCGGTACCGGTCGGGCGGGCCCGAGGGCCGACGCGGCCCCGTGCCGTCTGAACCGCCGTCCCCGCCGTCCGACGGCCCGCCCGTGCCGGGGTCGCCGTCGGCCGTGGGTTTGCGCCACTTGGCCAACTGCTCCTTGTCCGGCCGTCGTCCGATCAGCAGCCAGCCGGCTCCCTTGACGCCGAGACGTGCGCCCAGCCCGCCCACGGCCGCGGCCGCGGTCAGCGGGGCCAGACCGCGCCCGGCTTCGGCCGTGGCATCGGCGAGGATCCCGCCGGTGTCCACCGGCATGCCCGCGCCGTCGAACAGGGAAGTGAGCGCGCCCATCAGCCGCTGCCGGGTGCCGAGCATCCCGAACCGGCCGCCGCCCCCGCCGGTGAACGCGCGCAGGCCGGCGCTGTATCCGCCCATCCCGGCCGGGGAGTTCATGGCGAGGGCGGCGCCGAGTTCGGAGGTGTCGCCGGGCATGTGGGTGCCGCCGACCTTGGCGTAGCGCATCCGCATCGCCATGCGCCGACCGAAGGACGCAATGCCGGTCAGCAGTCTGCGGTGTCCGGCCGCGCCGGCGATGGCCAGGACATCGATGAGCAGGATCCGCTCGACCATCAGGTCCGGGCCGTTGGTGATCGTGGCGTCGACGGCGATCCCGAAGAACGGAATGAACGCGCAGATCCCGACCACGGCCAAAACCGCGATCCCCCACACGGACAGCCACTTCCACACCGACTGCCGTGCGGGCCCGGGCAGCATGCCCGCGACGAAGGTGACCCCGCCGACGGCCGCCGCGGCCGCACACACACCCTGGGTGCCCAGTAGCACGATCGCGCTGGACAGCAGCATCCCGCAGATGAACAGCGCGGCGATCAGCAGCAGGAACGCGCCGCCGACCCGCCACCAGGTGGGCTTCTCGGCATAGGCCGCGCACGACTTGCCGACCGGGCCGGCCTTCTTCATGTCCGAGAGGAACGCCGCGAACGCCTGGTCCTCGTCGGTGACGATCGCGTTGGAGGCGTCGAGGAGCTCGCCCCCGGGCGTGAACTCCGGGAGAGAGTCGCTGCCGCTCGGCGTGCCGCCGTCGACGTCGCGCTCGCAGTACTTCTTGGCCGGACCGATGATCTTGCTGCAGGCGTCCTTCGCTTTGTCCGAGGGGGTCGATTTGGGCATGTACCCGCCGGTGACCCACTTCAGGTGGACGGCGTAGGCCTTCCGGTCGGAGTCCTTGGCCGGGTCGAGGATGCGCCCGTACTGAAGGAGCATGTACGGCTTGACGATCAAGGCGTTCGTGATCGAATCCTGGATGGGCCGGGCCACCTCGGTCGAGGAGACCGGTCCTTCGCCCTGCTGCTCCTCGCACTTGATCTCGGCGTTACCGGCCATGCCCGCGCACGGGTCGTAGCTGGCGATCTTGCCGCCCCAGTCGTAGGAGTTGACGCTCTGCTGGGCGACCTCGGCAGCCACCTGCTGGGACTGCCCCAGCGGCCCGTCCGGGCCGAGCAGGGTGTCGGGGCGGATGAGAGCCGAGGCGGCGATGGCCCCGATGAGCAGGGTGAGGAAGATTTCGCCCAGACCGCGGCCGACCCGGCCACGCACGATCATGAACCCCGCGAACACAAACGCCCAGGCCAGCAAGAGCCCCTTCAACCCGAGCGTGTCGACGACCACCGTGTCGTAGGTGTCGGCGACCTTCTGCGCGGGCTTGGTCAAGAGCTTGAGCAGCGGGAACCGGAAGGCCACCTCGATCGCCCACCCCGCCAGCCCGACCAGCAGCCGGATCAGGGTGAACAGCCCCGAAAGGGCGAAGGCCAGGGCCTGCGTCTTGAAGGCGACGATGGAGCCGCCTTCGGCGTTCAGGTCGTACCCGTCGATCGGCACACCCTCGGAGGAGGTGATGTTCAGCGGGGCGAGCAGGTCTCCGGTCTCGCTGTTGCTGCCGGCCGCGTACACGACCTGGGTGTTCACCAGG
>NZ_JBFBBK010000203.1:0-1964 GCF_040682635.1 Streptomyces sp. NPDC051133
CTTGGAATCGACCACCCAGGGAACCGGAGGGAGGCGTTCTACCGGCGGATCGCCGAGATCAGTCCGCCGGGGTGCTCTTCGCGCTGTCTAGGCGGGGTGTGGTGCGCGGCCGTTCAGCAGGCGCGCACCGTCCAGCGTCATCTAGAGCGAATCTTCTGTCGTGGTCGGCTCTTCTTCCGCCCGGGCGCCACGGCCGATCGTCATGGACCAGCGCACAGTCGTGGGTGCCTCGACCGAAACGACCCCGCTGTGGTCGGCGCCGCCGACCGCCACCTGGTTGTAGGTGGTGCTCACCTTGCCGGCCACGCACTCCAGCGGGAAGGAGACATGCACCGACCGCACCGCGACCTTGATCGTGCCCGGACCCTGGCACCGCACCGCGACGATCAGCGCGTCTCCCTTCCTGCCCTTGCCAAAGGCCAAAGTGGCGTTCCCGCTGGTCACCTTCTGGCGACCGGCGAGTGTCTCGTCGGGGTCCAGCTCCGGGGGACGTTGCACCCCGGGCTCCGCGGTGCTCGGGGTGGGCAGGGCCGTCGTCGGCGGCTCGGACGGAGGCGACGGCTGCGAATGCTGCGAGGGCCCCGCGGCTTGGGGATGATCCGACGAGCAGGCCGCGAGCGTAATGAGCAGCGCTGTGCAGGCGATACCTAGTCCTGCGCGAGTTCGACTCGACACCTCAGTCCTCCCAGATGGCCCAGCCCACGCGGTGAGGCGTGTAGATGGTGACGTTGTGCTTGGCGCCCTTGCCGCAGTTGACGTAGGTGTACTGGCTGTAGCCGTAGCTCTTCAAGCGGTAGACGCCGTAGCGGCCGTAGGTGGTCTTGTGAGCCGGGGTGTCCACGCTGATGGAGTTCCCTATCTTTGCGGTGAGCGAGGCGGAGACGGTCACCCCGAACTTCCCCGAGATCTCAATCACGGCTAGGTCGCCCTTGACGTTGAGCTCACCGCTGTAGGCGATCCCGATGGTGCCGGAAACCTCGGACGTGAACGTGGACCTGGCCGTGCGGGAGGTGCCGTTGTGGTTGGACTGCTCGGCGCCCACACCCTTGTGGTAGTCCTTCGTCTTGCTCGTGGGGTAGTAGTACCAGCCCTGTTCGCAGCCACGGCTGGACGGCACGCCCTCGGCCTTGTCGGCCGCGTCAGAGGGCGCAGCCGCCGGGGCGTCAGGGGCACCCTCGGTGAGGTCCGCTTCCTCCGGCTGGGCGGGCGGGGCCGTCGCAGCGGTGTCGGCCGGGACGGAGCCCGGGTCGTCCGCGAACACCGGGCCCGCGCCGGCAAGAACAGCGGTAACGAGGGCGGGCACAAGCAAAGCCGTTCGGGACATGCGCATGACATCTCCTTGAGAGGGGTTTACTTACCGCCATCACTGCCTCACCAGCGGTGGAACGAGATCCTGGCAGTGCTCCAGGGCGGATGACCAGCTTCCGCCCATTTCCTGAGCAAGACGTGAGCTTCGGGACCTCGCAGGTCCTTGGACTCCTACAGCTCGATCTCGATCTGCTCCACGTCGGTGAACTCCACCCCCAGGCCGTGCGCCGGGGAGTTGTTGGCGCGGAAGTACATCCGAGCAAGGCCATCTGTTGCGATCTGCTGGAACTGCTGCTCGGTGGCGCCCTGCTCGCGCGCCGTGAACAACTGGTCGGCGTACTCGGGCGGCAGGGCTTGAGTGATGTCGCGGATCCGGGCAGCATCGGTGGTGCTCTGGACCCACGTGAACCCCTACGGCCGGTTCGAGCTGGACATGAGCAGCCGCCTGGAACTGGACCTGGGTATCGGGGCGGCACTCCACATGCCTGATCACGCGTCTGGCTTTCGTCGGCGCAACGCCAGAACGATCGGTGTGTCTGAGCGTGGTAGGTAGCCTCGACGGACAGCTGCGAACGCCGGATTACGGAAGAGGACCTTTCTTCGCCCGCACAGGTGGGACTGGTCGAGGCGCACGGCACCGGGACCGTCGTCGGCGA
>NZ_JBFBBK010000204.1:0-1936 GCF_040682635.1 Streptomyces sp. NPDC051133
CGCACCATCCAGCTACCGGCAGCCGAGGCTCGACCGCATGTCACGCGACTCCCACACACAGGCCACCAGAAGCACGAGCGCTGTTGCGGCCGCTGACCACAGCACCTGAGGGCGGGCTGCGTCGTCGTCAAGCATCAGCGCAAGCACGGCCACGATCCCGGCGAGCGCCAGCCAGGTCAGCCACGGGAAGCACCACATCCTGAGGAGAAGATTTTCCGGTGCCTCGTGCTCGAGCCGGCGGCGCAGCCGCAGCTCCGACACGGCGATCAGGCCCCACACGAACAGCAGCACCGCGCCGATCGCGTTGAGCATGTAGTGGAAGACGGAGTCCGGCCACTTCAGATTGAGCAGTACGGATACGAAGCCGAACGTGACCGATGCGAGCACGGCCCGGCGCGGAACCCCACCGTCGGAGACCTTCAGCAGCCCTGTGGGCGCTTGGCCCCGCTCAGCTAGCGAGAATGCCATCCGTGACGAGCCGTAGATGTTGGCATTGAGGGCGGATAGGAGCGCTATGAACACCACAATGCTCATGATCTGCCCAGCCGCCGGCACACCGATGGCGTCCAGGACCGCGACGTAAGGGCTCTGCCCGGGCTTCGCCGCAGTCCACGGCAGTACCGTGACGATGACCAGCATCGAGCCGATGTAGAAGAGGAGGATGCGCCACACCGCGCTGCGCACAGTGCGGCCGACGGCGCGGGCCGGGTCGTCTGACTCGGCGGCCGCGATGGTGACGATCTCCAGACCGCCGGGACGGCGGGGGTCGTTAGCCTGTTGGTATGCCTGAGCGTGTCGTTCCGGGGCGTATGGGCCTTCTTCTTGCCGAGGCGGGGCGTGAGCTGTCTATAGCGTGCGCCAAGGTAAGTGCGGTCGCGGGAGGCGGCCATCGCCGCGGTCCCGAGTGCCGGGCCGAGCCAACGGCTGCCGTGGCGTCTGCGCCCGGACTTCTGCTTGCCCGCAGATTCGTGGTGGCCGGGGCAGACGCCGGCCCACGATGCGAGGTGTCCAGCGGTCGCGAAGCGGGCCACGTCGGCGCCGGTCTCCGCGGTCAGGACCTCGGCAACCCTGGCCGACGCCGAGGATGGTCTGCAGTAGCTCAAGCTGCCGGGCAAAAGGGCGCATCTCCTCCTCGATCCGCGCTGACAGCTCCGCGATTGTGATCTTCAGCTGATCGATCCGTTCCAGGTGGAGCCGACACAGGAACGCGTGGTGCTCGCCGAAGTTCCCCGTCAGCGGCTCGACCAGTGCGGGGATCTTCGGCCGCATGCGGGCCCTGGCCATCGGCGCGAGCGTGTGGACGTCGCGTTCCCCGTCGATGAGCGCGTCCAGCATGGCCCGCCCGGACACCCCGAGGATGTCGGTGGCCACAGTGGAGAGCTTGATCCCGGCGTCCTCGAGCTCCTTCTCCAGGCGCTGGGCCTCCCGCGACAGCTCGCTGGGGAGGGTGGAGCGGTAGCGGGTGAGATCGCGCAGGTGCCGGATCGGCTCCGGCGGCACGAAGGAGGCTTTGAGCAGGTCGAACTCGCCCAGCTGGCAGAGCCACGCGGAGTCCGCGACATCGGTCTTGCGGCTGGGCAGGCCCTTGGCGTGGGCGGCATTGACGAGGATGACGTTGAGGCAGTCCTGGTTGTGGTGGCGAAGGTCCGGATCTCCTGCCTGCGCGAACGCCGACCGCTCGAACTCGGGGTGCGCACCGGCTCCCGGCGCCATACGGACACTCGAGCTCACAGGCAGCACAGATTCGCCGGCGTCCCGGACGCCCCCGATTTTCCCGGCCTCACAGCGGCCGGTGCAACCGGTCTGGGTTACTGATACGAAGATGCCCACCACCAGGCGAGCGTAGAGGGGCAGTCCCTTGCGGTCGGCTGGGATGCTTTTGTGACGCTGGCTCAGATGGTCAGGTCACAGGGGTGCCGCCTGGCGTGATGGTGAG
>NZ_JBFBBK010000206.1:0-1907 GCF_040682635.1 Streptomyces sp. NPDC051133
AGTTCAAGTTCGACCAGTTCATCAACCCGGACCTGGTCACCCCCGCCGAGGCCTGCAAGAAGAAGTCGGATGCGGCAAAGGACCTTGGTGGGAGTTCTCGTGAAGCCGCGGAAGTAGGAAGCGGAGCCCCGGTAGAGGTGGCAGTCGACCAAGACAGCCGTTCACGTCACCGGAGGCTCCGCTGCCGGGCCAATGTGTCATCAGCCGTGAAAATTCGGTAGCCGCAGGGGTGTTCGCTCCAGGACACCTGGGTGAGCTGACTCAGATCGTGCCGTTGCAGATGGTCGAGGCGGTGCTCACCGAGTGCAGGGCTGTCCAGGAAAGGGTACGTGGGCTCCCCGCCCGGTCGTGGATCGACGAGTGCCAATACGCGGCGGTGCGGCGAAATTCACGGGCTCCTGTCCTGGCTGTACCGGGGTGACCGCGTCGGCACTGTGGCAGGCCCGCTGCCAACTCGATGCGCGCCAGATGCCAGCCCTGTCGGAATTATTGCGCGGACCGGCCTCGGCTCTGCGCATGGCCGGGGCCCGGTGCAGGGGACTGCTGATAGGCGTCAACGCGCCGCTGTGTGACTGCACACTGCGGCCCCGGAACAACAACTACTCTCCTCCCGCCCTGGCTGCGGCGTTGCCACCCGTTCCAGGGATCACTGGTCACGGGCGGGGAAATGCCATTGGCCTTATCAACTGGGTCGTCACTGGGGTCGGCGTTGGACCAGCCAGCACAAGATCTTTCGAACCAGGGGTAATTTACCTGTATTTATGATTACTCTCCTGGGGTAACAAGGTGGGCGGGGTCAGCATCGAGGAAGAGATCCACGGCATTGCGAAATCGAGGTCAATGGGTGAAGCAGGCCCTGCAAGAGTGCGTTCTCGCACGCCTCCGAACACCTATTTTTGCGGTGTGTGAAAAAATACTGGTCGGTTTGTCGCCGTATAAACCCGCGACGGATTTACGGATTTACTTACTCCCGTTTTTTGAATCATGCCCTGACTGCGTCAGTTGCTGGACGGCATAGAGCCGCAGGGCACCTACCTCACGGACAGCATCTCAAACTGTTCCAATAATCCACATTTCGCCTGTATGGTGCGTATAGTTTTTTAGCGATCAAGGTCCTTATTCTCGCCGTGTCAATACACGGCGGACCAAGGCCACATGTTCCGAGACCTGGAGACAGCAGTGATCAGGCGTCATGTGGAAGCAGCCCCGTGGGGAGTTCAGGGGGGTCGCGGCGGAAGACAGTGGTGGGTGTGGATTGGCCGACTGGGAGCGGCATTTGCCGTTCTGGCCGGACTGATGGTGCTGCCTGCCGTTCACGCCGTGGCGCAGGGGAGCTCGAGCGAGCACGGGTACAACAACCTTGCTCCGACGGCAGTGACTGGGCGAGGCGCACACGCGGCCGTAGCCGCCCCGGACGGAGCCTTCGCCTACGTCACGAACTTTCTCTCGAGCACGGTTTCGGTGATTGACACTGCCAGCAACAGCATCATCGCCACCATTCCTGTCGGAGACGGGCCGGGTTTTGTGGCGGTGGCCCCGGACGGCTCCCGCGTTTACGTCACCAACGAGCTTTCAGCCACTGTGTCGGTGATCGACGCCGCGAGCGACACTGTCATCGCCACCGTGCAGGTCGGCGCCTTTCCGCTCGGTGTGGCGGTCACCCCAGACGGCGCCCACGTGTACGTCGCCAACGGCCTTTCGGACGTCGTGTCGGTGATCGATACGACCAGCAACACCGTCACCACCAACATCCCTGCCGGCGACGCTCCGTTCGGTGTGGCGGTCAGCCCCGACGGTTCCCACGTCTACGTCGCCAGCAACAATACGGGCGCCCTGCTGGTGATCGACACGACCAGCAACAGTGTCACCGCCACCATTCCCGTCGGCAGCGATCCGACTGGCGTGGC
>NZ_JBFBBK010000207.1:0-1851 GCF_040682635.1 Streptomyces sp. NPDC051133
GGCCGGGCTGGCCGAGCGGGACGCCCTCGGTGACGGAGCTGCGCCGCTTCTCCTCGGCCTTGGTGCGCAGCCAGTGTTCCTTGACGTCCTCCGGTCGAAGCTGGTGCGCACCGTGTCTTCCAAATCCGGGTGAAGTGGACCAGACAGCCGCTCGCGGGCCTCAAACCGCGTGATCCCTGCGGGTCCTTCACCAAGTCCATGCCGTCCCGGGAGATTCGGCGAAAGGCATCGGCCTGGCTGGGTTCCCGGGACAGCAACCACAGCGAGTAGGTAGCGCGGCGCGTATACTTTGGGGGATACTGCGGCTATGGCTGAAACCACTGTCAAGGTCGACACGAGCACCAGGGACACCCTGCAGGGCCTCGCCGCTGCGGAAGGTCTGTCTGTGAAGGCCTACCTCGCCAAGGTGGCTGGGGAGAAGGAACAGGAGCGAGCCCTGCAGACGGCGACCGCCGCCTTCCGCCGCGTGATCAGCGAGCCCGGCGTCATGGACGCCTTCGATGCAGAGTTCGGCGGGCTGCCGCCCGTAGCGCACGACACCTCGCGGGCGGCCTGACCTGTGCCTCCCGTCGTGTACGTCGACTACCGGTGGTTCCTCGAGCGCCAGGAAGAGATCCTCCGTGACGACCTGACCGTCAACGATTTCTCCGTGCTCGTCGCCATGGCCCAGCGCCACCGAGTCGACCCGCCCCGCCATGATCAGCACCATCCCGACGCCTTCTGGCGGGCTGCGGTCATGCTGGAGGAGTGCGTGCTGCTGCGCCCGCTGCCGGCCCGCAACGAGGTGTACGGATACGGCGTCGCCATCGCCTACCTAGAAGCCTCCGGAGAACGCGTGGACACGAAGTTTGAGCTCTGGCGGGAACTGATTTACGACATCCGGGCGCTGCGGCTGGACTCGTACGGCATCGCTGAGAGGCTGCGTTCCTGGCGCCAGGCCCGACCCTGACCGGCGCTGCGATTCCAGGGAGAGTCGACGGTTGCTCCAGCTGGGTCGATCCGCAGCCCGGCGCGGCTGCGGCGTAGGGCGGGCAGCGACGCAGTGGATCTCTCGATAGCGCCGTCCTAACCTAAGGGCTTGCAGATCATCAGCACGTTGTCTTGATCATGCTGCTGGGGTCGCCATTCAGGGTTCGCACCCGAGCCTGGAGGGCTGTGAGGGCGGAGGGCGGGGTGGCTGCCGGCGGGATGACGATGCTGTGCGCCTGGAGCAGTGTCCTGATCTTCAGCAGGGTCCGGCTAGGTGCAGGATGCCGGCATGGTGGGCGGCAGCGGTATGTCGTAGCGCCCGAAGAGCTCTCGGAAGAAGCATGCGACGACCCGAGGACCGCGACCTCGAAGCGAAGATTGGTCACCGCTTCAGGCAGAGCCACAGCCTCACGGAGATGTATGCGGAGGCCGAGCGGCTTGAGCGCGATGAAGGCACCCGTCTGGAACCGCGGCGACGCCGTACGGCAGAAGCTCGGCGCTGCAGCGGCCGACGACTACCTCGCTCGCCTCGCTCTCACCGTTTGATCCCGGAGCCTGATGCACACGTCGGCATGTATGGGCGTGCTGTCGTTTCTCGTGAACATCGGACAGCCCGCGACGCAAGTGCCTCCCGCAATGGTGTTCACCTGCTGTCCAAAGTCGGGAATAAAGCCAAGCTAGCTAGGCACTTGGGGGTGGCCGACGTACGTGAGGAGGGCCTCTACGAGTTCCGAGGTGTCTGGGGCTATTGGCACGGTGCGGACCCGGACGATCAGATGCGGTGTCACCGGGGCGTCCGTCCCCGATGACGCTGCGCCCCTCCGGGGTGGTCACGGCTCCGATGGGTACGACGGAGGCGGCGGTGCCGCACGCGAACGCCTC
>NZ_JBFBBK010000208.1:0-1836 GCF_040682635.1 Streptomyces sp. NPDC051133
CGCTCCGCGGGACCGGGTGCTGGTCATCACCTGGTGGGACGCGTCGGGTTCGCCTCAGCGCCTGCCTGGCCCCAAGCCCTCACACCCCACTCCACCATGCCTGGCACATGGCCGCGCCACTCCGTCCCCGATGCCCGACCGCGCCGGAAGAGAGGGCTTGGATGGCCGCCAAGCCGTCGCCTGGGTCGGCACGGGCTCTACCGGCCGGAGCGGGAAAGAGTGTCGCTGACCGTTATCAGGGCGGTGCCGGGCCGGAGCTGGAGGCCGGTCCGGTTTGGGGCGGCAGGCCGAGCCGGGTATCGAGGCCCGTGATCCTCAGTACCTGCCGCAACGCCGCCCCCGTCCCTTCCAGAGTGAACATGGCTCCGGCCCCCACAGCGCTCTTCTGCGCCCCGAGCAAGGCCGACAGCCCAGACGAGTCACAGAACGACACCCCAGACACATCCAGCACCAGCCGGGCCGGTCGGTGATCGAGGCACTCAGCGACGACAGTGCGCAGCTCCGGTCCCGTGAACACATCCAGCTCGCCGAAGACGCCTACGCGCACCGTGTTGCTCTCATGGAGCCTCAGGGAAGTGATCCCTCCCGCGCCGATCATTCGGCTTCCCCATCGGTCCCAAGGACGGCTGCGGCAGGAAGACCATCGGCCCCCAGGCGGCAGCCCCCGACTCGGTACAGAAGGGTTTCGATCATGTGTGGGCGCATCTCGCTGACGCGCTGCTGCAGTGGTGTGCTGGTGCGGATGTATCTGCTCACGCCGCTCACCTGCCCCGGCAAATCGACCTCACCCCAGTCCCCCCACGCTATCGGACACCCCTGAAAGACGCCTCACTCAAAAGGCGGGATTACCACATCAAAGGAGCGGGCAGCCGCCGCTCACCCCGGCTGCCTCAGACACCGCCGCACGGCGCTCCACCGACCGCGCGCAGCAGCTCCGCCTTGCGGTCGTCAGAGCTCCCAGCTGTCCTCGCCAAGGGCCGACCGCCCTCGCCGGTGTGATACGTGCCGATCTCTGCGTCAACGATCGTATGAGTGCCGGACTCGATCAGAGCCGCAACACGTAACTGCGGATACGCAACGGTCTGTCCCGGGCGCTTGCGCGGCCGGCCGAAGAAGTCCGCGTTCGCCTGAGTGCCTGTGGTCTCCAGCACCATTCCGTCGACCACCATCAGCCGTAACCCGCGCCAGAACGCGCCGGGTGTGGCCTCGGCAGCCACCGGACCTACCTGCGCCAGGAGTTCTCTGAGCGGTCCCTCACCCAGCCGCAGCCGAGCCCTGGAGCAGGGTGGGCATTCGCCGTGGGTTTCAGAACCGACCTAAACCCAAAAGCTGCTATTTCCCCAATATAGCACATATCACTTCTTTAGTGATCTAGGTCTTTCTGCTCGCCGTGCCCGGCACATGACGGACTGAGGCCGGCGTCGTTTCGAGATCAGGAGACAGCAGTGAACAGACGCCATGTGGACGTAGCCCCGTTGTGGCTTCAGGGAAGCCGGGGCGGAAGGCGGTGGGGGGTGTGGCTGGGCCGGTTGGCGGCGGCATTCGCTGTCCTGGCTGGGCTGGTGGTGCTGCCGGCCGTGCACGCAGCGGCCCAGGGCGGCTCGGGTGGCCACCGGGCCAAGAACCATTCTCGTACGGCAGTTGCCGGGCGAGGTGTGCACGCGGCCGCAGCCGCCCTGAACGGCACCTTCGCCTACGTCGCCAACCACCGCTCGAATACCGTGTCGGTGATCGACACCGCCACCACCACCATCCCCGTCGGCACCAGTCCGACTGGTGTAGCGATCGGGCCCGCCTCGACCACGCCGGGGGCGCCCAGCCAGGCAGGGGTCCAGC
>NZ_JBFBBK010000209.1:0-1835 GCF_040682635.1 Streptomyces sp. NPDC051133
GTGCCCTGCGGCCCGAAATCCTCGTTCATGTCAAGCATCAGAGCCCTCCACGATGTGCGCTGTCCTTTTCCATCGCTTCTGCCGCCGTCCTCACGTCCGCTTCCAGGAGCGGAACGCCCGCAGCTCGTCCGGGGTGACCACGGCCTCCGGACGGTCTTCCTGACCGTCGCCGAGCGCGGCCAGCAGCCGACGGGCGGGCATGTTGCGGTCCGTGCGCTCTGCCCTCAGCCGCACCTCGGTGCAGCCCAGCTGCTCGGCACGACCGGCGAGCCACTGCAACAGGCTTTCCTCGACGCCACGGCCGAGTGCGCGGCAGCTCATCAGCCAGGCCAGTACGTCGAGTCGACCGCCCTCAACGCGCAGGGCGAGAAGGCCGATCTGGCCGTAGTCGCCGAACCGGTCTCGGGCCGCAGCCGTCCACACCTCTCCCCTCTCCCGCCATCGGGCGACATCGCCGCCGTCGGCCGACCGGGCGTGTGTGGTGAACTGATTGGTACGGCGCACGAGTTGCTCCGCGCGCTCCACGTCGTCCTCGGACAGGGCCCGGACCTCAACCTCCAGGTGCAGCTGGGCGAGGAACTCCTCGAATCCGGTCTGTTCACGGACGGCGTCCCGTGCCCGCTCCTGCTCGTAGAAGCCGGCCCGCAGCACGTCCTCGGCCGTCGCCGCCGCCGGAATCAGTGGCCACAACTGGGTCAGAAACTCCTTCAGTTCGTCCGTGGCCGGGCAGGTGACCGACAACACCTGGGGCAGTGCCGCACGCATCCGGGCAATCTCGGCCGGGTTGTCGTCGAGGAACAGGAAGCTGTCCAGGCCGAGGTTGAGGGTGTGCGCCGCCTCGGCCAGGCGGTCCGGCTTCGGACCCCAGGCGGCGGAGAGCACACTGAAGTACTCCGGCTTCAGCAGGCTGTCGGGGCGATCCAGGACGGCCCGGACGGTGGCCTCGTCGTTGTTGCTGACCAGCGCCAGCAGGGCGCCCGCCTCCCGCCACTGCAGCAGCCTGCGCGCGAGCAGGGCGCGCGGACCGGTCAGGTCGACGGCCTCGGGACCGATCTCGCCGGCGACGCCGCCCCACAGGGTTTCGTCGCCGTCGACCGCGATCACCTTCGGCGCCGGGCGCCGCACCGCCCGGACGACCTCGGCCAGACACAGGGCCACCGCTGCCTGGAAACGCGCGGTGAACGGCAGATGGGCCAGCCGCTCGGTCCGCTCGTCGAAGCGTTCCCCAACGGCATGATGCGAGGTGAAGTCCTCGGGGCCGAGCACCGCGATGCCGGGCAGGCCGGCCAGGTCCGCTGCGATCTCGCGCTCCCAGTGGGTGAGGCGGGCCTCCTGGCGTTCGGACGGCAGGAAGCCGACGATCAGCGGTGTGCGGGTGCGCGCGGCCAGGGTCTGCAGCGCGGCCGGGTAGGCGGTGCGCAGCTCGGCGAGGAGCGCGTCGTCCACCGGGCCGAAGCGTTCCAGGTCCGCCGCCCTCAGCAGGATCACGCCCACGGCGGTCGCGGGGTCGGTGAACACGCCGGATGGGTCCTGGAGGGCGGCGAGCACCTGGTGGTACGGCGCTTCGGCGACCGTCCAGCCGGGCTCGGGCGCGCCGTCGTTGACGGCGGCCTCGCACATCAAGGGCAGGTTGCCGAAGGCGAAGGTGGCGGCCAGGGCGAGGATCGGGCGGGGCGGGGTGGGCGCGGTGGACGGGGCGGCCTCGGACCGGCCGGGGGTCGGCT
The DNA here is from genome assembly GCF_040682635.1 of Streptomyces sp. NPDC051133. NCBI lineage: Bacteria > Bacillati > Actinomycetota > Actinomycetes > Kitasatosporales > Streptomycetaceae > Streptomyces > Streptomyces sp. NPDC051133. The sequence goes on from NZ_JBFBBK010000209.1 coordinate 1,725, forward strand.
CGCCGGCCCGCACCGACGCCCCGGGAGCCTCGACCACCTGTTCCAGCAGCCGCAGGAACTCCTCCCCCAGCTCGGCGGTGACTGCTTCATCCAGGATGTCCAGGCTGTGGT
>NZ_JBFBBK010000210.1:0-1827 GCF_040682635.1 Streptomyces sp. NPDC051133
GCCGCTCGCGTCGGCCTGGAGCACCGTCGGCGGGGTGCCCGCCGTGACGCCGGTGACCATGAGGGTGGCCTCGGCCAGGCCGTAGCAGGGATAGAAGGCATCCCGGCGGAAGCCGGCCGCGTGGTAGGTCTTGGTGAAGCGGCGCAGGGTGGCGGCCCGTATCGGTTCGGCGCCGTTGAAGGCTACCCGCCAGCTGCTCAGATCGAGGGTGTCGACGAAATCGGGCGTGGCGTGCTTCATGCACAGCTCGTATGCGAAGTTGGGGCCGCCGCTGGTGTAGGGGCGGTAGCGGCTGATGGCGGTGAGCCAGCGCCGTGGGTCTTGGAGGAAGTGCAGCGGCGAGAGCAGGGTGGCCGTGGCGCCGAGGTACAGGGTGTTCAGGATCGGAGCGATGAGACCCATGTCGTGGTACACGGGCAGCCAGCTGACGAACAGCTCGTGGCCGTACTCGGCGAGGCTGTCCGGGGTGTGACCCATCTGCTCCGTGATGATCCGCTCGTTGTCGAGGAGATTGCCGTGGGTCACCATCACACCGCGCGGAGCGGAGGTGGAGCCGGAGGTGTACTGCAAAAAGGCGACGGAATCGTCGGCGAGGTCGGGTTCACGCCAGACACCGGCCGCTTCGTCGGGGATGTCCTCGGTGGCGACGCAGAGGACCTCCTCCAGCCCGGGGACGTCTTTCGTCCACGCCGCCAGAGCGCTGATCACTTCGCGGTTGCCGAGGATCACCTTGGCATCGGCGTCGGCGACCAGGCGCTTCATCCGGTTCAGGGCACGGTGGTTCTGCGACCGCCCCTGCGGGGGCACGCCCGGCACGGCGACCACGCCTGCGGCCAGGCAGCCCAGGAAGGCCGGGACGAACTCGAGACCGGGCGGGAACAGCAGCAGGGCGCGGGAGCCGGCCAGGCCGCCCTCCTGGAGCCAGGGGGCCACGGCCCGGGAGCGGCGGGCCAAGTGTTTGTAGGAGATCTCCTGCGTCTCGCCGTCACTGTCGCCGGTCACGAGGTATCGGTAGGCGGTACGGTCGGGCTGCAGACAGGCGTACGTAGTCAGGAAATCGACCAGGGAACGAGCCATATGACGAGTTTCACCTATTCAAATCAGCGAGCGAAAAGTAACTCCGACGAAAACCTGACGCCTGCACATACAGGCTCATAGTGCGCCGACAAGCACGCTTGCGTGGACGAGGGAAAGAAACACTTGACGCCGGCTCAACCCTCTTGGGCTCAGGCTGTGCAGGTGAACAGGAAGTCGCGGGCGTATCCGCGGCGAACGAGGCCGCCCAGCGGCTTCACGACGAAGGACTCGGAGATCATTCGCCTTCGCTGGGAAGCGGTGTTGCCGCATGAACCGGAACACAGCGGCCGGTGGCGGATCGGCACGTGTGATCACGCTGACGATTCCGTCGCCGGCCGCACCATCACCAGATGGCCGGCAGGGTCTGCGGACTGCGGGTGAGCAGGCCCCGGCGCCAGTCGATGTCGTGCGCGGTCACCGCCAGCCGCAGCTCGGGCAGCCGCTTGGGCAGCCGGTGCAGGGCCAGCTCCAGCTCCATCCTCGCCAGCCAGGCGCCCAGGCAGTAGTGCGGGCCTGCGCCGAACGCCAGGTGCGGCGTGTCTGGTGCGCTGAAGGGATGGGCACTCCAATCCTCCGGGTAGACGTCAGGGTCCAGGTTGGCCGTCACCGTGTCCGCAGCGACCAGGCTCCCGGCCCGGATCAACACGCCGCCGATCTCCACGTCCTCCACTGCCCTGCGCATAAACCCCGGAAGTACGTCACGGTCACTGATCGAAATGCCGCGCAGCAGCTGATCGGTCGCTGCTGGGG
>NZ_JBFBBK010000211.1:0-1783 GCF_040682635.1 Streptomyces sp. NPDC051133
TTGAGACGCGGATCACAGGTGTCGAAGGAACCGCACGACGGACGCCCACCACAGGTGGACGTACACGCTGTACTCGTTCCCCGCCGCCCGGCTGCCCGAGTTCGTGCTCGGCGCAATCGCGGCGCGGCTGGTGCTGCTGGGCCGGTGGCGCGGGCCCGGTCTGGAGGCGTCGCTCGCCCTGACGATCATCGGCTACTTCTTCGTCCCCCAGGTCGCGCCCGGCTACTCCGCCACCGTGTGCACGCTCGCCGGATTCGTCCTGCTCATCCCGGCCGCGGCCATCGCGGACCTGCAGGGCCTGCCCTCGCTGTGGCGGCACCGCCGGCTGGTGCGGCTCGGGGAACTGTCCTTCGCCTTCTACATGATCCACCTGCTGGTGCTGCGCGCCGCGACCAACCTGCTGGGCACGAAGCCGCACTTCGGTCCGCTGGCGGGGGCGACCGTCACCACGCTCGCGTTCGGCCTGTCGCTGGGTCTGTCCTGGCTGCTCTACGAGAAGGTGGAGTGCCCGGCGAGACGACTGCTGCTGCGCCGCCGCTAGCCCGTCCCGCAGCCGGCCACGGCCCCAACGTAGCGCGAGGCCCCCGGCCACTGCACGGTCCGGCTGAGCCGCATGGCCGCCGTCCGCCCCGGTGGCGACCTGGACGCCCTTGGCGTGCGGGAGCCGGGCGATCGAGGAGCCGAGCGTGCCGAAGCCGATCACCAGGGCGGGGCGGGCGTGAGGATGTCGCCGCGGTCGCACATGACGACCTCGGTGGAGAAGACGACGGACTGGGCGACGAGGAGGTCCTCGGGGTCCGTCCTTCAGCGGTGAGCGGGCGACGGAGATGACGGGGCAGGGCAGTTTGTCGAGGTTCTCGTAGCGGCGGTGCCCGTTCTCGGTGTCCTCGCTCACTCCGGCGAGGTGTCCGGCGAAGCGGCTGCGGTCCTCGGCGAGGCTGAGGGCGAAGCGGCCGCCGAGGTCCGGCAGCCCGACCGTCTAGTCGTCGGCCCAGGATTCGAGGTAGTCCAAGGCATCCTCGACCTGGGCGAACATCTCGCGGGTGAGGGCGTCGACCAATCATGTGCGTCTGCCCGACCTCGCGCTTCGCGGCCGGGTAGACGGGCTTCGGCTCGGGCAGTTGAAATGGTCGGCCTGGAGAAGACACCTCCAGGCCGTCGCCCGCCGCTGTCACTACCAAATTGGGCTGGCCGTCCCACCAAAGGGTGCCCGCACCGCATGTACTGACAGCGCGGCGAGCAGTCCGCCGTCGTGATCCACGATGTGCCGACGAATGCCGGGGACTTGGGACTCGAGGAACTGTTTCTGAAGACCGGGGCCCGCTTCTGCCGTGTGGAGACCCGGCGGCGGATGCGTGACTACGCACGCGGACTGCCCGGCCCTGGTGGGCCGCAACAACAGCTGGCAGCTCGCCGAGTACGCCGGCCACGCCACCCTGCACGGCCTGTACGACGACCTGCAGACGTACGTCGCCGAACAACTCAGCGCGGCAGACAGTGGGTTGATCCTGGACGACACCGGCTTCGCGAGAAGGGAACCACCTCCGCCGGAGTGCAGTGCCAGTACTCCGGCCACGGCCGGAGCGGCCCGGGCTTTCCCCGCTGCGCCCCTGGCGTGCGGAGCGAGGCACCTGTGCATCCGGGCCGGCTTGTGGAGGGCGTCGGCCGGCGTGCCGGCGTCCGCCCCGGTGATAGCGGTCGCGGCCCCGGAGACGCCCCTCGACGAACCGGCCTTCATCATTTCGCAGGGTCGCGGTGTGACCAGACTCCCAAAGGCTCGTTG
>NZ_JBFBBK010000212.1:0-1745 GCF_040682635.1 Streptomyces sp. NPDC051133
GCTGTGTGCGCCCAGGTGCGCAGGCCCATCATGCTCTCGTCAGACTGACAGCCAGCGGGTGAGGGCGGCATGCCCCGCATCAGGCCGGCGGTGGTGAGGGGCGTCCGCCCCAGGACCTCACCGACCTGGTGCTGCCGGCCGAGTGCGCGCGGATGCCCTTTTCACTTCGGATGCGGGCGCGCTCGCGGCGTTCGGCGGCCAGGACGTCGCAGTGGCGGGCGTTGGCGTTACGCCAACCCAGGTAGGAGTGCAGGGCCCGAGTCTGCACGGTGTGGTTGAGTGGTTCGAGTTGACGATGATGAACTGTCGAAGGGGTCCGAAGTGGGCTTCGATCGGGTTTACCCAGGAGGCGTAGGTCACCGTGCCGCCCGGCCCGACGGCGCCCTGTGCTTCACCCCGGTGCCTCTGTGGGCGGGCAAGTTGTCCAGGGGCACGTAGATCGGGGATCGGCTTCAGCGCGGGCAACGTGTGGGCGGCACCCTTCTTGCGGCGATTGACGCCCCACAGGCGCCGCAACTTCACCGCGGGCACACCGAACACGAAGAACAAGGCCGTCCGACATCTGCAGAGCCCGGCCCTGCACCAGCACCAGCGATTAGTTATGGGTGGGGTGTTGGCTGGGGGGGTTGGCGATGATGCTGCCCAGAGGGTGATGGGGCTGGGCGGGTTCCGGGATGGACGAGACACGTCATCTTCGCGGTATTACTCAAGGGCTGATACCACATCGCAGCCACTTCCCTGACGAACTTGTACTGGCCAGGTCCGATCATGACGGGATGAGCATCGCCGACAACGTATGGCATGCCCACCGAAAAAGGAGGTATATGGAACCTGCCGTCTATGGCCATCTCTGTTTCGCTGCAGTTGACAATGGGTTGAGACGGCGTCGAATAAGTGGCCGGGTCGGCAGCGTGTGCTGGACTGGCACCGAAGGCCGCGCAAAGGGCTGCGGCCGTTACAGCGATAGATGTAGCCACTGACTTACGGGTAATTTTCACATTGCACCCAACGTCGACAGTCACACGGAGCGTCAGGCACGCTTCGGCGGCGGCCGACTGCAACTCCGATGCCTACTAACCGTCATGGTAGACGCAAACTCGCGCCGACCGACCCTGCACTTTGTCAAAATCGTGGTGACAGGCTTACGCCTATTGCGATGGTTGAGTTGTGCTTGATCAGTTGATTTCGAGAGCGTCTGCCCGTCTGATCAGATCGGCTGCGATGTCGTCCCAATCCGGGCCGTGCCGCCACAAATTCTCGGCGGCCTCCCGCAGGAGCGCCGGCTCGTCCGATCGCTGCAAGAGGACCAGCCGATACGCCAGATTCCGGACCCAGACCGGCAGATGTCCGTCAACCACGTGCGGGCACAGCTCACGCAGCATGGCGAGAATCGCCTCCGCGTCAGCGAACGTCATTTCCTCGACGAAGCAGGACTCCCGGTGTTCGAGGCTGCATTCCGGCGTGGCGCCGTATTCGTCGCCGTAGAGGCACCGGGCGTACTCCGTCAGGGTGCGGTGCATGTACGCGGAGCCTACGCCGCGATCCGTCGGCCGGCCTCCAGTCCCATGGATCGGCAGATCACAAGTAGGCAACGTGGTCCACCGACACGGACGATGGTCCTGCGCGGGCTCTGCAGCAACACCCAAGGCCCAGTGGGCCAGGGAGCCGAAGCATCCGGCGGTGCTGATTGTGGTGGTGCGGCGCATAAGCTGCCCGCCCTGGAGGCCCTCTCGGCCGGCTACCGG
>NZ_JBFBBK010000213.1:0-1740 GCF_040682635.1 Streptomyces sp. NPDC051133
ACCATCACCGTCGGCGCCCGTCCGTTCGGCGTGGCGGTGAGCCCGGACGGCTTCCCCGACAGGGTTTCGGCCGCCGCCCGGCGGAAGGGATCAGGCTTCGTCTGCCCGGAGGGGTGTGGCGTCAGCCGGTCGCGCCGCCCGCGACCCACTGGCTCCACGGCATGTTCCAGTCGCTGAGGCCGTTGCCCGGGGCCAGCTTGGTCTTGTCGCTGGAGTTCTTCACGGTCACGACGTCGCCGATCATCGAGTTGTCGAAGAACCACGCGGCGGGCTGCTTGCCGTCGCCGCCGCCCCTGACGTCCTTCAGGCCCACGCAGCCGTGGCTGGTGTTGACCTTGCCGAAGACCGAGTCGGCACCCCAGTAGTTGCCGTGGATGAACGTGCCCGAGTCGGTCAGGCGCATGGCGTGCGGTACGGCCTTGATGTCGTACGAGGGCTTGCCGTCCTTCTCCGTGAGGCCCACGCTCGCGGCGTTCATGTGGACCTGCCTGAACTTCTCGGAGATCACCATCCGGCCGTTGTACGTCGGGTGCTCGGCGCTGCCGGACGAGATCGGGATGGTCTTGATCGTCTTGCCGTCCCGGACGACCGTCATCTGCTTGGTCTTGGCGTCGACGGTGCTGACCTGGCTCCGGCCGATCTTGAACGTGACGGTCTTCCGGACGCCGTGGGAGTTGAGCGTGACGGTGACGGTGGAGCCGGGCTTCCAGTAGGTCTCGGGGCGGAAGTCCAGGCGGTTGCCGCTGAGCCAGTGACCGACGACCTGCTGGCCGCTGCTGGAGTTGACCTGGATCTGCGACTGCACGGCGGCCCTGTCGCCGACCGCCCTGCCGAAGGTGACCGTCACCGGCATGCCCACGCCGACGGTCGAGCCGTCCTCGGGGGAGACGTGCCCGATGAAGTCGTTGGCCGGGGAGACCGTGGTGATCGTGGCGTTCCCGGTGACGGGGCGGCCCTTGGCGTCCTCGGCCTCCGCGGTGACCTGGTACTTGGTGGCCCGGTCCAGCCGGCCGGTCGCCTGCCAGGCCGTGCCGTCCCCGGACAGGGTGCCCGGAACCTCGGTACCGGTCGCGACGGCGGTCATGGTCACCTTGGTGAGCTTGCCCTTGCTGACGGCGACCTGGACGGGGGCGTCGGTCCCGACGTTGTAGGCACCTGGTCCAGGAGTGATCACTATTCGGGCGTCGGAAGCGTCCTGGGTGTCCGCCTGACCTGCCTGCTTCTGCGACGGCGACGGCGACGGCGACTGCGACGGCGCCTGTGCCTGTGCCTGCGTCTGCGACGGCGTCTGTGTCTGCGTCTGTGCCTGCGGCTGGTTCCCGGTGTCGTTGCCGCCGGTGGCGGCGTGGCCGGTGCCGCCGAAGGCCGTGAGGGCGAGTACGCCGCCGAGTACGCCGGCCGAGGTCATCAGCCCGGTGTGTCGCTTGCGTGCCGTGATCAAACGCTTCTCCCATGCCGCTGGTCGTTGAATCCTGGAGCTGGCCACCGGGGGGTGCAACCAGCTGCAAACGACCATTTTGGTGCATTCGCGCTGCTTAGTGAGCACATTGTGGCGAATTCCACGCGCTGTCCGGTATGGGGCCCGGCGCGGGGCGCTGGGCGCTGGGCGCTGGGCGAGCGGCAGCGTGTGCGTGAGGGGAGTGCCGCGTCGCAGCCGGGGTGGGCGGCGCGAGGGCTGCGGATCCTGCTTCAGCAGGCCGTTCCCGGCTCCGTTCTCAGCTGTGTCTTCCGGCTCGTCGA
>NZ_JBFBBK010000214.1:0-1740 GCF_040682635.1 Streptomyces sp. NPDC051133
CGGTAAGCACGAGCAGCGGGTCGCAGTCCTTGCCTGGCCCGGACAGCTTCGGCTGCCCGAGCTTCGCCTCCTTCAGCGTCCAGTCAACAAGGGCCGGGATCGACTTGGCGGGCACGTCCAGGACCAGGCCGCCGACGCAGTACGCCAGCACCTGCCCGTCGGCGTCGACATCGATGACCGCGAGCGGTCCGTTCTCGAAGCGCGGATCGGCGCTGCCCGCCGATGTATTGGCGGGGTCCGCCTTCACCGTGGCCGGGCGGCGCGACGTCGACGTACTCCTGGTGGTGGGCGCCGGACGCGGCGGCGCTGCCCGCTCGGCAGCGGCGGGAGCCGGGGCGGTCTGGGTGTTCTCGGGCGAAGCTACGGCGTCCAGGGCTAGGCCTGTGGGCGGAGCATTCTCAGCCGGGGTGGCCTGGTTGGTGAACGTCTGGGGCGCCACTGAGTCCCGGGCGGCGGAGTCGTGACCGGCCGGGAACCGCTCCGCCCATCCATCGAGTAGCCGTTGGTAGGCCTGGCGGCGTGGGGGGCGCGGTTCGGAGCGGCCGACCTCCCAGTTCTTCACGGTCTGCGTCGTCGTCTGCAGCACCTGCGCGAGCCGGGTCTGCGTAATCCCTGCCGCCTCGCGCAGCCGGGCTCGCTCAGCGGGCCCGGGCATCTCCGGCTCGCCAGCGAGTAGCGCGTCCACAGCAGCGAACAGCTCGTCTTCCGTCGGCATGCTTTACCTCCACCCCGAACACTAGCAGGACTTAACCTCGGATTTGAGTTTATTTTAACCTTGATTTTACCCTCGCGTGTGTGATCGAGATGGGGAAGGGATGGCGCTATCCCGGCCGGCGGCTGCTCGCCAGCCCGTGTCACAAGAGCAGTCGGTCGTGGTGGTCGTCGCAGGCCAGCCCGGCGCCGGAAAGACCGGGTCGGCGACCTCATCGGGCAGCGCTCACGATGCGCGGAGGGGCGGTGCGCATTTGCCGGGATCTCACAAGCCTGTCCACCGCCACTACGCCGCTCTGCTTGCCGCTAACGTCCGTACGGTCGGCGCAACGGTCCGACCGGACACGAGCCGCCGGTAGGCCGAGGACGAAAGGCACATGCGAGCGTGCCGGTTCGATGCGGTCGTCGAATCCGCCCTCACCGATCCGACGGAGTTCTGCGCTTCCTCCACGGCACATACCGGCCGCCCGAGCCCGCGGCGGCCTCACAAAGAACATGCTCTCCACCCTTGCGGTCGTCGACGCCGAGCAGTTGGCCGACCGGATCACCGTGGTCCGGCGCGACGGCACTGTCTTGTACGACAACGAGCTCGTCGGCAGCGTGTGGCGGCACCAACCTGCCGCTGAGCGTGCCGTTGCCAGTGGGCGTTTACGTCCGTGGACCGCACAGGAGCCGGCTGCCTTTCATACCGAGGTGCGGGTGTACCGGGATCTGCCCGGCGAGGATGAGCGCCTGGCCGTCCAGCGGGACACCAGGCGGGCGGCGGCGCTCGCCGCCGGGCCGGTACGGTGCATCGCTCAGCCCTGCCGGCGCGCTCCCGGGAATCGACTACCGCCGTCTCTCAGCCGAGGAGCGCCGCTTCGTCTTCGATGAGCTGATCGCCCCGTCGTACCTGACCGGCATCATCAATCGTGACGATCCTCCGACCGTCTACGTTCTAGGCCAGCGGGGCGAGCTGCCGACGGAACCACCTCACTAGGGCCTGTGTGAGGTCGTGATCAATCTGGTGTTCTGGTCCCGTGCAGGGAC
>NZ_JBFBBK010000215.1:0-1733 GCF_040682635.1 Streptomyces sp. NPDC051133
CGAACTGGTCGGCAGAGTCAAGGCCCAGCCATTCCAGGCGGTCTTCGTGTTCTTCGTGGTGGGGATCGGCAAGGATCTCGATGAGGTAGTCGTATCCCCACATGCCGCCGCAGTCCTCGGGCGGGCAAGCTCGGCGGCCGGTGAGACATCGGGGGTAAGCGGTGTCCGGCTCGGGCTCGGTGATGTCCTCGATGAGGATGTCGTGTTCCCAGTCGTCGCCGAAGTCGTAGGTGTAGCGGAGCCGGTCGCCGGTGCGGGCAGCGACCTGGCGGAGCTGCTTGGAGGCGGCGCTGCGGATGCCCAGGTCACGGTCGGCAGTGCCGTATCGGTCCCGTCCGCTTTCGAAGGCCCACATGTGGTAGTCCTCCCAGCCGAAAGCGGCCTGGATGACGTCGTGCAGCTGGCGCAAGGTGATGCCGGACGGCACTTCCAGGCGGCGCCAGATCGGAGGCCGGGAGTCCCGCAAGGTGATCTTGATCTTGTGGACGGTCTTGCTCGGCGCCGTCCGCGAGGCCGGCTTCGCACTCCTGCTGTTCGCCATGGCGGCCATCCTGCCACCCATCCTCACCGCCTTCCGGCGGGCGTGTGGCCCTCGCCGACGACAATGATCAACGCCACTGATAGAGCCGCGGGAGTGGGGGCGTGTGCCGTGGAAAGTCCGTTCCAGGTGGCCTGGGGCAGTGAAGAGCGCGCGTTACTGGAGGAGTTGACGCGCTCGCGGACTGCGCCGTTGCGCCGGGTGCAGCGGGCCCGGGCCGCACTGGCCTATGCAGACGGTGACGCGAACGCGGCTGTTGCCCGCGCGCTTGGCCTGCATCTGGACACCGTGCGGCGCTGGCGCAAGCGGTTCGCCGCCGAGGGGATGGCCGCGCTGGAGGACCGGCCCCGCCCGGGCCGCGCCCGCCGCTACGGCCCCGACGTGCACCTGGCCATCGTCGCCACCGTCACCTCCGCCCGGCCCGACACCGACAGCCAGTGGACCCATCGATCCATCGCTCATCGCCTGGCCTCTACCGGGATCTCAGCGTCCCAGGTCGGGCGGATCCTGGCCGACCTGGATCTCAAACCGCACCTGGTGCGGGGCTGGCTCACCCGACCGGAGGACCCGGACTTCTACGCCAGGGCCACCGAGGTGTGCGCGCTCTACCTGCGCCGCCCGCCCCACTCGATAGTGCTCAGTGTGGATGAGAAGACCGCGATGCAGGCTCGCTCGCGACGTCATCCGACCCGGCCGGCCCGCCCCGGCCAGATCGAGCGGCGCGAGTTCGAGTACCGCAGGCACGGCACCGCCTCCATCGTCGCGGCCCTGGACGTGCACACCGGGCAGGTCCTGGCCGAGGACATCACCCGCAACAACTCGGCCGCCTTCATCCGCTTCCTGCGACTGCTGGATCAAAGCATCGACCCGGCCCTGACCATCCACCTGGTACTCGACAACGGGTCGTCCCATGTCTCGAAGGCGACCCGGGCCTGGCTGGCAGCGCATCCAAGATTCACCGTCCACCACACGCCCAAACACGCCTCGTGGCTCAACCAAGTCGAGATCTTCTTCTCGATCCTGGCCCGCCGACTGCTGCGACGCGGTGAGTTCACCTCGCGCCAGGACCTAATCGACCAGATCCACAACTTCACCCTCGCCTACGACGATGAGGCTCAGCCGTTCCGCTGGACCTACGACGGCACCCCACTTAAAGCCGCATGACCCCCGCAAGATCAATGCGGCGCTGCACTAG
>NZ_JBFBBK010000216.1:0-1674 GCF_040682635.1 Streptomyces sp. NPDC051133
GCGTCGTAGCGCCAACCGAGCTCACGGGCGGTGGGCAGCAGCTGGTCCTGGCCGAGCAGACAGGGGGTGCGGCCGCCGGCGAGCTCCTTGTCGTAGTCGAACGGCATAGGGTCCAGGTGATGCCAGCCGGTGTTCGTCTTCCACTGCTTCACGAAGGCCTTCGCCTGGTCGATCTCGCTGCGCCACTGCTTGGGCGTCCAGTTCGCGACCGTGCCGTAGCCGCCGCAGAAATGACCGTTGAAGTGGGTGCCGATTTCGTGGCCCTCGAGCCAGGCGCGGCGCACGTTGGTGAGCGTGGCTTTGATGTGGTCGTTGTTCAGGAAGCCGATGTCGGAGGCGCCCCGCGGGTTGTTCGGCGGGAGATACATGCGCTTCTTGTCCTCCGGTAGCAGGTAGAGCCCGGAGAGGAAGAAGGTCATGTGCGCGCCGTACTGTTTGGCGAGGTCCAGGAAGCGCGGGAACAGGCCGTTACCGACCTCGCCAGCCCCGTCCCAGGAGAAGATGACGAACTGCGGCGGGGTCTCGCCACGTTCCAGCGGCACCGGTTTGGCGGGCTGGAAGGGCTGAGTGCCGGTGAACGACGTCGAGCCGTCGCCGATGAAGCGCAGGGGCTTCGCCGTACTCTTGCCGCTCGATCCCCCGCCCGAGCCGGAACCGCCGCTGTGCTCTGGGTCGTCCGACGACGTGAGGCTGCCACAGCCCGAAAGCCCGACGGCGGCCGCGGCGCCGGCGCCGAGGCCGAGGCCGAGTGTTCTCCTGCGGGAGAAGGTGTGCATGAGATCCCCGATCTGTCACGTCCCCTGGTAGTCGCCCATTCAGAGGGCGTGACGAACAGGGTGGTTCCGCAGCCGCTTATGGACTTCGCAACAAAAGACGACGTGCAGCAGGACGTCGGCCTACTCGTGGACGGGTGAGCGGGCGATGACACGTCCCGCTTTGGCTCCCGCGCTGAGCTGTGGGCGAGCTTCCGGCAGTGTCGCCGGAGCAACAGGAGTGGCAGCTCACACCCGGGCCCGATGAGTCAGGCTCGCCAGGGCGCGGTTCGTACAGCGACCGGCCGCAGGGGAACCGCACAAGCTCAGTGGCCTCGTGCAAGTCGCCCGCCAGCTCAACGAGCGCCCCCGGCCGAGGCGATGCGAGACTGTTCAACAGCACTCGATTACGACTGATGCGCAAACGATCAGTGGGAGCCGCCGGGCATACACCTTCTCACTGGGGCCAAACGGTCGTGACGATCCCAGTTCTCCCCCATGCGCCGCCCCGGAGCGCGCATGACTTACGGGCCCAGAAGGCGGCGGGGGTGCCCCGCGAACCACCCTGGGACCCCAGTTCCTTCGATGTGACTGATGCGACCTCAGGGGCGAGCCGGGATCCTGCCTTCGGCGATGGGCCACTCGCGGGAGACGATCGGGAAGACGATGCGCTTCGACGGGCCGATGCCGATGATCGTGAACGGCAGCTGTGCGTACAGGGAACACTCCAGGGCCACACCGCCGTACAGCTTCCATGTGCCGCGCCGCCGGACTCCGGTCCCCGGAACCAGTTCGGGATGCGCGGCCGTTGCCCGCAGATAGGGACCGAAGAACGCGTCGACGCCAACGGCGTCGTACTCGTACGACGGCGGGTTACCGCTTGCGCGCCACCGCGCCGTACCCGGGGATGACGCCGTCGTCC
>NZ_JBFBBK010000217.1:0-1667 GCF_040682635.1 Streptomyces sp. NPDC051133
GCTTGAGCGGGGCCTCCAGCGCGAGCTTCACGGCGTTGGCGCCGGTCGCCTCGTCACCCTCGAGCTCCAGCTTCTCCACGGCAGCTCGGACAGCGGCCACCGTTGTCTCCAGCCAGCCGTCCTCAATCAGTTCTTCCAGGGCCTCTTCGGTCAGCGTTGAACGGGTATCGGTGAGGTCCTCTGCGACGAGTCGGACGCCGCCGTCATTCCGCATCCGCAGCAGCGCCAGGACAGCTAGTAGCCGGCCCTGAGGAGTGCGGCCGACGCCGGCGTTGTGGAGGTAGGAGAGAACGAAATCGGTGTACGCGGCGTAGGCCTTTCGGACCGTTCCACGGGCAGGGGGCGGTCCGTAACCACGCTGGGAGACTGACCTGGCTCCACGTGGTTCTGGTGCCCCCTGTGCAGCGGCCTCAGCGGCCTCAGCGGCGCAGACGGTACAGGTGGACGGGCCGGGGCGAGCCTTTCTGCATGGTGCCGTCCTCATCGGATCCGCTCGAGTAGTCGGCGTACTCTCTTTGACGATCTTGCATCGAGGCATTTGACGGGCGCACGCCGAGCACGTCTCCGCGATCAGCCACACTCGGCCCTGCACATCGGGGATCAGTACAAGAACCGGCCGGCCTGAACACTTGGCGACCGGCGTCGGATGCCACGCACACGACTCACGGCGGCAGCGGCAAAGCGTGTCGGGCTTCACCTCAATGCGCGCGACATGGTTACGAACGTGGCGAAGCGCCTCCGCCCGGGCCTGAACAGGATCCCGGAACCGCGTAGGAATTGGCACGCAGCCCGGATCGGCACAGTCGATCACGCACACACCAGCAGCGGGCCGGCCATACGGAACGAGCCGCACAGTCCAACGGCGGCCCGGACGTCCCCGTGGCAAAGGGTCACACTCCCAGACATCGTGGACGGCCTGATGACCTGAGCTGGCTGGCAGCATCTGCCATAACCGCCCGACGACCAGTGTCCTCACTCATGAAAATCCCGACGCCATCGGTATCGGGCGGTAACAGAGTCTGCTGTAGCTCAACTGGAAAAGTCTTATGACTCCGATCAAGATTGGCGTTTTTGCGCATCTCTCTAGGCTCAGCTCAGAGACTTGCATCGCACGCTTGCCGCAACTTCGGTTGAACGGTACGTGCTGGAGTACGACGAAGCTGTCCTTTTCAACCGCCGCGCCGTAGCCTCGGGGGCAGCTGGCTGGGCTCGGTGTCGCTGACCCGGTCGATATCCGGGCCGACGGCGGTGAGAACCAGGTGCTGCAATTCCTCCAACTCCAACGCTTCGACCTCCCGTTACACGGGATGGAGGGGTGCAGCTATGGCGAGCGGCGCCGGTGCCTCGCCCATCACCAGGGCCTCCGGCAAGAAGTCGAGCATCACCCGGCGGCGGGTGTAGAACGACCGGCTCAACCGCGTCGGCTATCTCTGGGCCTTAGCCTCCATCACGGCCTCGCCGGGCGCCAAGGCTCACTACCGGCGCCGCTGCGACGACCACGTGGTGTAACGCAGCCCGGGTGGTGTGCGAGTCGTCGCCAGCTTTGTCTTGTGCGGGTGAACCTGTCGTGCTGCAGGTGGGCCGGCCGGTGTACCCGGCCGGTCCTGGGGGTGTCAGCCGTTGTAGTTACTGGCGATCGCGCAGAGGGTGAACGAGCCGACGCCGAA
>NZ_JBFBBK010000218.1:0-1624 GCF_040682635.1 Streptomyces sp. NPDC051133
GCTCCTGAGGTCAGGCTGGCGAAGGACACCGCCGGTGCGGGCACGGTGCTCGCGACCAGCCCGCTGTACATGGTGAGCGACGCAGCCACCGGTGCTCGGTTGCGAGCTGCCGGTGGTTCATGGCTGGCACTTGCGAAGCTGATGGATGCCCGAAAGCTACGGCTCGTCGTACGGGACCCTGGCGGGTCAGGGGACGGTCTTGTCGGTACTGGCGCTGCGGCGGAGGCAGTCTGGCGCGACAAGGGCATGGACGCGTCCGCACTGTGGCTCTACCGGGCTCATCGGCGTACCCGCACTGTGGCGGCTTCCAGCGAGCTGCTGCGAACCAAGACCGGTGAGGTCGGCCTGGTACCCGAGTACACCTTGGCAGCATCGCCTGCATCAGGGCGCAGCGCCCTGCCGGGGGGCGACTTCGCAGCCACACTCCGCTACACCTGGCTGCCCACGGCCACCGGAATCGCGGACGCTCGTAGTCTCGCCGCCCTGAAACGGCTGCAGGCGGCACTCAGCGGAAGCGAAGCCTCAGAAGCCCGCGCCATGGCGCATCTCCGCGACGCTGACGGTACTGCGACCCCGAACGCCGGCCTGCTCGCGACGAGGCTCGCGAAGGCTCTTCCCGTCCTGGCCGCTCATCATGTTGATCACGTCTTCGCCACCTGGTACCCGCAGGATCGACGTACCGATGCGCTCATCGTGATCGACGTTTCCGGCTCGATGGCGGAAGCGGCACCCGGCTCGACCACTTCCCTGATCGGGTTGGTGCGCGAAGGTTTGCAATCACTGTGCGGCGTGCTGCCCAACGATGCGCGGCTAGGCCTGTGGGAGTTCGGCGTGAGACTCCAGGGCGCCAACGACTATCGCGAACTTCTCCCAGAGGCGACGCTGAGCCACGGCCAGCGGCAAGCCCTCGCCATGGCGCTGAAAAACATGCACGCAAGACCCACAGGAACTGGCCTCCATGACACAATCCTGGCCGCATACACCAACGCGCGCGACCACTACCGGCCCGGGGTACAGAACCAAGTGATGATCTTCACCGACGGCCGTAACCAGGACGATCCCGGCGGAGCCTCTGCAAGCCAGCTGTCCAGCAGACTGCAAGCACTGCAAGACCCCAAACGCCCAGTACATCTCAGCGTAGTCGCCTTCGGAGACCGCAAAGCCGCCGAGGTGGTCGGCAAAGCCATCGAACCCGTCGGCGGCTACGTAGACTTCCTGAACACTCCGGATCAAGTGGCAGCCGTCTTCATCCACTTGGCCGCTGGCGGCCTCCACCACTGAAACCCACGCCGCACAGCATCCGTTCCGCTTCGACGTTGTCGGCGATTTCAGCCGCTGAGCATCGGCCGACTCGATAGTTCCTGACTGCTCCCACCTGCGGCGATGGCTACGCGGACGGAGCATCACCCACCGCATCGTCCGCAAGCGCGTCGAGTCATCGACCCGCCTGGGCCGACACCGTCGAACGCACGATGTCCTGGCTTGCCGGATGCCATCGACTGCACCACCGTTACGAGCAAAGCCGAGCACTTCCTCGCCTTCAGCCAGCCCCGGCACAGGCCGGTGAACGGGCGGGGGCCCCACACCACACAACGCCCCCCCGGGGCGAGGCCTAAAACAGACA
>NZ_JBFBBK010000219.1:0-1590 GCF_040682635.1 Streptomyces sp. NPDC051133
AGGGCCATCAGGGGTTTAAGACGATGGCCCTGGAGTCCCCATTTGAGCCGTTGACGGCTAGCTGAGGTTGCGGTGGTTGTTGTACTTCGCTGTGATACAACGATGGCTTCGCGTACGGATTACCGACTAGTATTCCAGCGGGTCATGAAGTTACGGCTCGCACACGCGGCGCCTTTACTCACAAACACTCCACGCCAGGCAAGTGAGTTATTCCGGTGTTTTTGCGTCGCGAACTATAGGCGGACCGGTAACTGAGGTCGGCTCGACTGGACGGCCGCAATTGGTGACGGACGGACAGAGTCACGGTTGTTTCAGTAGTTCTCCGATGGCATTCCGAACGAGAGCACATAACCTTTCGGCGTATTTTCGCCGCCCGACCGGTCGAACGTACGGCGCGGCAGGCTGTAACGCACATAGATCGGTGGTGAATAAATTACGCATGCTCTCGCGCTCAAATGGGCGTCCGCCGCGATCCAACCAGTGAGTCCGCCAACCCGAGAACAGGAAATCCTCCATGCGTTCAGTCCACGCCCTCACCGGTGTTGTCATGACCGTGGCTGCCACAACGGCCTTCACTGCTGTCCCGACCAGCTCCGACCCCGGCAAGCGGGTGCGGTGCAACGTCGACGACCTCAAGCAGGCTATCGCCCAGGCGAACGCCGCCGGTGGCGGCACGTTGCATCTCGCCCGCGACTGCACCTACACCCTCACAGCGCCGGACAACGACGACAATGGCCTGCCAGTGATCACCACCCGCATCACCATTGAGGGCAGCGGAAGCACCATCAGGCGCAGCACGCATCCGGGGACACCAGAGTTCCGCATCTTCCAGATCTCGGGCCCCACCGGCGCGCTGACTCTTCAGCAAATCACCCTTCGCGGCGGCCGCGTACCGCAGACCACGAGTGGTATCAGTGGTCGCGGCGGTGGCATCTGGCTCACCACCGACGGCACTAAGCTCGCACTTGACAAGGTCACGATCACTGAGAACTTCGCCAGTCAGCAAGGCGGAGGCATTGACAACGATGGCGGTGACCTGACCATTCGAGACAGCACTATCAGCCACAATCACGCAAGATTCAGCGGCGGCATCGATCAGGACAGCGGCACAGCGACGATCGTGGGCAGCCGAATCAACGAAAACACGGCAACCTCCAACATCGGCGGCATCTTCGACTTCGGCGGGACAATGAACTTCGACCACAGCCAGGTCACAAACAACACAGCCGGGGGCGACGGTGGCGGCATCTATGCCGACCACACGAAGACGACTCTGAAGGACACCATCGTCAGTGGCAACAGGGCCCTTGGCGTCAACGGCCTGGGCGGCGGCATCTACAACACCGATGGCAGTGCACTTACCGTCCGTGGAAGCAAGGTCTTCGCCAACGGCGCAGTCGGCCCAAGTGGCCGGGGCGGCGGTATCGCCAACGATCAAGGCTCCACTGCCACGCTGAGGAACAGTTCGGTCACCGACAACATCGCCTACGCTCCCCCCGGAGCGATCTTCAACAACGGCGGCACGGTGACACCTGTCCCACAGCTCCATCGCCCTTTCCAGGAGCCCGAGTTGTTCGGTGTAAGCGTGCC
>NZ_JBFBBK010000220.1:0-1570 GCF_040682635.1 Streptomyces sp. NPDC051133
CGGGCGGATGCCCCGCGTGATCGGCGTCGACGACTTCGCCCTGCGCCGGCGCCACCGCTACGCCACCGTGGTGATCGACGCCGAAACCCATGAGCTTGTTCCTTATGGTGCTGCGCGGTTTCGTTGGCGGGGTAGCTGTGATCGGGTCGATCCGTTCTGGTCGCGTTCGATCAGGGTGGCGGGTCGTTTGACGGTTTTGCCCACGTCGTGGCGGGTGGCACGGTGCCGGTTCGGGACGCCGGGCGGCCGTCCCGGGCCTGGCCGCGTCGGTTTGGGTGCACGGGCCGGACTGACCAAGTGCGGTCGGATGTTCCGAAACCCCCGCCGCACCCGCGACGGAGTCAGCGCGGCGCCGGGGCGCGTGCTCTTCTCCCACGGGCGGCGCTGGTCCACGGCGAGCGGAGCGGTGAGACGGAGCTGGGTGTGCGCCGCGACCACGAGCCAGGTCCAACGATCGGCCGCGTCCGGCGAGCGCAGCCGCGGCCTGGCCCAGCCCAGCGTCTGCTTGAACAGCCTAAATGTGTGCTCAAGGAGCAAGCCGTAATGCCTGCATAGATGACTCCGTGGACGGGAATGTGCCGGTCATCGGGGTAAATGGCCTGCTCAGGGCCGCTGAGACGGTGCGGCGGTTGCGTGAGCGGCAGTTCAGTGACGATGAGGGTGGTGGGGCGTCATGGACGAACCTGTTGCCGGCGAACCCCCCAGTTGCCGTCGTGGGAGAGTCTCCCGGAGTTGAACCGGCAGTTGGCAGTGGGGGTGCTGGGTGTTCTCGCGGCTCGGATGGTGACGGCGGCTCCGGACGACGGGGACGGCGGTGATCTCCGTGGCGGTGGTGGCTCCGTGGGAGCGGGCTGAGGGCAAGATCCAGCGGGAGCACCGTGACCGGCTTGCCGTGGTCTATGTCCGCCAGTCGACGCCGCAGCAGGTCATCGATCACACAGAGTCGACCCGGTTGCAGTACGGGCTGGTCCAGCGGGCCCTGGACCTGGGCTGGTTGGCGGATCGGGTCGTGGTCATCGACGATGACCTGGGGCATTCCGCCTCCGGTGTCCAGGTCCGGGCCGGTTTCCAGCGCCTGGTGTCGGCGTACGGACTTTCCTCCCCAGTCGCGTACGGACGAACGTCCCCAGATGTCAAGCCACTTCGTTCTCCCGCTCGATGGCCTTGAGGCGGTTTTTGAGTCGGTAGCTGGGGCCGTTGATGGAGATCACTTCGCAGTGGTGCAGGAGGCGGTCGAGGATGGCGGTGGCGAGGACCTCGTCGCCGAAGACCTGGCCCCATTCGCTGAAGGTCTTGTTCGAGGTCAGGACGATCGAGCCCTTCTCATAACGCTTGGAGATGACCTGGAAGACCAGGTTCGCCTGGGCTCGTTCGAGGGGCTGGTAGCCGACCTCATCGACCACGAGGACGCTGGGTCGCAGGTAGGTGCCGAGCTTGTTCGTCAGACGCCCGGCGGCCTCGGCGGCTTTGAGGTTGCGGACCATGTCGTCGAGGCTGGTGAAGTAGATCGAGTAGCCGGCCCGGCAGGCCGCGACCGCGAGCGCGACGGCGATGTGGGTCTTGCCGACTC
>NZ_JBFBBK010000221.1:0-1552 GCF_040682635.1 Streptomyces sp. NPDC051133
GCCCCATAGACCCTACGGTCTGAAACACCGGCGATAGCGGAGCCGCTGGCGGAACAGGCCTCGGGGCCTGGGCCGACCCGCCATGGCGCTGCCGCACGCGGTCACCTGAGCAGCCGCACCGGCGACGCCTCATCCCTCGTTACTGATCTCGGCTCGTTAGGGTGATGTGGGGGTGTCCAGGGATAGGCCGGTCCGGGCTATCGCTCGTCGAGCGGTGAATGAAGGTGGGGGTCACTGGCTCGGCCTGATGCTGACCGGCAGGGGGGGAAGGCATGCTGGCTGACGTGTTCCGTACCGGCTGCTGACGGGCCGGGTGACTGTGGCTCCCGGGGGGGGGCGTGAGCCCGGCAGGGGCGCGGTCGCTGGCCGGGGGAGCGTCATCGAAAGCGGTCTTCTTGGCTTCACCCCTTGCGTGGTGTCATGTACGGGTCCAGACTCCGGCTTGCGAGCACGCGTGTACCTTGCGTGAACGTCCTTCACCCCCACCGCCGGGCGTCCCCTGGCTGTCTGAAGGGATGTTCAGTGTCACGCTCCACGTCTGTCGGAAGGCGTCTCACCACCACATGTGGGGGACGCGTGGTCATGCTCAGCACACCGGCCCTGAGTGGCGGGAGGGCACGGGCGCAGCCGGCAACGCCGATCGGGAGCGTGCCCGGCACGGCCACGCACCGAACGCGGGGGCGTCAGGAGTAACACGCCTGTCCACGCCCATCACGGGGGATCGGGACGGCCGCCCTGTTGTCACGCCGCGGGCACGAAGAGCATTCCTCCCGGCCTGCGACCGGCACGCCGCACCGGCATTTCCCAAGGGCGGCCAGTACGCCGCTCGGGCTTTCCCAACGGTGGCCCTGATGCAGGCGCGCCGTGTCGCCCGCCTCGGCGCTGTCGTTCGGTGGGGGTGCATCAGCATCCCGTGCCGTGTCGCGGCGGCAGCCGGAACCCACCCATACCGTGAGGAGAAGCATGTCCAGACCGGCAAGGGCCCGAACCCCGTTACTCATAAGTGTCCTGACCGCGGCGATGGCGTTCGCCACCCCTGCCTTCGCGATGCCCTCCCATCCCGCGAGCGGCTCAACGGCCCCTCATGCCGCTGCTCCTGTCCTGGCCCAGGTGAGCAGTGACCCGTACTCCGACGCACAGGCTCAGCATGCCACCGAGGTCGAGCCGGACACCTACAGTTTCGGCAGTACGGTCGTCGCCGCCTTCCAGGTCGGCCGGGTCTCCGACGGCGGGGCGTCCAACATCGGGTGGGCGACCTCGACCGACAGCGGGCAGACCTGGACGCATGGTTTCCTGCCCAGCTCCACCACGAACACCGGCGGACCGTACACCGCCGCCAGTGACGCCTCCGTGGCCTACGACGCCAAGCACGGCGTGTGGATGGTGTCGTGGCTCGGCATCGGCTCCGGAAACGACGTCGATGTCGACCTCAGCCGTTCCACGGACGGCGGCCACACCTGGAGTGCCCCGGTCACCCTGTCCACGTGATGGCACCGATGACCCGCAGCCGCGCCTACGGGCCCGGCGCCGAACCGACCGAGCTGATGGCCAC
>NZ_JBFBBK010000222.1:0-1539 GCF_040682635.1 Streptomyces sp. NPDC051133
GACAACCCCGGCGTGACCAGCGAGGAGAGCGGGGGAACTACGGGAAGCACGTCGGCGGATCAAGCTGCTGGAGTAAGAGAACGAGGTTCTGCGCCGGGCCGCGGCCTATCTGTCGCAGGCGCATCTGCCGGGAAAAGGATCTACCCGCTCGTGAAAGAGCTGGCCGTGGACGGGGTGCCGGTCACGGTGACGTGCCGGGTGGTCAAGCGCGCCATACAGCCCTACTACCGCTGGCTGTGCAAGCCGGTTGCCGGCGTCGTGCTGGCGGAGGCGTATCGCGCGAAACGCACTGTTCGACGCCCACCGCGACGACCCGGAGTTCGGCTACCGGTTCCTGGCCGATGAAGCGCGTGGTGCCGGGGCCGGCATGGCCGAGCGCACCGCGTGGCGGATCTGTCGGGACAACCGCTGGTGGAGTGTCTTCGGGAAGAGGCGTGGCCGGGCAAGAAGGCAGGCCCGCCGGTGCACGACGATCTCGTGAGCCGTAACTTCACCGCGACCGGCCCGAACCGGCTGTGGCTCGCCGACATCACCGAACGCGCCACCGGTCAAGGTGAGCTGTACCTCTGCGCGATCAAGGATGCCTTCAGCAACAGGATCGTGGGCTACTCCATCGATGCGCGGAAGAACTCCCGCCTCGCCCTAGCCGCGCTGAACAACGCCGTGAGCCGCCGTGAACACGTCGACGGATGCATTCTGCACAGCGATCGTGGATCACAGTCCCGGTCCCGGCAGTTCGTCCGAGTCCTCGACCATCACCGGATGGCCGGATCGATAGGGAGAATCGGGGCGGCCGGCGACAATGCGGCCATGGAGTCCTTCTTCAGCCTGCTGCAGAAAAACGTCCTCGACCGCCGGACCTGGGCCACCCGTGGAGAATTGCGGATGGCAACCGTGTCCTGGATCGAGAGGACCTACCCGGCGCCGCAGACAAGCCGCACTCGGTCGGCTGATACCCGTCGAATTCGAGACCGTGATGATCACGCGGCCCTCCAAGGGTCATCAGACCCCTTCGCAAGTACCTGTCGGGCGACCAATTCTGGTCGCCCTCCTACTTCGCCGCGTCCTGCGGCGGCGCACCCCTGGCGATCATCAAGGAATACACCGAAAATCAGAAACGTCCCGGCTGAGGCCAACAGTGCAAATCCGTGCACCCGTGCGGGTCACCCCATGGCTTGAGAAGCGCTTCCTCCCGGGGATGAACGCCCGGGGTTCCGCGCTAGATCATGCTGAAGGGAGCCCTGCTAGGACACCTCCGCAGGCACCATCACCATCGCCGGGAAGACTGTCTCCCGCCTCGGCTTCGGCCTCATGCGCCTGACCCGTCCCGGTATCTGGGGCGATCCCCACGGCCGTGACACGGCGCTCAGCATCCTCCGCCAGGCCGTGGCTCCCCCCGGCACCCTGCGCAGCGTTCAGTACTGTTCGGTCTCCATGAAACCCGAATTCCCGTCGTCGTCGGCGCCGAAGGCGTCCGCGGCGGTGGTCGGGTCGAATCCGGGCGGGCTGTCCTTCAGGGCCAGGCCCATGCCGGCCAGC
>NZ_JBFBBK010000223.1:0-1524 GCF_040682635.1 Streptomyces sp. NPDC051133
GACGGTGGCGTCGAGGCCGGTGACCTGGCCGTCGTGCAGACCGGTGGTGGAGCCCATCCGGAACACCGTCTCGCCGACGGTGGCGTCGGCGGCCTGGGTGATCTGCACGGTCTGGCCGTTGCCGACGGTGACCTCGCTCGGCGGCTTGGTGGCGGGGTCGTTGTACTTGACGAGCGAGAAGTCGTTGCCCGGGAACTTGGCCTGGTCGACGGTGGCGATGGGCTGCCCGTTCTGGGAGTCGGACCAGTCCTTGGCGGCCACCCCGCAGTGACCGGCCGTCAGGAAGGCGGGACTGCCGTCGGAGGCGGTGACGTTGAAGCCGAGGGAGCAGCGCACGCCCCCGCCCTGCACCTGGGAGAAGATGGCGTCGCCGCCGGAGGCGAGGGTGTTGAAGGTGCCGGCGGACTTCTTCAGGGTGGCCATGCCGGATCCGAGGCTCTGCACGGTCGACTGCAGTCTGTTCCACTTGGCACCGGTGACGGAGCTGTCGGCGGTGACCTGGACCTTGTTGGTGCGTGGGTCGATGGCCCAGGAGGTGCCGGGGATGGTCGCCTTGGCCTTCAGGGTCTTCGCGGCGGCCTTGAGGTCGGCGGTGCTGTTGTTCACCTTGCGGACGACCACGCCCGCCTTCTTCGCCTGCACGATGACGCTGTTGTCGCTATTGACCACGTTGACGACCAGCTGCTGCTTGCCCTTGTCGTAGTAGGAGCCGGTGATGGCATCGCCCAGTGCTTTCTGCAGCTGGGCGGCGAGGCCAGAGGCCTCGGTGGCCTTCAGGGTCTGTGCGCCGTCGGTGGTGGCCTGCGCCTGGCTCTTGTCCTGCGAGGCGTTCGCGTTGGGCAGCAGGGGGGCCGCCGCTCCGAGTGCCGCGACACCGCCCACCGCTATCGCGGTTTTGCGCTTGGGTATTCGCTTGTGACTCAAACTTCTCGACCTCCTGGCAACGGGGGTCTGCCGCTCATGGGCAGGTCGTATCGGGGCGCCTGGATGGCCGTACGTACGCACCAGCCGCACGGTGTGTTCAATTCCGTTTCCTAACCGCCGTGCAGGGCGAATCGGCCCTGCTCCGCATGCCGCCCGGCACGGTCATGGCCGGGGGCGGTGCGGCGGCCCTTCACGCTCCACCCTGGAATACTGAGGAGGCCTTCGTGACCGATCCCCTCCAGCCCACCCCACCAAGGACGACACGTTCGCTGCGCTGACCACCTGCTTCACCGCCGACCTCGCCGCGATCCTCGGTGAGGAACCGCCGGTCGGCATCACCGCAACTGGCGTTCATCGACCTCGTGGAGCGCGCCATGCACGTCTTCGGCGCAGCGAACGTCGACTACCTGCAGCGCGCCGACGAAGAACTGGATCACGCGATCGGCCACCTCACCGACACACTGACCAGCACCGGCGGCGACCAGCGCGATCGGCTGGCTGACCGCGCACGCATCTGCGGTACGCCATCGAAACGACCCGGCAGGGGCGGGCGCAGTGGCCCCTCAACCACGAGAAGCCGGCCGTCCAACTCGAGCTATG
>NZ_JBFBBK010000224.1:0-1521 GCF_040682635.1 Streptomyces sp. NPDC051133
CCCCGTGTGGCGGACTGGTGCGCGATATGGCTGAGGGGTGACAGGGGGCGGATGCGGTTGTCGCGTGCCTGGCACAGGGAGGAACAGCTCACAGGAGCCCTGCGGGAGCTGCTGGAACACCAGCCGCCCCCGGCCGCTTTGCATACGACCACATTCACCCTGCCGGTGCTGCCGGGGTCGGCCAGCGACCGGACGTCGGCTTTCGCGTTCCCGCTTCTGGCGGGCAACTCGTGCCAGGGCGTGCTCGTGATGGGCGCAGCCGACGGGGTGCAGGACAACGGCGTGATGCGGCAGGTCGAGAACATGGCCCGGCTTGTCGGTCAGGCGGTTGCTACGGCCCGCCGGTACGCTCGGCAGACCACTATCAGCAAGGCACTGCAGCGTAGGCAACTGCCTGCAGTCCTGCCCCCTGTGCCAGGTATCGACGTGGCTGTCGCCTACCAACCACACGAAGAGTCGCAGACTGTCGGCGGGGATTTCTATGACCTCTTCCACAAGGAAGACAGCCGCTGGTGCTTTCTCCTGGGAGATGTGCAGGGCAAGGATCCGGAGGCAATGTCCATCACCGGGCTGGCCCGCCATATGGTGCGCCTTCTGGCCCGCGAGGGGCACGGTGTGGAGTCCGTCCTGGAGCGCCTCAACATCGCCTTGACCGAGGACAGTGCCGAAGGACTGACGATCGATGCGGATCATGCATACGGGCGCTTCCTCACCGTCCTGTACGGGGAACTGGAACCGAACATGACCGCCGGCGGTGCGCGCTGTCGCCTGGTGAGCGCAGGGCATCCGCTGCCCCTGCGATTGTCCGCCGACGGTGCGGTGCAGCCCGCCGCCCAACCGCAGATGCTGTTGGGCGTGGACCGCAGCGCGCGGTTCAGCGCTGATTCCTTCGACCTGCTGCCCGGCGATGTACTGCTGTGTGTCACCGACGGCGTGACCGAACGACGCAGAGGCAATCAGCTGTTCGACGACGGTGATGGGTTGTCCGCCACACTGCGTCAGTGTGCGGGGATGAGCGCCATGGCCGTGGCCCATCACGTTCGACAGGCTGTGTACGACTTCAGCCAGGAGCCCGTGGGGGACGACCTCGCGGTGATGGTGCTGAAGGCACTGCCGCAGGGAGACCCGATGACGGTGCCCGGCATGCGCACGGCCTGCGAGTGACTCAGCGAGAGTCTGGCGACGACGCGATGTGCCGAACGCCTTCGAGGCAGCCTGCTGTGCTGTCGTCGGCCATGTGACCCCCGCCTCGGGAGCTTCAGCGCACGTCTGACGGTTGGAGGAAGGTGTGGTTGCGAAGCCGCAGCCACCATCACGCCGCGTCCTGTGGCGGCCAGGGTTCATGGTGCGTATGCAACGCGATGTCTTCCCAACCATGCCGACCTTCAGCTGGTGAGTTCAGCGGGGAAGGCTAGAAAATAGCCCGTTAACGCAGGTCGCAGATGCGCACCTTCCAGAAGCTCTGTGGACCGCCAGTTATTGGCCACACCGACGAACTTTAGGGCGGCAGCGAGATACTCC
>NZ_JBFBBK010000225.1:0-1497 GCF_040682635.1 Streptomyces sp. NPDC051133
AGTGGGTTGACGACGTCCGTACCGATGGCAACGATCTCGCCGGCCGCTTCGAAGCCCGCCACATAGGGCGGGCCGCCGCCCCTGCCCGAACGCACCGGGCACCCGCCCGTCTTCGCGACGTCCCGGCCCGCCGAACCAGGCATCGACCCGAAGGCGCTGGAAACCCTGGCCGCCGACGCAGCCGAGCGCGCCCGTCGCCAACTCGCCGCCGCGCTGGCGAACGACACACCACCGGATCCATGTGACCTGACGGAGTGGCAGGACGCTGTGCGCATCGCCGCCGAGCACCCACAGACAGAGGTCTTCGCCCGGATCGCCGAGAGCACCGGCCGCCCGCTGATCGAGCTCGCCCAGGCGGTACGAGCCTGGAGGAACGGCGGCACGACCGCACTCGCAGTCCTGGAGGGCCCCTGGACCCCCGACCCATCCGTACTCACCCGCGCCCGAGCCTCGCTCGCCGAGGACTGGGCGGACGGACGGCCTCCCCAGCTGCGCGCGTGGCGCAACCGCTGGACCGTCGTCGGCCGCGACCGCCAACTGCGCTACGGTCGCGACGGCCGCTGGTATCCATACGGGAAAGAGGACGGCGCCTGGTGGCCCATCGGCCAACCCGACCCCGACCCCGCCACGGCCCTCGCAGCGCTGCTCGTGCTCCAAGATCGCCGCTCGTGACCATGACGTCACCTCAAGGGGCTCCGATCTTCGTCATACTCCCCGACGCCCAGGAAGTCCGCGGACGGCTGCACTCCCGCCGACAGGTGAAGGACGGCTGGCTCTACCAGGTAGGAATCCTGGTGTGGCAGAACGGCACAAACGGCTCCGCCGAACCTGCCGAGCAGAGATTCTGGGTGAGTCCCGCACACGCCCGCCCGGCACCCGGGGTCTCCTACGAGCACGTCCCGACCCATCGTCTGTCCGGAACAGATACCCCGTCCCGAGAACGCCCGCCTGCATGGACACTCCAGTACCTGCCCCACCGCCCCGGACACCTGGGTGGCACACTCCTCCACGTCATCGGCTGCACCCCCAGCGACCGGACACTCACCCGGGAAGAGGCCCTTGCCGCGCTCCGTCAACCCCGCGCAGCAGCCTGCATCCAGTGCGACGCGGCCCGATCCCTCACCCCGGAACGGCGGCAGACCGATCAGAACCGCCAGACCCGACAACAGGGCGGCGACGAATCCCGACCGGACACGGACTCCAGCGAAACGCCCCCCATAACCACCCAGCCCGAAAGAGCGGCACCACACAGAACAGAGAACGGCACAGCACCGACGGACGACAGCTGAACACCGCTGTTGAGGCGGTTCGCGGGGTACTTGTTGCGGATGGAACACAGAGCACGCTCGATGTACACCTGGTGCGGCTCGACATCGTGATGGCAGTCGCTGTCGATTCCCTGGGAGCGTGGAGGCTCCGGTTACGGGGCCTCGGGTCTCCTGACGGGCCTCGGCGCGTTTGTCGTTGATGATCTGTTCAAATTCCACGGACGGCAGG
>NZ_JBFBBK010000226.1:0-1490 GCF_040682635.1 Streptomyces sp. NPDC051133
GCGCACAGGTCGTAGCAGTGGGGTTCGGCGTAGGTGGCGAGCGGGCCGAGGACCGCGGTCGAGTCGGCGTAGACGTACGTCAGCGTCGCGACGGCCCCGAGGTAACGAGCAACGGACGTAAGACATCCCGCTCAACACCCCGCGGGCCTCGCATGTTTCGCCGACCTCACCGCCACCCGATGGTGGCCAAACTGAACAAGCTCAGTGCAGATCCCTGATCAGGGCTGAGGGCAGAACGAGTTAAGGATTCGCTTCGCCTCGGCCCAGGCCGGCGGAGTACTGCGAATGATCTTGGCAGCCCCGTGTTTTCCCACTCCGGTGGAGATCTCAATGAATCTGACGAACCGCTTGTGTACTTGCTCCTCGAGCAGAGCACGGCAGAGGCGGCAGCGCCACGCCTGGCGGAGGGCAGTCCACTGGGCCCAGGCGAATTCTGGGCACTCTGCAAATACGTGGATGCATCCGTCTTTTTCTAATGCACCGCCCCCACGTCAACTCAATATCCGTCAAGGTGGAAAATGGATCACGGACTGATCATCATTCGCTGTCGTACAGCACGTCGTTGGTTGATCATGAATCGGGCGTCACACAGCGAAGCGCTGAGCGGCTGCGCAAGGATGTAGGTGGCCTTTTTACACTGTGCCGCCTGGCGGCGTACTCTTCTGCCATTGGAGGCTACGTCTGTTCAGCCGGGATACGCTCCGGACTTCGCTCTCTTCTGCGAGAGGACGAAAATTGAATCGACCGACACGCATGCGGTGTATGGCGAGAACAGCGGCGGCGGCATGTTTCGCGTCCGCACTCGTATGCGCGACTCAACCTGCCCACGCTGACGGTCTTTTGCAGGCTACAGCGACCGACGCATACACCCTGAACCAGCCCGTGGCCGTCCAGCATGGTCGAATATGGACCAACAGGGACTACTACAACTACTGCAATCGGGTGGGCATGGGCACCGGCTGGGGGCAATGCGCCATGACCAACTACTACGAAGAGATGCGCACCAAGGAAGACCCGCATTGGGAGGCGCCGCTGAGCAACATCGATTTCAACTGCAACTCGGTCGGAAACGACTTGGTGACTAAATCCCACTCGTTTACCAGAACGGCTACATCGACGATAGGTCTCACGACAACGCTGACCGTCGGTGCTACGTTCCAACAGGCACCCCTGGGCGCGGGAGCATCAGAAACGGTCAGCTTTTCAGTTGCAGCCTCCTTCCAGTACTCATGGGGCACCAGCGAGGATGACGGCGAAGCAGACACGGTAACGGTCCCTCCGGGCTACATGGGCTGGATCGGCTGGTCCACCTACCACGGCGTCTCACACGGGATCGGCACGATGATGATCGTGGGTGCGCCCAGGCTGGACGTCACGGAGAACGGGCAGCCGTTCCCGAAGCCCCTTGCCGAAATCAAGATCCCCATGGACATCAGTGGTTCCCTGCCCATGCCTGCAGATCCCCAGCTGGCACAGCTGGCCGGGAAGCC
>NZ_JBFBBK010000227.1:0-1489 GCF_040682635.1 Streptomyces sp. NPDC051133
GACGAAGGCTCTGGCGGGCCGCTTCGGCGATGACGGCGTCCGCTTGGTCGTGGCGTTTGACTGAGCCGCCCTTCCCCAGTCAGGTCTCCTCCGGCCACTGCCGTGGTCACGACCGCGATGTCGCGTACCTGCGCCGTGAGCCGTGACGCCATGGTGTTGACGGCTTCCGTCACATAACGCCAGTCACCGGACAGTCCTTGCACTTTGGCTCGTCCGCCCAGCCGGCCCTCTGTACCGACCTCGCGCGCGACCCGGGTCACCTCGGCGGTGAACCGGGACAGCTGCTCGACCATACGGTTCACGCCCAGTCCCAGACGACGCAGGTCACCGCGCAACTTGCGGTTGCCGTCGTTGAGATCCACGTGCTGGGTCAGATCTCCGTCGGCGACCGCGTTCAGTACGCTCGTGAAATTCACCATCGGCAGCGCGAGAGACTCCAACAGTGTGTTGGCCGCATCCACACTGGTTGACCACGCCCCCTGACCGGGACTCGCCTCCAGACGTGCGTCCAGCCTGCCCTGGCGCAACACTTCGCGCCGAACCCGTTGCAACTCGGTGGCAAGGTGATGATTGCGGGCCACGATCTGGTTGAACACGCTGGCCATTTCAGCGGTGATGCCGTGGTCCTGATCGCGGACGCGGACGGTGAAGTCACCGTCGCACAACGCGCGCATCGCGGCGAGTAGCGGGCGTAGCTCAGCCGGTCTCAGGCCAGTTTCTGCGAATGGATCAGGCGAGTTGGTGAACGGGAGAACAGGCTCGTTCATGGAGGCGGAGGGGGTCAGGTTTTTCGATGTTGAAGTCATAGCGTCGCCAACCTTTGGCTTTTCGCGAGCGAACGTCTAGTGTAAGGCGGCCAAGAGAGGCTGAAGAAACGTAACTTCAGAAAACTTCTTCGAGGTGGCCCATGCGAGCGTCGTCTTCTCCCGTGCGAGTGTCGGCATCTTCCATCCGGCTGATGCCAGAGCGGGCTGTTGCCGGCGCATGTACATTCGTGCGCGCTCTGCTCGCCCGGCGCATGGCTGCCTCGGGTCTGAACCCGGACACTGGCAGCGAACAATTGCTCGACGACGTAGTGCTTCGCGTCGGCGAACTCGTCAGCGCCGCTGTCGCCCAGGCCGGCAGCGAAGTCGAGGTCGTCTGCCGGGTCGAGGTCGGTCGGGAATCCGGTACCGAAGTCGAGGTTGTCTGCAGGGCCGGCCTCGGCCGTCCGCAGGCAGGTGGGCCGACCGAATTCGCGACGAGGCTTCATCTGAAGCCGTCCCCGCGAGCGGCCGGGCCCGAGATGCGAACGCCCACGCCGGTGCAGCCCGCCGTGGGTCCGCCGGTGCGCCCCGTGGCACCAGCCGGTCCTGCCGGCGGCAGTGGGCCGCGCGCCAGCATCGGGCCCAATTTCCTCGCGGAGACAAGCGAACTCCTCGCCGGCCAGCTCGATGAGGATCTGGTGGCAGCGCTCGCCAGCCAACTGGTGGTACCCCGTGTGGCGGAC
>NZ_JBFBBK010000228.1:0-1484 GCF_040682635.1 Streptomyces sp. NPDC051133
ACCCTCACCGAAAACAACGGCCCCAACGGACAAGAGATCAGCTTCACCATCAACGGCCCCTACGCCGCCCGCGCCGTCATCATCGACAGCAACGCCATGAACCTGCCCCCGAACTCCGACAACCTCTTCAACTACCAAGCACCGTCCTTCCCCCACGGCCTTTCCGAAGACCACGCCCTCCACGCCCCCGTCAACCCAGCCTCCCCCACCGGCGAGTACTTCGGCGTCGGCTCCTTCACCCTCTGCGCAATCGCCAGCAACTACAACGGCTGACCACCCCCTGCCTCATCCCTCCTGACAAGACGGAGCAGCAAGCCGTGACAGCCCAACCGCTCGCTCTCGCACCCGAACAATGGCAGCGCCTCGCCGCCGCCCACCAGGCCTACACCGACACCGTCAGCCCGTACTACGACGAGACCCTGCAAGAAGTGACACGACGTGCATGCACCAGCGGAAGCATCGGCAAAGCCGACATCGGAGCACTGCTGATGTGGAAACGGCTCAGAGCCGACACGCCCTGGGCGGCCGAACTCATGGCGCTCGCGGACACCGACGTACGCCGCGCAACCGCCGCGGCCACGACCGCCGCCCGGGACACCACTCTCAGCAGCAGCTCCGCAGCACAAGCCAGCCGAGCAGCCCTGGCCTCACTACCGGGTTTCCGCACCGGTGACGCCCTCGCCTCCGCCGTCCTCACAGCAGCCGCACCAGACCGCATGGCCATTTACGACCGGCGAGCCCACAGCGGACTGCGCACCCTCGGCATCACCCTCAGCCACGCACCCGGCCGCTACAGCCGCTACATAGAAGCGATCGATCAGCTCCTGGCCGACGCCCCAGCCCAGATCCGCAACTGGACCGCACGAGACATGGACACCGCCCTGTACTGGATGACCGCATAGCAGCACTCAACGAACCTGATCAACACACCCGGAATATGACCACACCTGACCAACGCCCGCTCCACCTGACAAAACAGCAGCTCAAGAACTGAAACCCCGGTCCCCTCATCACCAAGCCGTGATAGCCCGGCCCGGAGCCCTATCGCCCCCAACACCAAACTGATCAGCCCAGGCCAGCCCACCACCCACTGATCAGAAAGACCGCTCCTGGACAGACGCACTGCGGAAGCTGGGCATGGACTGGGGGTGACGTTTGCGTCGGCGGGTGTTGAACCTGCCCGCCGCTTCAGGCCGTGAGCTTGTTGAAGACCGTCTCGAAGCGGTCGAGGG
This sequence comes from Streptomyces sp. NPDC051133, assembly GCF_040682635.1. Classification (NCBI taxonomy): domain Bacteria; kingdom Bacillati; phylum Actinomycetota; class Actinomycetes; order Kitasatosporales; family Streptomycetaceae; genus Streptomyces; species Streptomyces sp. NPDC051133. The sequence goes on from NZ_JBFBBK010000228.1 coordinate 1,233, forward strand.
TGTCGTCATCGACCTGCGCGAAGAAGGCGTCCTTGTCCCGGGTGAGCTGGTGCGCGGGTCCGATGTGGTCGAAGTCCCGGGGGTTGTGCTGGCGCTCCCGGGCGATCCCGATGCGCTTGAGGATCGGGAGGGCAGGTCTTCCTCGTTGATGGTCACCTCGGTCGCCTTGTTGTAGAGCCAGAGATAGTCCTTGGTGGAGAACAGGTCCTCGATGTCGGCCGACTCTGGAAGCCCATCGAGGTGGCCGATGAC
>NZ_JBFBBK010000229.1:0-1472 GCF_040682635.1 Streptomyces sp. NPDC051133
CCATCGAGGGGCTGTGCGCGGCGGTGCCGCTGAACAACGAGGTGACGTTGCCGGTCAAAGGAGACCTCCGTTCAGGGCGGCCCGTGCGGGGGAGCCCAGGCCACCACTCAGGGATACGGAGAAGACACCAGTGACGTTCAACCACAACTGGCGCGAATGCGAATCGCTCAGAACATGCTCGGCGGCTGTCCCATCGTCGACCGGTTACAGCTCTGCGGGCCGCCGCCGCTGCCGGTGCCTTGGGGACCAGCGTGTCACGGCCGGCGGGTGTAAGTGTGAAGCTGGTCGATCACAGTGAAACCGGCGGCCTCGTGGAGATAGACGGCGGGATCAGGGTAGGGCAGGTCGCCGGCGGGGGCTTCCAGGCAGGTGGTGACATGGTGGATGCCTCGGTCGGCAAGGCTGGTCAGGCACTGTTCGAGCAGGATGCGCCCTTGATCCCAGTGCTCCGAGGGCAGAGCGACCCATTCCAGAACGACGCTGCCGTCCACCGGACCGCTGATGCGGGCTTCACCGATCCGAGTGCCATCCCGCTTCCGCAGATAAAACTGCCAGCCCGCCCCATCGAAGTGCTCGACCAGTTCTGCGATCGCATACAGCCGGGGGCTGAGCGCGTCCAGACGATGATAAAGGTAGCGCCACTGGCCGGTACCAGAGAACCCGCACGCCTCCAACGCCCGCCGGGTCCCTGGACGCTTGCCTACCGGCAGCCCGATGGGCATCAGCAAGGTCGACCCCGCAAAAGCGTGTACTGTCCGCCGCCCGAGTCGCGCCAGCGTGTGAGCGATAAGCGTCTCCGCAACTGACTGCTCATCCTCCACGCAGTGCAGCCACTGGAGCATCCCGGCACCGTCCGTCGCCCGGACCGTGTAACACACGGCACCCAGGATGGCGCCGTCCGCCGAGACGAGCACCTCGCAACCGCCGCCTTCGAGACCCGCGTCTGCTTGCAGAGCCTGTTCGAGCATGGCGGCGGTAATGGTCGGTTGACCGGGCAGCAGGTCCGCACTAACCAGATCCAGAACCGCCGCCCCGTCCTCACCGTTGAACCGGCGCACCCTAACGCCCGTACCCGTTGACGTGCCCGTCATGTGTTCGCCTTCCTGACGTGCCTGTGTCACAGCTTCGCCCATCTCGTCCGGGACGGGACGGCACGCCACACCGCCCAACTTGGACCTTTGTGTGGTCTAGTGGGATCAAACCGCGAGTAGCACTGCCACCGCCCGCAACTCGCTGCATCAGGTCATACGACGCATTGGGTGACCCGTACCGCCTAGCGGCGTTGATCCGCACCACGTGCAGATGCAGTCGCAGTCACCTCGGCCAGACGGTCTCCACCGCTCGGGCAGGCCTTGAGCCCGTCGCAGACCAGCTTGACCTGATGCGGGCGGCGGGCGCGCGGTCGGTGGCGGTGGGGGGCACGCTGGTGGCCGCGGCCGGCTTCGGCTGGCAGTCCACGATGAGCGCGCACG
>NZ_JBFBBK010000230.1:0-1442 GCF_040682635.1 Streptomyces sp. NPDC051133
AGCCCGCCAGCCGATGGCGCGCCTCTTCACTCGCTGCCGGATGAAGTCCCGTGCGGTGGACGTGGGGTGAGGCGTCAGCGCAAGGCGTCTAGCTGGTGAGGTGGAGCCGGGCCAGCTGAGGCCGCGTGGACGCGCCTCACCCACGAAAAAGGAGCAGGTTACACCAGAGACTTTCTTTTCACCCATATAGTGCGTGTTGCCTTTTTCGGCGATCAAGGTTCTTTCTTCTCGCTGTGCCGGCACACACGGACAGCAGACCAGGGTCGTACCTTCCGAGGTCTGGAGACATCAATGATCAGGCGTCATGTTCGGCTAGCCCGGGCGGGGAGGGCCCGGGTCCAGGGCACAAGACGGTGGGAGGCGTGGCTTGGCCGGTTGGCAGCGGCATTCGCTGTTCTGGCCGGTCTGGTGGTGCTGTCGGCCGTTCAAGCCACGGCTCAGGGCGGTCCGGGTGAGCATCGGGCCAACACCCCGGCTCATACGGCAGTGACCGGTCAAGGCGCGCACGCGGGCGGAGCCGTCCCGAACAGTCCCTTGGCCTACGTCACCAACTTCGGTTCAGACACTGGATCGAGGGCTCGTCAGTGGGCAGACCGAGGTGCTCGTGCAGATCGCGGACGCGGAACACCTTCCCGGGGTGCTCGTTGAACGTGGTCACGATGCGCTGGTAGGGCCTGGGCAGCCGAACAGGACTGGCTCACTCTGGAACGATTACCCGCCTACGCTCCCGAGTTGAACCCGGTGGAACTGCTGTGGTCCTCGCTCAAGAAGCGTGAACTCGCCAACCTCGCTGGCGACCACCTCGCCGATGTCGCCGACGCCACCGAACAGGGCATCCACCGCATCAACACCAACCCACAACTGCCATGGTCCTTCCTCGCCCATACCGGCCCGACCATCCACCCACCACACCCACCGAACTTACGAAAAGTATTGGTGCACCCGGTCAGCGCCAGGACGGCCGATCTCAGCCGTTTCACCTGTCGTCGCTGGCTGGACAGGTGAAACGGCGCCCTATTCGAGTTCCCTCACTCAGCCGGCGCACGCACCCCACCGTCTGCGTAACCCCCCGATGGGGCTCTCGTTGATCGAGGCATCGCGCTATGGACCATCCGATCCCCGACGGATGCGCGCAGTGGGGCCCGGGCACGCCTCGTGAGTTGCCCGGGCCCCTTGTCCCGGCCTTGAACGGGCTCGCGGCCCTCGCCTCCGACCAACTGGTACTGCAATACTGCACCGGTGCCCTACAGGTAGCGGATAGTGCCTGTGCCCGCGACATCCATGAGCTCATGTGGTTCCGCCAGCACATCGCCGATCACGGCCAGGCGCCGACGATGCAAGATCTAATAGGACTCCGTTAGGTCTGTCTCGATCTTGATGTTGTGTGTGGCTTGCGGGGCAGGGGTTGGTGGCAGGTGGTGCAGATGCCGGTCCAGCACCTC
>NZ_JBFBBK010000231.1:0-1431 GCF_040682635.1 Streptomyces sp. NPDC051133
GAGGTGCTGGACCGGCATCTGCACCACCTGCCACCAACCCCTGCCCCGCAAGCCACACACAACATCAAGATCGAGACAGACCTAACGGAGTCCTACTAGGTCGTGTCTTCAATTGATCTTGAGTAGTGGATCATGGTCGGGTGATACGTCGCCATTAGCAGGCCGTTGAGCTGAGCGAACACGCCTTCCTGCTGCCACTTGGCGAAGTATCCGTAGACCGTGTTCCAGTGCGGGAAGTCGTGCGGGAGGTAGCGCCACTGGACGCCGGTGCGGTCCACATACAAGATCGCGTCCATGATGTCGCGCAGATCGTGCTCGGGCGGCCGGCCGAAGTCCAGGGCCCTGCCGCGGCGCTCGGAGCGCCAGGCCGGCGGCCTGCCACCGATCAGCCGACTGTCACCAACCTCATGACCGAGTACAGCTAGACCGACGGTGCTGCTCCCGACGCGTCGTCGAGCAGCTCCCTCGCAGCGCGAACGGGAGCCCTCATGCTCGTGCAAGAAGCACACTTCACCGTCGACCTCGGCGAAAGCGGATACCTCATCGGCTTCACCGAGCAGGACGACTTCCCTGACGAGATGCCCTACGGCTGGCGCTGCGGGCCCGCTGGGCCTTGTAGTGCCGTTGTCCTGACCACCACCGACACCGGGCCTTTGCAACTCACCGTCCAGATCCACGACGGCCAGCCCGATGCGGAAGCGGACGATGTATGGGAGCCGGCGGAGGAGCTCAGCTTGCAGGCCGGGAGCGGCCGGGTTCATCTCGCCGCGCTCGATCCCGGCGAGGTCACGGATGCCTGGCCGGAGGAGGAGTCGCCCCTTTCGCTTTCCACCTCGCTCGCTGAGGAGCCATGGGTTCGGATGCGCCTGTACTGCCACGCGGATGTCCCCGAACCCGGCATCGGCGACCACGGCGAACGGCACCTGATTAGGCGGTGCCCTTGTGGCCGGCCCCCGGCCCGCCGAGGAACGGCATCCGGACCCCGGTGGACCCGCCACAGGACTGACGCCCCCCGGCCCACGGCGACTGCGCCAGCGGCGCCGGTAGTCGAGCCAACGCCGTGGATAGAGGACCGAGTCCGTCACTGCCACTGCCACTGCCGATGCCCACCAGAAGCAGGGGATGACCTTCAAGGAGCCGACCCTCGCGCAGCTCATCCGACTGGCCGGCGCCCCGCCGACGGAGCAGGGCATGGCGTCGTCGCCGGAAGACGGCTGGTGAGCAGGGCCGTGCTGGCCGCGGGAGCGACGGACGTCGTCCTGTTCACGGACCCGGCCAACCCCACCATCAACGCCCTCTGGTCGCCGCACTGCTCGCAGCGGTCACCGAGGACGCCCCCGAGGGCCGCTCCTGGCTGCTCACATCGGTCCGCTCGCCGCACGCCGTCACCTTCTACCGCCTGCACGGATGGATCCAGGCCACACAGCCCTC
>NZ_JBFBBK010000232.1:0-1400 GCF_040682635.1 Streptomyces sp. NPDC051133
AACGCCGGCCACGTCACCGCCTCCCGCATCGGCGACACGGTGACCGTCCAGTCGCCGGCCGGCACCGCCGCCACCGCCACCCTGCCCACCGGCACTGCAGCCGTGGAGACCTATCGAGAATCCGTCCGCTCCCTACTCAAGGAGCGCATCCTGGATGCCGCCTACCAGCAGGTGACCGCGAACGGCTGGGGCCGTCTGAAAATGACACATATCGCCACCGCTGCCGGCGTCAGCCGCCAAACGGTCTATACAGAATTCGGGTCAAAATCCGGTGTGGGCCAGGCACTTGTCATGCGAGAGGTCGAACACTTCCTCACCGGGATTCACGAGCAGCTTCTCGTCCACCCGGATGACATGAGGACCGCACTCACCGCCGCAATCAGTTACACCCTGCGCAGAGCAGCGAACAACGCCCTGCTCAAATCGGTCCTCACCAGTGGCCGTGGAGGCGAAGACGACCTGCTGGCCCACCTGACCACGCATCCTGAGCCGCTAGTTGACACAGCCACTGCCATGCTCAACGCCCACATCGCACAGACTTGGCCAAAGATCGATGCGGAGTCGCGGAGCTTGACCGTCGAAGTTCTAATCCGCCTGACGGTAAGTCACGTTGTGCAAACGTCCAGCCCCGCGGACATGACAGCCGGACGTATCGCTGAGATCGCCCTGCGAGTCTCTCGCGCTCGCTGAAGTCAGTAGCCGCCCTGCACTCGGAGGCGATGAGGCGGGCAGCTCCAAGCAGCAGCAGAGAGTGGCCGCGATGGAGTCGGCCCCACCGGTTCCGCCGAATTGGTGGGCCGCAGAGACACCGCCGGGCGCCGGAAGGCGAAGGGACCGAAGAACCGGGCCAAGGCCCGGATCAAGGTCGCTCGTGCCCATGCGCGGGTGGCCGATGTACGCCGGGACTGGTGCCAGCAGACGGCTTCGAGGCTGGTCCGTGATAGCCAAGCGGTCTGTCTTGAAGACCTGGCGGTCTCCCCTCTTGCCCGTACCCGCCTGGCGAAGTCCGTCCACGATGCCGCGTGGGGCGTGTTGCGCCGCGTGCTGGAGGAGAAGGCCGCCAGGTTCGGCCGGTACGTCGGTGTGGTCTCGCGGTGGCTGCCGTCGTCCCGGACCTGCCACGTGTGCTGGGTCGCGGACGGGGGGAAGCCGCTGCACGTGCACACCTGGCGGTGCGAGGGCTGCGGTGTTGAGCATGATCGTGACCTCAGCGCGTCGCGAGTGATCCCACCGCCGGGCAGGCGGAGAGGCTAAACGCCGCTGGAGGGCCGGTGAGACCTGGAGCGGAAACTCCGCGCCAGACACGGTCCGTTGAACGGGGAACCCGCCCCAAGCCCCAGCCGGTCACCATAGGCAGGCAGACGGGATTCCCCATCCTTTAGATCGGGGAGGATGTCAAG
>NZ_JBFBBK010000233.1:0-1386 GCF_040682635.1 Streptomyces sp. NPDC051133
GCTGCGTCAGCTGGACCTTGTTCTCGAAGCCGGTGCAGCTCCAGTGCGCGTTGGCGTTGGCCAGACCGTTGGTGAAAGCCTTGGCATCACCGGTGATGATCCGCAGGAACTGCGGCATCGCCACGACCTTGCTCGCCGGGCTGCCCATGTATCTGATCTGGGCCTGCACCGGGGTCACGATCTTGCCGACGTTGCCTTCCTTGCCACCGCCGAGGGCGTTCTGATCGACTTCCTGCGAGCCGTCCTGGACGCGGACCACCGGCCAGTAGTACGCCGACAGGTCTTTCCTGTTCTGGCAGGTGGTGCCGCCCTGCAGGAACGTCTGGTTGCTGGAGAACGCGTTGACCTTCTGGTTGCCGACGTAGTCGTGAGTATGGTGCGCGCCATTGGTCACGCCCGGCGCCACGATCACGTTGTCACTGTTCCGGTTTTTGTTGTCATTGACACCGCAGCGCGTGGTGAACGAGCCCGTCGAGGCGTCACCCGTCATGGCCGGCTTGCCCTGTACGGTCGGCGCGACCTTGGTGATGTCGACGAAGTCGGCCGTAACCGGGCCGTTGCCGCCCTGCCCGCCGACGTTCTGCTGCTGCCCCGCGCTCGCGCTGGGGCTGGCGGTATTGCCGGTGCTGTTCTGCTGGCCACCGTTGTTTTGCTGCTGGCCGGTCACGCCCTGCTGCTGGCTACCGTTGTCTTGCTGCTGACCGCCGATGTTCTGCCCAGTGCCGCCCGTCTGCTGGCCACCGGCGTCCCCCTGGTTGGCGGTCATACCGGTGCAGGGGGCAAGGCTGTACAGACTGCTGGGCGAGGTGCCACCCATGCGGGTGATCTCCAGCTTCACCCTATGGAGGATTGCCGTGCGCTGGTTCCTGAGCGGTTGCAGGATCGCGTTCTGAACGTAGCTCGCGTCGGCGGCCTGCGCGGCACGCGTGGTCGCCAGACGCTGGTACGCGTCGGTGACCTGCTGGTCAAGGTTGGTGAGTTCGCCGGCGACCTTGGTCCGCGCCTGATGGGGAACCCTGGTGAGCATCTGGCCGACGTCAGGGCAGGCGATCGTCACGACCCGGCTCGAAGCAGCCTTGGCCTGGCCGACTCCCCAGGACTGGTGGTTCGGCTCGTGCGCCGAGGCGTAGAAGTTCGCCCAGATCAGCCCGCCCCCACCGAGCGCTAGGGCCGCCGATGCGGCTATGGCCTTGCTGGTCAATGGTGTACGACGTCTCCGCGTGTTACGTCCCATGAACTGTCCTGACTTTCTTACGGGGCCGGCATCGACGCACCCCTCAGCGCTAGCGGCTCCCCTTCCATACGGACGCAGCCATACGAATGTTCAGTCTTCACTCTTCTGTTTGGTTGCGCTGTTCCTGACGGGTCGAATCGGTCTGATTCGAC
>NZ_JBFBBK010000234.1:0-1374 GCF_040682635.1 Streptomyces sp. NPDC051133
GACGGGCGGGCGGGGCAGCGCCGTCCTTTTCAGAGACCTCCTCCGGGACCTCTTCCGGGACCTGTTCCGGGGCCTCGGCCGAGACCGGTTCGGCCCCCACCCGTCCCTGGTCACCGCCCTGCACACGACAGGTGAGGACGCCGGCCACGACCTGGTCGCCGTCGGCTCCCTCCGCCGCGACGAGGACGGACCCGCCTGCCTGGACCAAGCAGCCGCCCAACTCCACGTGCACGGGCACCCGGTCGACTGGCGGCGCCTGGTCACCGACACCCCTCCCGCGGACCTGCCGACCTACGCCTGGGACGCCCAGCGCCACTGGATCGAGCCCGAGTCCGCCACCGGCGCCGTCGGTCTGCTCGGCCGCGCCTCGCATCCGTTGCTGGGCGTCCAATTGCAGTCGGCGGACGAGACCCGCTGGACCTTCCGCAACGAGTGGTCCCCCGCCACCACCGGCTGGCTGCCCGACCACACCGTCTTCGGCCGCACCGTGGTGTCCGGCACGACCGTGATGGAGCTGTGCCGCGCCGCCCTCGACGCGGCCCGCCCCGGCGACCCGGGCGACGTGACCGACCTGCTCCTGCTCACGCCGCTTGTCCTGCCCTCAGTGGGCACGGTCGAGGTGTCCGTCGAAGTGGTGACAGCCGGTCCGGTGCCGGAGATCACCGTGCACAGCCGCCCGCGCGGCCAGGAAGCCACGGGCTGGATCCTGCACGCCACCGCCTCGGCAGCCGGACAGGCCCCGGCGCCAGGGCAGCCGCCCGTGTGGCCGCAGGCCGCCGAACCGGCGTGGAGTCCGCAGACCTACGAGTGGCTGACCGGACTCGGTCTCGGCTATGGGCCGGCCTTCCAGGGCGTCCGGGAGGCGGTGATCACCGGCGACGGTGAGCTGCTGGCCCGGCTGTCGCTGCCGTCCGTGGCCCGGGACGTGTCCGACCCCTACCCGGTCCACCCGGCGCTGCTGGACGCCGCGCTCCATGTGGCCGCGGCCTTCGACCACGGTGCCGCCTTCGACGGCCGGGTGTTTCTGCCGACCGCCGTGAGCCGCGCCACCCTGCCGCACCACGGCGCCGACGACGTCACCGTGTCCGTGCGGCGCACCGGCGGCAGCGGAGACGACCTCACGCTGGAGGTGACCCTGTGGGACGCCGACGGCCTCCTCGCGGGCCGGCTGGAGGGCGTACGTCTGCGGGCCGCGGATCCGGCGGACCTCACCGCCGGTTCGGGCAACGGACGGCACCTGTACGAGGTGGCGTGGACAGCCGCGCCCGAACCGGCCGCAGAGACACCGGCCGGAGACTGGACCGTCGTCGGTGACCGGTCCGACCCGGAGGTCACCGCAGCTCTCAGGGGCGTCGAGGCGGCCGGCATCCGGCT
>NZ_JBFBBK010000235.1:0-1367 GCF_040682635.1 Streptomyces sp. NPDC051133
CTCGCTGCAGCCGCGGAGAGGTCGCCCGGCGAGTGCGGCGACGCAGCACGGCCCGCCGCTACAACGCCAAAAGCTGCGCCGCGCAAACATCCGGGCAATGGCTTCAGCCTCCGCCTCGTTCACATCCGAGCCCCGGAACGAAACAGCGGCCGGCCTGAAGCCGGGGCGCCTTTTTTATGCAGCTACTGAGTTGTGGCGGCCTCGATGGGAACCTGCGACCGGCAATGTACGTCTCCGGCCCGTTGCTCATCTGCACGCCGTGACCCCATACGTGGATGACAGCGAGGTGGCGATGAGTGTGTGTCGTCGAAGCTCTGCAGCCGTTCGCTGACGGGCTTTGATCAGGGAAGCGAGGCGGGAGGTGACGGGCCCTTCGACGGAGTGAGGGGGACGCGGCAAGCCCGCCCGGCACAAGAACGCCCTGGCATGTTCCCCGCACCGGGAGCAGAAGGAACTCCGGGCCTTAGCGCTCTTGCTCGGCGTACGTCACGCTGCCGGGCTGTCCTACTTGTTCCCGGATGCTGTCAGCCTCCGGTGTTATAAGGGTCGGAGGTGACGCAGAAGGCAACGTTGGTGATGAAGCCTTCGTCCGGGTTCTCCAGGCCGGTGTCGAACGCAAGCCCGTGGGGGAAGGTGGTGGTGTCGTACACGTAAGCGTTGGCGCTGTTGTTGAGGCCCTGGGGATAGACGATGACGGCACGTGCGGCGTAGGGCCCCGTGATGTTGAAGGTGATGTTGGTGGGGCTGAATGGGTCATTGCCGGTGATCTCGACCGCCCCGTCGTCGTGCGGGGGGCTGAACTGGATCGGCCCTGAGTCGAAGTTCCCGACGCCTTCGTCATCCTCGAATTCGAAGGACGCGGGGTCCAGGCCGATGCTGCTGCAGTCCGAGGCGCGTAGCACTTCCATGGGCTCCACCGCCGCGGCCGAAGCGGGGCTGGCGGTGATACCGACGGTCGTGGCCGTGGTCAGGCCGGCGGCGATGAACCGCGCTCCCCATCGCGCCCGTCTCGACGGTGTCTTTGCTCGGATAGCTACTCGCATGAGGAGTACTCCTCCTTATCTTCTGGGGTGTACCAGAGATCCCGGTCACCACTTCTTGCGCCCGGGGAATTCTCGTGCGTTCAGTACCGTTCGAGTTTCCATCGGCTGTCCGCCATCGGGCATATCAGTACTCACACAGAAAGCTCGATCTTATGCTTGTGGCTCTTGCTCTTGGGCTATTCGGGGCTTATAGACGGCGGGATGAGGGTGAAGGGTCCGGCTCGGAGGCTCCTGGACGGCTGCGTGCATCGTCGCGGTAGGCCGTCCGGAGGTGCTTGGCCGGTGTGCGGGCCGGCTTGGCGGAGTGTGTTTTCGACGAGCTTG
>NZ_JBFBBK010000236.1:0-1353 GCF_040682635.1 Streptomyces sp. NPDC051133
GTTTTCTCAGGGACAGCCTCCGGCGTCACAGCCTGCGCCGCAGCAGCCAGCCCTGCCTTTCCCCGCTCTTCCCAGCCCGGCCCCAGAACCGCGTCGGCCCACTCGTCAAGCAGACCTATGAACCTGACCGCTGAGAGCGGCTGCTCGGTCCGGGATTTCGTCATGGCCCAGCGTGTGACACACAGAAGCGACTCGACCGCTTCTGCATCCGCGCCGAACCTGTCGCTCAATTCGTCTTCAGAAATTTCCGAGCCGGGCCGACCAACAAGGCACTCGATGAGCAGAGCCCCAACCGAGTATGCGTCGTTTTCATACGCCGTCTCCGCAGGGATGTCTCCTCGCAGCGTAGCGCCGAGGAGCTTCACTTCTCCGTCAGGGAGAATCATCACCGATTCTGGCTTCAGATTCCGATGCGCCACACCGACCTCGTGAAGAGCAGCGATCCCTTGCAAACACTCCAGGATGAGACACAGGGTACTGGACGGCCCGAGGCTGCCCACGACACTCAAAATCTGCCGTAGATTTTCGCCGGAGACAAACTCGCTTATGACCGCAATACCTCGCGCTCCCACCCGGTAAGCGTAGACGCGCGCCAGACGCAAGTCGGTCACCAAACAGAGGGTTTCAGTGTCGTTGCGTACCCGATCAAGGGCGTCCGCGCCACTGAACCCCTCCCGGAAAAGGTATTTGATAACCACTTCGAGGTTGGAGTCTTCCCGACGCGCCAGTGCTGTAGTGGACATGGCGCCATTGCTGAGCTCCCTCAGCAGTATGTAGCCATGGAGAGGCCACGGCTGACGACCATCCCGGTTGGCCAGATCGCTGCGCCGCTTCCGCATTCTTCGCTTCTCTTGGCCTGCTCCCCCGACACCGACACGCATGCGGCTCCTCCAGTCCCCTCTTCTGCGCTGTCGGTGGGCATGACCTACGGCATGCCTGCCTCCGAGTCAACTCCGCCGGAACGAAAGCGGTCGCACGAGGTGGACGGATGAGCACCGCCCTAAGGGGAAGTACTGGATGGGAAAGGATCCATCATCCAGGTAGCCGCCTGCGAGGACTTCAATTGTTCATTCGCTGCAATCTTCAAGGCGCACCCGGACAACAGCCTGGCCCGAGTACACAAAACCGCTCGAGTCTGGCAGAGCGACCCACTCGGCTACATGCTCAACTTCGAAGCATCTGAGGTCGGCAGCGGATTCAAAGCTGGCCACGTGCTGCCGCGCTAACTCCAGGGCAGCTTCAGGATCGGTGCCATATGATTTGAAGGTCCGATAACGCCGCACAGTTCGCACCTTTCACCCTTACTTGAAAATCACGGGTCGATGATTAACAAATTTACGTCGGTGCTTTCAC
>NZ_JBFBBK010000237.1:0-1345 GCF_040682635.1 Streptomyces sp. NPDC051133
CTGCACCGACGGAACCCGGGTTCGCGTGTGTCATGAGTGATCAAGCAGTGACGGCTGTCGGCGCGTACCTTCATGAAGGTGCTGGTCTGGCAACCCGCCGAACGCATCACCGGCCACCTTTCGCTGCGCGGTCGGCACCCGGCAGGAAGGAGCCGATGGCAACAGCCGACCGTCATATGCTCGATGCCGCGGGCATCACCGACCCCGCGCTGCGCCGGGCCTTCGCCCGCTGCCGCCACCTGCATGCCCGCCCTGACGCCCCAGGCCCCCTACGCCGTCAGTGCCGGGATCGCAGTCGCAGGCATCGCACTGGGACTGCCGCACGGAGCCGTTGATCACTTGCTGCCACCGCGCCGTACCTCGGCACGCCGCGCGTTCTTGTCGTTGTGTAACTATGTGGCCGCGGCAACCGCCATGGCGGCCGTCGTCATGGAGTGGCCCCGGATCGGACTGCTGGTTTTCTTGCTGGTCAGCGCCATACACCTCGGAGCAGCAGACTCGGCCTTCCACGCCTGGCGGTCGAGACGGCAGTGGAAATGGGTTCCTCGCTGCGATGGCCGACGTCTATGAGGAAGGCCCGTTGGGGACAAGTAGCCTGCTCGCCGCACTGGTTGCTGCTCTCACCGTGCCCACACCTTGGAGGTTCTTCGGTTCGATCGCATGATGCTGTCCTCGGTTGCTGCTGCCGCACTCAGTACCACGGCGCGGGCGTAGATCCCCGGGTGCACAGGGTGGCGGGGTGCGTTGTGCGTTCAGACGCCGTTGTACGGTGCCCAGAGGATCGCCCTATTTGCAGAACACCGCGAGATCAACGAAGCCCGGGGGCCACGGCTGCCCGCCTGGCCTTGTAGACGATGAAGTCTGCGAGCTGGGTGAAGGCCCAGGAGTGGGGTGTGACCCGTTGGGGCTTGCGAAGCCGTACCCTCTGCCGGATTCCCGTGACATCTTCCAGGGAGAGTCCGGCCGAGGTTCGTTCAGCCTCGGTCACGATCGTCTTGGCGATGGTATGGCTGGTGTTCCTGACGTGCCGGGCGTGGCGGCGGGAGCGCTCCTTCAGCCGGCGTTTCGCGGACTGGGTGTACTTCTTCTGGAGCTTGGCCCGCAGGGCAAGCTGACGCTTGCGGTAGCGGTAGCGGGCCGCGGCCGGCAGCGTGACGGGATCTTCTACCTGACCGCCACCAGCGAGGTCCCCGAGGCCGAGCAGTACGAGCCGGACGGCTTCATCGGCGTGGACCTCGGCATCGCCAGCATCGCCACCACGTCCACCGGCTACCAGGCCTCGATCAGGTCCGACTCGCCCTTGCGGTACTTGCGGAGCGTCTTGAGCGCGTCGGCGGGAGCAGAC
>NZ_JBFBBK010000238.1:0-1343 GCF_040682635.1 Streptomyces sp. NPDC051133
ACACGAGGACAGCCCGCTCTGCGCCGACGCCTACGTCACCAACATGAATTCAAACACCGTGTCGGTGATCGACACTGCCGGCAATACCGTCACCACCACCGTGCCCGTTGGCAACGGTCCGGCCGGCGTGGCGATCGCGGCCGCCACGACGGCACCAACCACCACCACGGTGTCCTCCTCGCTGAACCCGTCGTCGTTCGGGCAACCGGTGATGTTCACCGCGACCGTCACCAACGGAACAGCCACCCCCACCGGAACCATCACCTTCAAAGACGGGACCACCACCCTGGGTACCAGGACCCTGGACAGCACGGGGAAGGCGACCCTGACCACCTCCGCCCTCAGCGTGGGCACCCACACCATCACCGCCGTCTACAACGGTGACTTCCACCACCAGCCATCCACGAGCGCCCCGCTCACTCAGACCGTTAACCAGGCCCCCACCAGCCTGACCGCGCACACCGCGACTCTCACTCTCTCCAACCTGGGGCGCAGACTGACCGTCACTGGCCTGTCCGCCGCCCTCACCAGCAACGGCAGCCCCGTTGCCGGGCAGACCATCACCTTCGCCAACCGCTCCGGCCGCATCACCTTGTGCACCGCGGTCACCGACGCCGACGGCACCGCCACCTGCACCGCCATCATCAACAATAGGCCCTTCGCCAACGGCGCCCTCGCCCTCGACCTCCTCACACGCGGCTACAAGGCCACCTACGGCGGCAGCTCCAACTTCGCCGCCTCCACCGCCGTCGGGCGCGTCAGGCTCCACTTCTGGAGCGAGGCCATCCCCGACCGATCCACCACCGACCACGGCAACCTCCGCCCGAAGGTGAGGGCGTAGGGCCCCGGATAGTCCGGGCCGTGCCACGCCAGTGCCGCACGGCCCGGCCCGAACACCAACCGGCGAGCAGGGTTGCAGCTCATCGGGGCTCCGTAAGTTGTGAGGCGGCCCGGGATGGCCGGATGTGGCTTATCGGGTCTCGCCAGTCGTGGCTCCGAAGGAGTGGCCGTCCGGCTCTCCGGGGCGCCCCGGCGGCGGGGACCGGGGCGGCTCCGGAGAGGGCGGCGAAGGAAGCCTTGGCGCGGGATGGCCTCGGGGCCGAGACGAGGACGCTGCCGATCTGGCTAAGCGCGGTGGTCCGGGCTTTCACCGCAGGGCTTCATGCTCGGCGGTCATTACCTTGACGCATCGGGCCAGGAATTTCAGCGCGGTCAGGACCGCGGCGTGGACTTTGTCTCCGCCGGTCGCAACCGGGCAAAGGCGGGGCCGCCGCATGGGGCTGCCGGTGTTCAAGAAGAAGTCCGGTACCCGGCAGACGGACCGGTTCACCTAGACCGGGACC
>NZ_JBFBBK010000239.1:0-325 GCF_040682635.1 Streptomyces sp. NPDC051133
GTCAGCAATAGCGGGACTCCTGACCACCCAGACCATCAAGATCCAAGTGTCTCTGGTGTCCAAGATCCGGGGTCAGGGCCCACCGTCACCTACACCACCGCCTGGAACACAAGCCCATCCGCGTCTCCAGGCCGAAGCAACTACAAGATCTCGTTGGTCTTGTCCGCCACCCTCAACTGCGCCAGGGACGGTGGTCCTGGTCGATGACGGCGAGCAGGTGGGCGGACTGCCGGTCTCGGGTGCGCGAGCCCCGGGCGCTCTTGCCGTCCACCGCAAGCCGTCGCTGAGTGAGGGCTGGCTCGCCGGTCGGCCGCAGCAGAACATC
>NZ_JBFBBK010000239.1:335-1340 GCF_040682635.1 Streptomyces sp. NPDC051133
GGCGCTATCTGGGGTGGCTGGTGCGGTGCCAGCCGGGGCGGTCGGTGGCCGGGGCGCTGCTGGGCAGTGTGTGGAACCACCCGGCGCACGGTGTTCCTTGAGGCTGCTGGCCGCACCCCCAACACGCCACGCGGCGGGAAGCCCAGCCGTTCCAGCGTGTGCTGCGGGGCGCGCCGCAGCCACTGGCCGATCGCCGCGTAGCTGCGGGCCCCGGCCACCACGGCGCAGGCAGCCGCGCGGACCAGGGCGAGCAGCGGATACCGGCACCCACACCGGTCCCGCGGATCCCTCCCCCGGGCCCATCACCCACACCGGCGACGCTGCACAACAGCACCGCACCAGGCATGGAAAACTCACAACGCATCGAACCTCCGTTGGTGACAAGCGACTTGACAACTTGCTCACACCAACGGAGGTTCGGTCTATCCAGTCACCTGGCCTGACCAGACACTTCACAAGATCACACCGACCTTGCACGAGCCCTGGCAGCGTGAACGCCACTGGAACGGCGATCGGGACGATCGGTGTCCTCAGCGCTCCAGCAGGACTCCGGCAGCCCCGCTCGGATCGAGCACAGGCGCCGGCCCCGTCTCAGGGGCTGGCGCATGTCGTCCCGCCGGACTGCCCTACTTACTCCCGGATGCTGTCAGCTTCCGTTGTAGGGGTCGGCGGTTACGCAGAGAAGGACACTGGTGACCGCGTCTTCAAGCCCACCCGTGGTCTGCAGGCCCGTGTCATGTGCAAGGCCATGAGGGAAGGTGAGGGTGTCGTACACGTAGGCGTTGGCGGTGGCTCCGCCGCCAAAGACGATGGCGGCGCGGGCGGAGTACTTACCGGAGATGTCGAATCCCACAGTGGAGACACTCTCGCTGGTGATGACTGCCGACCCAGTGTTGTTCGGGGGCGGGAAGGTGACACTCTGAAGTTGCCGAGTGGCAAGACCGTATTCTGCAGCGGGCGAGACAGGCGCTGCTGATGCGTCGTAGCCGTCCGTTGCGACTGGGC
>NZ_JBFBBK010000240.1:0-1316 GCF_040682635.1 Streptomyces sp. NPDC051133
TCAACGGGCCGTGCCTGGCGCGGGATCGCCGCTCCGGGTCTTGCCGGCCCTCCAGGGGCGTTTAGCCTCTCCGCCTGCCCGGCGGCGAGGATCACACGCGACGCATTGAGGTCACGGTCATGCTCAGTACCGCAGCCCTCACACTGCCAGGTGCGCACGTGCAGCGGCTTCTTCCCGTCCACGACCCAGCACACCGAACACGTCTGCGACGACGGCAGCCAGCGCGAGACGACACCGATGTGCCGACCAGCCCTGGCGGCCTTCTCCTGCAGCACGCGGCGGAACATGCCCCATGCCGCATCGTGGACGGATTTGGCCAGGCGGGTACGCGCAAGGCCGGAGACCGCCAGGTCTTCGAGGTAGACCGCTTGGTTGTCGCGGACCAGCCTCGAAGCCGTCTGGTGGCACCAGTCCCGGCGCGCATCGGCCACCCGGGCGTGAGCACGGGCGACCTTGATCCGGGCCTTCGCCCGGTTCTTGCTGCCTTTGGCTTTGCGGCTCAAGGTCTGCTGCGCCTTTCGCAGCCGCCGCTCGGCGCGGCGCAGGAACCGCGGATTGTCGATCACCTGCCCGTTCGACAGGACGGCGTAGTGGGTCAGGCCCAGATCAATGCCGACCTCGGCCTCGACCGGGAGGAGCGTCTCGGGGTCGACGTCCACGACGAAGCTCGCGAAGTACCGGCCGACACCGTCCTTGACCACCGTCACCGACGACGGAGACGAGGGCAGCGGGCGCGACCAGCGCACCCGCACCTCACCGATCTTCGCCAGATTCAACCGGCCATTGTCCCGCAGCCGGAACCCATTCTTCGAGAACCTGACCGACTGACGGGCGTCGGACTTCTTCTTGAACACGGGCAGGCCCATGCGGCGGCCGGGGCGCTTGCCGGTCACCGAAGCGAAGAAGTTCGCGTACGCCATGTCCAGATCACGCAGGGAGGACTGCAATGCATCAACGGACACCTCGGCGAGCCATGCCCGCTCCGGAGTCTGCTTCGCCTCCGTGATCACCCGCCGGGCCAGAGCCCCGGCCGGGATACGGGACTTGTCCGCCTGCCAGGCGGCCTTCCTCAAGGCGAGCGCATCGTTGTAGACCACCCGTGCGCAGCCGAACGTGCGGGCCAGCGCGATGCGCTGACCCGGCGTCGGCTCGATCCGGAAGGAGTACCGCAGATGCATGCGAGCAACGTACCGGCCGCCACCGACAACGCCGTTCCGCCCAGAGGGCGAACCGGCTTTCCCTGCCCTGCTCCGCAGGAGCTTCGTTTCCTCCCCCGGCTGAAGCCGGGGGTATCCACGAAGGAATCCCGATGAACG
>NZ_JBFBBK010000241.1:0-1312 GCF_040682635.1 Streptomyces sp. NPDC051133
GGGCCCCGCCCAACCCCTCCCACAACTCGAACACGGACACCCGCCGGTTCCCCCCCCCGGCGCCCGCCGCCCTGGACAACACCGCCCGGGGGCCCCGGCGGGCGGGGCCCCGCCCCGCCGGGCGCTTCTGCGGCTCCGAAGCCAAGGAACAGGAGGTTGCCGGTGCTGAGTGCGGATAAGGCGTGTCCCAGCCAGAGGAAGGTCACCGCGTCGACAGCGCCGGCTGTCACCGTCCACGCGAACATCGCGACGCTGATGCGGGTCTCACCCCGCGGTGTGTCAGCCTTCGCGCGAAGTCGTGGGGGCGATGTGATGCGCTCTGGAGCGGAGTCGCTTCCTCGATCGGGAGCCTGGTGGCCTTGGGAGATGTCGAGTTCGCTCCTGCTCGCCTTGTGGTTCCGGGCGATGAACCGATGCTGGTGCGGTTCGCGTTCTGCGCCGGCAGTGTGGGACTGGCGGCAGACTGCGAATCTGGCGCAGGCGCTTGTCGAGCCCTGGGACCGGCACTGTCCGCATGAAGGGAGTCCTCTCGTCCGCCTGTTCCGGGCGGGCGGCCCGATCTTCATCCCGCCGAGCCGCTGACTGGCTACGGTGGCACGGCATACATGCTCGCTGTCACACGGACAGGAGCCGATGCCAGAGAGAAGTTCTCCGGGTCGTCAGTGCCGGGAAGTGATGTGTGTTCAGACTGCCGGCTGCCGTCTTCACCCAGCCGCGCGGCCATTGGCACATAGGACACGGTACGAAGACGCTCATTTTTGGTCGTCTGCTCTGCGGCGGCTCCAGGTCTCCGGAGGCGCGGGAAGCACGAGATGACTCTCATCGGGCCACGAAGCCGGGCCCTGAAAGCTAGATTTCTTCCACTCAGTAAAGATCTCGAAGCCATCTTGTCATGCTGTAAATGGCTTGAAGTATTCATCCGAATTGATATCGATCGGCTTTTCGAGAGACTGATCTCCGGTCAACTTCAATGGAGGTGCTTCATGACGCGGAATATTTCCGCCCTTGCGGCCGTAGCTTTCGGTGTGCTTCTGATGTCGGGAGCGGCTGCCGCTCCTTCGTTCGCCGCAGGTTCGACACCCGCGACGGCGCAGACCGGGCTTGAGCGACTTACGTTCACCGCGACCGGCCATACTGCCGACGATGCTCTCGAAGAGGCTCGGTATGAGATGAACACACACGCGGAAGAGGTAATGGGCAGCTGTGACGAGGTGAGCAGCCGCGGGTTCGAGCGGGGGCAGCGGAAATGGGCGGGGCTTCCGGGAGAGCCGGGTTTTCGCGGACAGGGCGGGGGCTGGAGCCGGCAGCGGCC
>NZ_JBFBBK010000242.1:0-1304 GCF_040682635.1 Streptomyces sp. NPDC051133
GTGCTCCCTGATCTGTGCCGCGCAGCCCAGGGCTGCGAGGTGCGTGCTGTACGAGAGGGTGGGCCCGGCGGAGGACGGGCCTGCTACTGGGCCTAATCGCAGTGCTCCCCCGTTTGCGGGGGAGGTGAAGTGATTTTGAGGGCTGCTCTGACTCGCTGGTTAGAGCGGACGATTTTGCTGCTCGATGTACTGACGGACTATCGAGTGCGGGCTCCGCCGACCGGTCCGGCGAAGTAGGAGCCGGACCACAGGCGCTGTGCCTGCCAGTAGTGCCGTGCCAGTTCGGGGTACTCCTGGCGGAGCCTGCGGGAGCTGACGCCCTTGAGGCTGTTGACCAGCCTGGACAAGGCGACCTTCGGGGGAAGTTCACCAGCAGGTGGACGTGGTTGTTCTCGCCGTCGAACTCGACCAGTTCGCATTCGAAGCCGGCGCAGACCGCCTGCATGATCTCTTCCATGCGTGTCAGGTGCCGGTCGTTGAATACCTTGTGCCGGTACTTCGTCTCGAAAGCCAAGTGTGCCTGCGACCAGGGAAAGGGCAAGGCCCGGCGCTCGGCGACGCTGTGCGCGGGGGCGTGCTTGTGGACGGTGTACCGGCACCCGTCTGCGGCCAGCACGGCTCGCCAGGGCGCCTCGGGCGTACTCATAGGGGACTGCCTTCGACTCGGGAAAGAAGAGGGTGTCGACCTTCGGCCGGACGGCGCGCGGTCTGCCCTGAGCCTGATTGACGCGGCGAGATCCGATCAACTGATTGTGAAATCCTGCACTCGTGATCGCCATGCGCTTCAGCGAAACAGCCGAGGAGGACATCGCCTTCTCCGTCTCACCGCTGCTCGAAGCCGTCCACTCCTGGCACGTCCTCACCGACCCCGGACACCACGCCCTGCACGTCCCCTGGGTGCGACGGTGCCGCCGACTGCCCGCCGCCCTGCGCCGCCGACTGCGCGAGCACGGCTCCGTCGTGGCCGACTACATCCCTGCGTTCTTCGAAAGCCGCGCCGGCGATCACGACGCCGACTTCACCGACCAGCTCACGGCCATCAGGGCACTGCCGCATGCCCTGCTGGCCGCCGAACTCGCCCAGACCCTCATCGACACCACGCGCCACACCGGACACGATCTAGTCGACGCCCCCGCCACCCGCGACGCGGTCCTCACCGAGCTCCGGCAGTGCGACCCTGGCCGGGCGGCACGGCTGGAAGGCATCCTCACCGACCCCCTCCCCGTCCTCAACGATGCGCTCACCGTCTTGGAGGACTACTGGAGCGCCGCCTTCGCCGACGAGTGGGAGCGCATCGAGTCCTC
>NZ_JBFBBK010000243.1:0-1285 GCF_040682635.1 Streptomyces sp. NPDC051133
CTGTTCTCGAAGGCGCCGCGCAGCAGTGAGTACTGCCCGTGGATGTGGAGCGTGATCGACGCCGAGTTGTCCCGCAGGTCGTCCGCGAACGTAGAGCGGAAGCAGTGGAGATGGTCCACCGCCACGGTCAGCGCGATCCAGGCGTTGTGGGACACCTGGTAGGGGTCGGTCTTGGCGTCGTCTCCGGCGAGGGCGCTGCCGGACTGGACCTGCCATTGCTTGGAGTCGGACTGGGTGAGGCTCTCATACGGCCTTCCACGACGCAATGTTGATCTGGAACCATCACCAGATGGGCCACAGTCCGCGCCCGTGCTCGGCGGCGATCGGGCTGGGCAGCCACGATCTCGGTGTGGCCACCGCGGCAGCAGATTTGTACCGCGTCGGCCTCTTTCCGGTCGTGGTGTTCAGCGGCGGCAACAGCCCCACCACCCGGGCACGCTTCCCGCGAGGCGAAGCCGTCCACTACCGCGAGCACGCGCTGAGCCTGGGCGTGCCGGAAGAGGCGGTCCTGGTCGATTCGAAGGCAGCCAACACCGGCCAGAACATCACCTTCTCCCGCGAGTTGTTGGCCAAGGCCGGCATCGGGGTCGAGTCGCTGCTGCTGATCTCCAAGCCGTACATGGAGCGCCGTTCGTACGCGACCTGCCGCAAGCTGTGGCCCGAGGTGGATGTCGTGTGTGCCTCCGAGCCGCTGGAGTTGGACGACTACATCAAGTCCATCGGCGACGAGAAGCTCGTCGTGGACATGCTGGTGGGTGATCTGCAACGGGTGATCGAGTATCCGAAGCTCGGCTTCGCCGTCGAGCAGGAAGTGCCAGCGGATGTGTATGGCGCTTACGAGCGACTTGTGCGGGCGGGGTTCGACAGCCGTCTTGTCACTGGCTGACGGCGACTCAGTCCCGAAGGTCTTTGACCATAACCGCGTACACCGGTGAGTCGGCGAACGGTTGCTGCTCGCCGACTCTGGCGTATCCCCATGTTTCGTACAGGACTTGGACCTTGGGGTGCGTGACGTCGACCAGCAGCACGGCGAGGTCTTCGGTACGTTCCTTGAGTAGCGCCTCGTGCAGGCGGTCGGCAATTCCCTGCTTGCGCCAGCTTGGGCGCACCATCACCTCGGAGACTGCGTAGGTGGAGGCGTAGCCGTTGTTCGGCTCGTACGCGGTGGAGCGCCACCATTCGCGGCCGGGGTCAGCCGCAGCACCGCCTCGCAGTGCACCTTGAGCATCTTCAGCTCGTCCGCCATCGGGACTTCCAGATAGCGGCCCTTGTTGCCGAAGCCGGC
>NZ_JBFBBK010000244.1:0-1258 GCF_040682635.1 Streptomyces sp. NPDC051133
TCCGCCAGCTCCAATACCGCAGCAGCATCTTCGACGGATGCCTCACCGGAACAGGACTCACGCCGACGACACCACGACTACAAAGTCAGTAGTGGGTGGCGTCAGTGGCAGGGTTGCGGGCGATGCGTGTCTCGATCCCGTTTCCATCGCGGTCGGCCAGCTGTGCAGGTGCGGAGTCGGGTCCACGACCGCCACACTCGGCTCGTCCTCGCGGCCCTCCGTGCTGCGGATGGCCTCACGCAGCCGGTCATGCAACTCGGTCACCAGTCCCGCATCCGCCAGCGGGCGAAGAGGGCACGCGTGGCCAGGGCGGGAAGTCGGCAACTCGCAGTCGGTGAAGGCGGACGCCACTGTCACCCATGTCTCGCGGGGTTCGACGCCGGGAAGATTGCCCTGGTGATCAGTCGGCTTCAGCGGCCTCATCTGTCGCCCATTAGATCAACGGGCGTGAGCGCGACCTGCTCACCGACACCCTCGGGCTCCCTCTGGCCGTGCTGGTCACGCCGGCCTCCACGACTGACCGGGACGCGGCTCGCATCCTGCTGCCCTCAGCAAAGAAGCCCTTCCGGCGGCTGGCGCGGGTCCGGGCCGACGCGGTTACACCTGCGCCCTCACCGACTGGGGCACCCAGCACCCCGGAGCCGCCCTCGGCATCGCCGGCCGCAGCGACGACGCCCCAGGTTTTCAGGTCCTGTCCCGCCGCTGGGTCGTCGAATGATCCTTCGCCTGGCGCCTGCGCAGCCGGTGCCTGGTCCGTGACTTCGAACGGCGCACCGGCACCAGCGAGACCGCCATCCTGTGGTCGATGACCATGCTCATGAGCCGCCGCCTGGCCGCCCGGCACCGGCCGTCGGGGCAGCGTTCTGCTCCGGCGCGGGCAGCATGGACCTGCCCGGTTTCTCCCCGACCAGCCAGCCCCGTTCCAACAGCCGTTTCAGCCGGGCCTGCGCTCACCTCGACACGGGAGGCCAAGGCGCTGTCCCAGCCCAGCACCACCGCCGCTCGCCAGGCACCCAGCCCATGGGCTCCCGCCTCCACGGCGGCGGACCTCAATGCCCGGTACCACTGGCAGCACTTCGGTGCCGGCCGCGTCCTGGCGGTCAGGCACGGCCCGGCGCGGCCCCACCGGCTTCCTCTGCGACACCCCGCTGGCCACTACGGCGGGACACGGCTGCCGAGCCGCTTGGGCCTTCCGATGACGACGAGGCCGTCGAGTTGGTCTACGAGCGTGTCCCAGGCGTAGGGCCGTCCCTCGAAG
>NZ_JBFBBK010000245.1:0-912 GCF_040682635.1 Streptomyces sp. NPDC051133
GTGGTCTCGGTGATGTCGACCGATCCGTTGGCGTGTGGCGCGGGGAAGACGGTGTGGCCGGGGCCCGGGGTGACCTGGAACAGGTAGTTGCCCGCTCCCAGGACGTCGTCGCACGTCGAACCGGTCGGTGCCGTGTGGGGCTGCACCCCCGCCTGGCTGGGCGCCCCCGGCTTCGTCATGGCTGAAGCGATCGCCACACCTTGCGGTCTGGTGCCGACGGGTACGGTGGCGGTGACGGTGTTGGTGGCCGTATCAATCACCGACACCGTGTTGTCACCAGCGTTGGTGACGTAGGCGTGGGAGCCGTCCTGGGTCACCGCCACACCATTCGGAAGGGCGCCGACGGGGATGGTGGCGGTGACGGTGTTGGTGGCCGTGTCGATCACCGACACCGTGTTGTCATGGAAGTTGGTGACGTAGGCGTGGGAGCCGTCCGGGGTCACCGCCACACCATTCGGAAAGCTGCCGACGGTCACGGTGGCGGTGACGGTGTTGGTGGCCGTGTCGATCACCGACACCGTGTTGTCATCGGAGTTGGTGACGTAGGCGTGGGAGCCGTCCGGGGTCACCGCCACCTCATTCGGAGCGGTGCCGACGGGGATGGTGGCGGTGACGGTGTTGGTGGCCGTGCCGATCACCGACACCGTGTTGTCATCGAAGTTGGTGACGTAGACGTGGGAGCCGTCCGGGCTCACCGCCACACCATTCGGAAAGCTGCCGACGGTCACGGTGGCGGTGACGGTGTTGGTGGCCGTGTCGATCACCGACACCGTGTTGTCACCAGCGTTGGCGACGTAGACGTGGGAGCCGTCCTGGCTCACCGCCACACCATTCGGAAAGCTGCCGACGGTCACGGTGGCGGTGACGGTGTTGGTGGCCGTGTCGATCACCGACACCGTGTTGTCACCACGT
>NZ_JBFBBK010000245.1:1008-1238 GCF_040682635.1 Streptomyces sp. NPDC051133
AGCGTTGGTGACGTAGACGTGGGAGCCGTCCTGGCTCACCGCCACAAAATTTGGAAAGTTGCCGACGGGCACGGTGGCGGTGACGGTGTTGGTGGCCGTGTCGATCACCGACACCGTGCTCGAAATGGAGTTGGTGACGTAGGCGAAGGTGCCGTTCAGGGCGGCTGCAGCCGCGTGCACGCCACGCCCGGCCACCGCCGTACGAGAATGGCCCTTCGCCCGGTGGCCAC
>NZ_JBFBBK010000246.1:0-1230 GCF_040682635.1 Streptomyces sp. NPDC051133
GGGGCCATCGGCGTCGAGTTCGCCTACCTGCTGCGGTCCTACGGCGTGGAGGTCACGCTGGTCGAGTTCCTCGACCGGATCGCGCCCCTGGAGTGGCGTTCCCGGTGATCGACTGCCCTGCCGTGCCTCCAGTCGCACCAGCTACTCGGCCTCGAGCCATCGAGCGGGCCGCGACCGGACGACGCCCGCCGGCACCGTTACGCCACTTGAACGCACCTCCACGCGCCATGCTGCTTTTCCCTGCAGAGTAGGAGCGGAGCCTGTCCGGGACCCATCGCACGCCGTCCCGGGCAGGCCACAAGCCGTGGCGTAAGCGGGCGGCACCTGGCGTGAAGTCAACTTCAGTCAGGCCGCCCTCCGCAAGCGGCCCGACCAGCCCCCGGCTGGGATGTCACTCCCGCTCCGGACCAGGGGGCTGAAGGCCCGAAGCGGGAGGGTACGGCGGCACACTCATCCCCGCCGTGCCACCGCGCGTTCACCCATGTGATGCCCCCCTTCTCCTCCTGACGGGCAGTTCACGCCCGCTCACCCGCCACCCGTGACCTGCGCGTGAGCCGGTCGTTGAGCACAGCAGCGCGCCATGAACGTCCCTGCCCCCACCAGGGGGTGCGCTGTGAGGGGCCCGGGTCTCCTTCGTCTACCTTCGGGCCCTCACCCTCGCCAGCCGCAGATGTCGCAGGGCATGGGCACTGCCGGAGCGGGCTACCCGCGAAGGTGCGGGTCCGAAATCAAGCCCTCATTGTGGGGGCCTCCAGGGCCCCAGACGCTCCAGACCTCAACGGTCTCTTCTTCGGGCAGGACGCTCTGCGCGTCAGCGAACCCGCCCTACGCACCGAACCAGCGTGGGAACGGGACGCAGCCGGTCTCCCTGGTCCCTACCGCCGGACGCGCTGCACCCCGGCCAATGACCGCAGGCAAGCACCAAGGGCTGGCCGTCGGGACCGGTCATGCGGTGCGAGCTTCTGTCAGGCTGCGCTCTTCTCGCTGCGCCGCCCGGCGCGGGCGAGAGAGTCGATGAGGCCCTCACGGCTCATCTTCGACCGGCCCGGCACCTCCATCGCGGTCACCCGCTGATACAGCTCCGTCTTGCTCAGCTTCTGCAACTCCCGCTTCCCGCCGGACACACTGCCGCTTCGCGTGGGAGAGGTCGAGATCCACCAGGATCTCCTTGAGGTCCACCGTCTCGTCGCGGCAGAAGCCTCGAAGCTCGTCCCACATCTCGGGGACCCT
>NZ_JBFBBK010000247.1:0-1207 GCF_040682635.1 Streptomyces sp. NPDC051133
GGACTTGCTCCTCGAGCTGGGGGTGGCCGCAGAGACCAGCGAGAAGCGACTGTTTACTAAAAACACAGGTCCGTGCGAAGCCGTAAGGCGATGTATACGGACTGACGCCTGCCCGGTGCTGGAACGTTAAGGGGACCGGTTAGCTCCATTTCGGTGGGGCGAAGCTGAGAACTTAAGCGCCAGTAAACGGCGGTGGTAACTATAACCATCCTAAGGTAGCGAAATTCCTTGTCGGGTAAGTTCCGACCTGCACGAATGGCGTAACGACTTCTCGACTGTCTCAACCATAGGCCCGGTGAAATTGCACTACGAGTAAAGATGCTCGTTTCGCGCAGCAGGACGGAAAGACCCCGGGACCTTTACTACAGTTTGATATTGGTGTTCGGTTCGGCTTGTGTAGGATAGCTGGGAGACTTTGAAGCGGCCACGCCAGTGGTTGTGGAGTCGTCGTTGAAATACCAGTCTGGTCGTGCTGGATGTCTAACCTGGGTCCGTGATCCGGATCAGGGACAGTGTCTGATGGGTAGTTTAACTGGGGCGGTTGCCTCCTAAAGGGTAACGGAGGCGCCCAAAGGTTCCCTCAGCCTGGTTGGCAATCAGGTGTTGAGTGTAAGTGCACAAGGGAGCTTGACTGTGAGACCGACGGGTCGAGCAGGGACGAAAGTCGGGACTAGTGATCCGGCGGTGGCTTGTGGAAGCGCCGTCGCTCAACGGATAAAAGGTACCCCGGGGATAACAGGCTGATCTTCCCCAAGAGTCCATATCGACGGGATGGTTTGGCACCTCGATGTCGGCTCGTCGCATCCTGGGGCTGGAGTCGGTCCCAAGGGTTGGGCTGTTCGCCCATTAAAGCGGTACGCGAGCTGGGTTTAGAACGTCGTGAGACAGTTCGGTCCCTATCCGCTGTGCGCGTAGGAGTCTTGAGAAGGGCTGTCCCTAGTACGAGAGGACCGGGACGGACGAACCTCTGGTGTGCCAGTTGTTCTGCCAAGGGCATGGCTGGTTGGCTACGTTCGGGAGGGATAACCGCTGAAAGCATCTAAGCGGGAAGCCTGCTTCGAGATGAGGACTCCCACCCACTTGATGGGGTAAGGCTCCCAGTAGACGACTGGGTTGATAGGCCGGATCTGGAAGCACGGTAACGTGTGGAGGTGACCGGTACTAATAGGCCGAGGGCTTGTCCTCAGTTGCTCGCGTCCACTGTGTT
>NZ_JBFBBK010000248.1:0-1179 GCF_040682635.1 Streptomyces sp. NPDC051133
GTACCTGGCCACCCCCGTGGCCGCGGCCGTGTGGGCGATGGGGGGCGGCTTCCTGTCCCCGAACAAGAAGCTGGACCTCTCCTCCTACGGCGACGACGAGCTTCGCTGCTTGGAGAGTTGCGCGATGGCCGCCTCACCACTCGGCGGGACAACATCTCTGCACAGGGGGCTCGTCCTCCACGACGGGCATGCCCAGTCCCACGTTGCAGACGCCTGGGCACACGGTCGCCACACCGCGCCGGAAGTCACGGCCTCTTCGCTCTGGTCCCGCTGGCTGCCGGCATCTGGCACAAGGAGGGTTATTCACGGGCCCGGGTTTCTTGATCAACAAGGCGGCCCTGCTCGATAGCCTGGCGTTTGCGGCGACGTCAGATCTTCACCGAGGCAGGGCCGTTGGGCTGGAGCGTTACGACAGGGCTGGAGGAGGAGCAACTGACCGGGCTTGTGGCCCGTGTGCACGCGCAGTTTCGGACTTCCCCGTTGGGGCCCACGGCCGGAGCGGTTGCGGGCGCTGGGGCTGTACAAGTCGGTGGTCCTCGTGCTGTATCTACTACGGCAGAATGCGGTGCAGCAAGCGGCAGCGGAACTGTTCGGCATCAGCCCGTCCACCCTCTCCCGACGCTTCACCACGCTGCTGCCGATGGTGGAGAAGGCCCTCGCAGCCCACGTTCCCGATCCGGCCGAGGCATCGGCCGGCCGGATCGTCCTGGTCAACGGCACGCTGATACCGACATGGGACTGGACGAGCGAGGGAACCACGCTGTTCTCCGGCAAACACCGTGACACCGGCTTCAACCTCCAGGTCGCCGCCACCCTCGCCGGTGACCTGCTCGCGGGCGCGCAGCCGGTGCCTGGAAGCCGACACGATGTCTACGCCTGGCGACAGTCCGCGCTCCCCGAGATCTTCACAGGCCGGGAGTCAATCGGGGACTTGGGCTACGCCGGTACGGGCCTGCTCACCGGCCGGCAGAAACCACCGGGTGGGGAACGTCCCGAAGGGGACAAAGTGTTCAACGGGTCCCTCGGCAGGTTGCGCGCCGCTGTGGAACGCGTGATCGCCCATCTGAAGGACTGAAAAGTCTTCGCCACCCGCTACCGAGGACCCCTCACCCGCTACCGAGGACCCCTCACCCGCTTCCCGAACATCGCCCGCTCACCGGTGTTTCAGAGGGGTGAGCT
>NZ_JBFBBK010000249.1:0-1173 GCF_040682635.1 Streptomyces sp. NPDC051133
GTCGCTGCCGGCGCCGCCGTCGACGGTGCCGGCCACGGTGCCGTTGATGAGGATGTAGTCGCTCCCGCCCAAACCACTGACGCTATCGCCCGGGGCGAGGGCGCCGCAGCTGATGTAATCCGAGCCGGCAGTACCGCTGACGGTGGTACCGGACACGGGACGGCCGTTGACCGTACATGAAGTCAGGGCTTGTGCAGGCGCCGCGGTCAGGACGAGGGGAGCGGCCACGAGGGTGGCGGCGCAGAGCGTGCGCATCGCGTATCTGATCATGAAATGAGTGGGTCATAGCGACTTCATGATCGCAATTCTGCGCCATCGGCAGCTCAACCGTCCGGGGCAGACAGCCGCCCGGACGGGCTACCGAGACGCCGGTCAGACTATCGGGTTCGCGTGGCCCAAGATGTGATTGATCCGCATCGACCGGGCGTTCCCGCATACGTCCCGCTTCCCGGCCGAGGCACGGTAGAGCGCGACGGCGTCCTACCTGAATTCTTCCGGATCCGGAGCCCTCCCCCCACGGTGGACACACCTCCCCGGACCATCGAGATCCATTGTCAGGGCCCCGCTCCAAAAGATCACCCTCGACCCGCTTCAGGACCACAGGTTCCCATCGGGCCGGTCAGACAGCCCACGCCGCTACTCGCACATCGCGTGCACAATGTGCGACCGCAAGACGGCTCGCATGGCGAGATCAACCCGCAGATGACATCCGAGGGCCAACACACGAACTTCGCGCGGACAGGGACGCCGCCGACTTCGACTGACCGGAGCCTGAAGTGGTCCCGGGCGCGGGAAAGTCGCACCGGATCACCCGGCGTCTGGCTCGTTGACCAGCACAGACGGCGACCACCCAAGTCGTCGCGCACAAGACGAGGTGAACATCCATGGCCGAGGCAGTCGCCCCGAACGATCAGCGGATCGACCGCCTGGCCGAAGCGGTTCAGCGCGGGCGCCCCGACCGGCTACCCAAGCGTCCACTCCACGAGCTGGGCCACCGTGCGCGCCGGGCACTCCACCAGCTGGCCGCCGCGGCCGTAGCCGGTCAGGTCACCGTCCAGGACCGGCAGCGGTCCGTACGCGAACCGAGAATCCCCAGCAGCCGCAGAGCCAGGCGGCCACCCCGAGCCCGCATGCCCGTACCGGCCGACGAGCAGCTCATCGTTGACGGAATCC
>NZ_JBFBBK010000250.1:0-1166 GCF_040682635.1 Streptomyces sp. NPDC051133
GGGCGGGCACCGAGTAGAGGTTGCCGCCGAAGGCGACCAGGCAGTCCTTGCCGACCGGCCGCAGATGCCGCTCGGCCACCAGATACGAAGTTTCGGGCAGCGGTTTGAGGGCCATGTGGTCGCGGGCCGCCCGCTCTCCGATGATCTGTTGGTGAGTCCTGTGGGCCTGAGCCCGTCGCTGCGGCACCCATGCGGCGAAGGCGGCGTCCATCTCCTCGATGGAGGAGAAGGACCGGCCGGACAAGACGTGGTCTCGGACGATGAGGACCTGTCGTTCGACGCGTCCCTTGCCCGTGGGCCGGTAGGCGGCCAGGACGTCGATGTCGAAGTCGTAGTGGCCGGCGAAACCGACCGCTTCCGGATGCAGCGGGACCGCGTCACCCGGAGCGACATGCCTGCGGACGACGGTCTTCGTGCGGTCGTAGACGATCGTCATGGGGACGCCACCGAAGTGGGCAAAGGCCCGGCGGTGACAGTCGAAGAACGTCTGGAGGTCCTGGCTGATGGTGAAGCAGCAGAACGGGTCGCGCGAGTACGACAGCGTCATGTGAAAGGAATAGACCTTCCCGATGCCCATATGGGCGAGGACCTTGCCCTCGTCGCCCCAGTCGACCTGAGCCTGGGCGCCGGGGATGACCTCGAACCGCCGGTGCATGCCGGCGAGTTCCTTCGGCGTGATGCCGAGCTCCTCGGCGATGCGAGGCCGGGCTTCCTGAACGTAGAGCTTGACGCGCTGGTAGTTGCCGGTGAACCCGTACTCCGCGGTCAGCCGTCCGTGGATCACCGCGGCCTTCATCAGGATCTCCGCCCGCAGCATAGAGTCGACCAGCGGCGCGAACTCGTCGATCACCCTCGCCTTCGATCGCCCGTTCGGCGACCGGCGCGGCGGCGTCGCCGGACCCGGTGCCGACAGATACTTGCGGACCGTCTTCCGGTCCAGCCCGGTCTCCCGGGCCACCTCCGACAAGCTGATCGCCCCGGTTTCTAGCAGACTCCGGAAGCGCCGCAGTTCCAACCACCGATGCGGATCCAGGACCACCGTCGACCTCCTGCCGCCGCCTCTCACCGACCAAGCAGCAGAGTGCCGAGCAGCGGGTCTCAACGCATCAACAACTGTCCCTTTTCATCCGTACGCAGGTGGGGACGTTCACTTGTACGCCGACACC
>NZ_JBFBBK010000251.1:0-1141 GCF_040682635.1 Streptomyces sp. NPDC051133
GCCCGCACTCACTCGGACACATGAAGGCCCACAGGGCCCCCTCCGACCTGTCCGGTCAGATCAGCCGTTGACGCAGCCGTTGGCAGCGCTCGGGTTGAGCAGCCCGATGATGTCGATGCTGTCGCCGCACACATTGACCGGGACGTGGAGCGGGATCTGAATGGTGTTGCCAGAGAGCACGCCGGGGGAGCCCGTCGAGGAGCCCTGGGCACCGGAGTCGGCGGCGGCCAGGCCCGCTCCGCCCAGGACGACGGCACAGGCAGCGGTAGCAACCGCAAGCATCTTCTTCATGGTGATCATGACTCGCTTTCATTGAGTTCGAACAGGCGCGGGTTCGTCTCGGGCAGCTCCCGGGGCGCCGTCCCGGCGGGAGGAGCACCCAGCCCGCCGGACGACTTCCCAGCTCAACAGGCAGCTGATGCCTCGGCCTCGGACCTTCACCCGACTGCTCCGCATCCCCACCCGCCAACCGGAGCAGCGCCCAAATCCCGCACCCACGCCTGGGCCCATTCGTCGGCCGCGCCAGCCCCCGTGGCAGGGCCCGCCAAGTCGCCGCACTCTGCCTATCGGTGGCACCGGCGCAATGTGGTCGCCAAATCCTCGAACCGCTCGCATTCGCCTTGTCCTTGCTTTCGATAGTCAGGACGTCCTAGCTGCTCAGCTGCCGCTCGACCGCGAGGGGTTGTCGCTCCGCGCTTCCCCGAGGTGCCCCGACCCAGAGGACGAAGCGGGCGAACAGCCCCCAGCAGCAGGCAGGAGAGCAGCACCGACGGCATAGCGGCGGAGAGTGGATCCCATGAGTCGGCGGAACGGCGCGGACAGTGGCGGTCGGCGGCGATCTTCAGCGGACGGCTCCCTAGCCGATATCGGCGAGCGTCCTGTACGACCTGACAAGGAGCACAGACCTCGAAGACTTGATCACGTACGGGCGCCATCCTCACTGTGAGCCGGTGCCCGTGGCCCTGACTCGGTATTTGAAAGTCCAGCCCAAAGCCGCTACGCCGCCCGCTCGCATAGCTGTGGCCCGTCGGATGCTCTCCGGGCCCGCGCGCAGTGCTGTATGGATCAGTTGGTGCAGCCTGTTTCCGGGGGAGCGCTGGTGGCGCAGTTGCCGGGGGTGTTCTTCGCCACGCGCGTTTCG
>NZ_JBFBBK010000252.1:0-1132 GCF_040682635.1 Streptomyces sp. NPDC051133
AGGCGAGCCAGGTCAGCTTGGCGGCCCGCTTCTCCGGCCCGGTCAGCCGCGGATCGACCCTGATCCCGTCGATCTGGTCGCGGACGTAGGACTCGGCGGGCACGACGACGTCGCCCACGAGGCTCGCCGCCTCGCCCTCGCGGCCGATCTCCACTGTCAGCGCCCGGGTCTGCCGCCACAGGTCACGGCGGGCCCGGGCGTGCTTGTGTCCCTCCAGCCACCAGTGGCCGCCGTCGGCGTCGCGCAACCGCAGCCGGTAGCGCAGGAGCTGGTGCCCGAGGCCGTGCTGCCGGGGGATGCCTTCCTCGGGACGGATCCAGACGTCACCCTGCTCGACGGTCAGCGGCTGCGCGTGGACGGCCGTGCAGAGGAGCTCACCGGTCACATCGATACGGCGCTCCCTCACCAGCTGGTACATGCTCGCGATGGAAAGCGTGAGCGCCATGGAGCAGGGGGTATCGGGCTGAGCGCCGACCGGGCCCACGCTGCCCTCGATCGTCTCCGAGAACCACAGGTAGGGCTGGTCGTCCTTGTGCGGCAGCCGGGCGAGGCCGTCCTCCGCAAGTCGCTCGAACGTCCGAAGCTGGGCCTGGGCGTCGTAGCGCGCCGCAGGTGCGAGTCCGAGTGCGGCTACGAGTGCGGCGGTGCGTTCGCCGTCGGCGGCCGGCCCTGTGAGAGTCGCCTCGCACAGCTTCAGCGCGGTCGGGCTCTGCAACACCCGGCTCAGGAAGGCAAGTTCCGGCACCGGGTCGGCCTCCAGACGGGCCACAGCATCGGTGCGCCACTCCTCCCAGTCCTGCACGCGGACGTGCATACCGCCGAGCGCCATGTCCCTGACGACGTCGTCGAGAGTGCTGGGTACACCGGTGAGGTTGTAGTCATAGCCCCAGGCGTCGGGCTCGCAGACCGCGGCCACGGCGACGCGACTGACCCAGTCCACCGGAGCGGCATTGAGATAGCGGAAGGCGGGGACGGTGCGAAAGCGGCCGAAGGCCGAGATCAGGCCGCTGCTGAGGTCCTGCGGGTTGTAGGCGCCGGTCTTGGTGTGTCCGCCGATGGCGGACGGCAGCGACGACCGGCTGCTGCTCGCCGACCCCGACAGCGGGCTGCTGCTGATCTCCTCGGACGCGCC
>NZ_JBFBBK010000253.1:0-1118 GCF_040682635.1 Streptomyces sp. NPDC051133
GGCCCTGTCTCACATTCGGTGGTGACGGAGCGTGCTGTTATCCGAGGAGGATGCGGTGCCGGAGCAGGGTGAAGCCTGCTCGTCCGTGCATCTGGCGTGCGATCCGTTTGGTCTTGGTGTTGACGCCCTCAGCGGGGCCGTTGCTGTACGGAAGCGTGAGCCCGGCGATCACGGCGTCGATGTCCCGGTCCAGGCCCCGGGTGAAGGCGTGTAGGTGGGGGAGGTCGGCTGTTCGGACGTGGGCGATCCAGTGCGTGAGCGCATCGGCGTTGTCGGTGTGTGGGGTAAGGAGCGGGGCGAAGTCTCTGACGAATGAGGCCAGTTGGGTCATCTCGGGGCAGGCGGCGGTGAGCTTGGCCAGGAGCCCGTGCTGCTCGGGCTTGAGGTTGTCGGGTCTGGTCAGCAGCATCCGGGCGAGCCGGCGCGGCGAGATATGGGTGCGGTCGGCGTCCGCGCGGCCTTGGTTGATGTACGTGTGCAGAAGGTTCAGGCAGCCCGTGAAACCGAGCGTCTTGATCTCTTCGAAGAGGTGCTGGACGGGGACGCCGGGGTCTTCACTTCGGCGTTTGCGCAGGTGCTCACGGTAGGGATCGACCAGGCCGGCACGGTACTTGGGGACGCGGAGCATGCGCTCGGGCCGGTCGGCTCGGGCGTAGCGTTTGACGGTGTTCAGGGCCAGTTGCAGGCGGCGGGCGCATTCGAGCAGGCCCACGCCCTTCTCGAGCAGGCCATGAACCTGATGCCAGCGTTCGAGGGTGGTCTGGGCGCGGGGCCCGTCGTAGATCGGCGCGTCCAGCACGGTGGCCCAGCAGGCACTGTGTGCCTTCACCTCGCTCAGGGCGGCTTCGCACAGGTTCTTCCATAAATGCCAGCGATCACCGACTTGAACCGCGTCAGGCAGAGCGCGGCGGATGGCCTCGGCGTATGTGGTTGAGCCGTCGCGGCACACGACCTCGATGCCCGGATGCTCGCGCAGCCATGCTTCCAGCGTGCCGGCCGTGCGGTCGGGCAGTACGTCGATCCGCTCATGGGTTTCGGCGTCGATCACCACGGTGGCGTAGCGGTGGCGCCGGCGCAGGGCGAAGTCGTCGACGCCGATCACGCGGGGCATCCGCCCG
>NZ_JBFBBK010000254.1:0-1108 GCF_040682635.1 Streptomyces sp. NPDC051133
ACTCCAACCGGCAATAGTCCACTGACTCAAGCAACGGCATTGTGTCCCCGGAGAAAAGTGGCAGACCGTGATGGCCAGTCCCTCTCGGCGGCCAAGGCGGCGAGTTCGCTTTCCAGGCCTGGTAGCGGTAGCTGTTCGAGCCGCCCGCGTCTGCTGTGACCAGCAGTCGGGTCGCGGCCGGATAGTCGAGTTGGCCGCGTGCCTGCCACCAGCGACGGATCGTGGCCACGGCGAAGGCGGAGGTGTCGTGATCGACGCCGACGCTCACCCAGCCGACATCGGCTGTCAGGTCGTAGACGCCGTAGGGGATGGCGGTCTCGCCCTTGGGACCGGTGAAGAAGCTGTGGCCCTCCACCTCGATCGGCTCGCCTTTTCTTCGAGTCGACGCTGATTACCGGCTCGCAGGCCACCTGGAACTGTTTGACCTGCTCGTTGATGTAGCGGAACTGGGCGCCCCGGTCCGGATGCTGCTTGCCTTCAAGAGCCTTGGAGGTCGCCTGCAGGCTAAATCCGTTCGCCCGCAGCAGCTGGCCGACGGAGCCCGGAGATATGGGATGGCCTTGACGGGGCAGCTCGGCAGCCAGCTTGCGCAGCGACTTCGTGGTCCAGCGCAGCGGCGACATGGGATCACCTCGTTCATCCGGCTCGACCAGAGCCAACTTGCCGTGTGTTTCGGTGTGTTGCTCGTACAGCTCCAATGCGTGCGGCATCGCTGCCACGACGCGCCCGGCAGGACCGCGCCGATCGCGTTCACCAGGCCGGTGTGCGCGTCGGAGACGACCAACTGGACACCGGGCAGACCGCGGCCGGTCAACGAGCGCAGGAAGGCGAGCCGGCCCGCACCGTCCTCGGCCGTGGCGACGTCGATGCCGAGGATCTCGCGGTGTCCGTCCGCGTTGACGCCGACCGCGATCAGCGCGTGGACGTTGATCATGCGGCCGCCCTCACGGACCTTCTGGGTAAGCGCGTCGACCCAGACGAACGCATACGGGCCGGCATCCAGCGGCCGGTTGCGGAACGCGGCAACCTGCTCGTCCAGGTGCTTGGCCACCGCACTGACCTGGGACTTCGACAGCCGCGCGACCCCGAGGGGCTCGGCGAGTTTCAC
>NZ_JBFBBK010000255.1:0-1107 GCF_040682635.1 Streptomyces sp. NPDC051133
TCACGCCAACTCTCCCAAGGGGCCGTGCAGACAGAGCGTCGAGGGCTGCCGGACGGTGTCGCGTGGTGGTGGTCGCTGGCGTGTTCCTACGAGACGACGGCGGTGCGGTCGGGCGGGGCAGGTCAAGCGCTGTGCATGGCCAGGTCGAGGGAGCCTGGGGTGATCTGCAGTACGTGGTATTCGGGCAGAGTGTTCCACTCCGGGGTGGGGTGTGGCCAGCCGGTGGAGGCGACAACCACAGCGTCCGAGTCCTGTCGGTAGTGGATGCCGAAGTAGCCTGGTCCGCGGCGGCCTATGACCTCAGAGTGCGGGTCGTGCTCGGTGTAAGCGAACAGAGCGTCCGGCGTCAGCAGCAGGCAGTTCAGACTGACAAAGGCTTCCGCCCTTGTACGGATGTCTGCGGCGGTCTGCAGGATGGCCTTCGCCGGATCAAGACCCTCATTCAAGCGGCGGCGTATGGCGAGGTAGAAGCGTTCACTGTCAGTGTCTCCTTCGGCTGTCGCGAGCATTTCAGTCCCGATCACCCCGTCAAGCGCGGTGGAGGGTGTGAAGTCGCCGTTGTGGGCGAACGCCACCGTAGTGTCCCCGAAGGGGTGGGTGTTCGTGGGTGTTACGGGAAAGTTCTGGCTGGCCATACGCAGGTGCAGCAGGGCGATGTCAGTGGTGCAGGTATGGAGCAGCTCCTGAAGTTGAGCGCTGCCGTCGCCGCGCGCGGGGTCCTTTACAGTCCTGATGGCATTGTCATGGGAGCGCAGCCCCATTCCCCATCCGTCCTTGTGTTCATCGGCCAGTGCGAGGAACGGGTGAAGGTCGTGGGTTAGGAGGTCATTGACCAGGCGCGGGTTTCTGCCGACAACGCCCAGAAGTCGACACATGACTCTTTTCTCTCTTTGTCAGGGCAGCGCCCAGTAAGGGCGCCGGAACGGCTTACGGCTTGCCGGCTACCGCCCGGTGTTTGTCGGGAGGGGTGCTACCCCTTCGGGTTCGTCGCCCTTTGGGGCCGGGTCTGGGAGCCGTCGAAAGTGATCTTTGTGCCGGGCTAGGGGCGTGTAATCAGGGTTGTGCGCTTGAGGGGGGAGAAGTCATACCGGCCCAGGCGGAGAGCCC
>NZ_JBFBBK010000256.1:0-1105 GCF_040682635.1 Streptomyces sp. NPDC051133
CCGTTGCGCCGGCTCATGGCGGGCCGAACGACGATCGTGATCACGCACGACCTCAACCTCGCCCCCGACGCCGACCGCATCCTCGTCGTGGGCACGTGCCCGGGTTGGGGTTGCATTCACGCCGACTCCGCGGGCAACCTCCGGGACGTCGTCGGCGGGGCCGGGCCATGCTTAAGCGGCACCCATGTGACTGGAGCCAGGCGCCGTCGGCAATGCAGGCGATCGGTCACCACAGGGATGAGCGACTGCGGCTAGCAACCGCCGCACGTGGTCCTTCCGTCCGGCTACGGTGGGCTCAGCGTGCTGCAGAGCAGAAGCCATGCGCTCTCGCCCAGCCGCCATGACACCCCGATGTCGTGTGCAATACCAGAGCCCACTGTACCGGGGGCGGGATCTGTTACGCATAGCAGCCGTTGACGGTCGCCGCGAGGTCGTCCATGGCGTCCTTGATGGTGTCCGGGTCGGCCATGGCTCCGTTCTCGACGAAGGAGAACACTTTCCACTTACCGTCCTTGCCCTGAGTCAGACCGCTCAGTGCGATGGCGCCGGTGAGGGTGCCGGTCTTCGCGTGTACCTTCCCCACCGCACACTTGGATCTGGCGTCGTCGAAGCGACCGTACCCCGGGCCGAGCGTACTGCCGGCCTCGCCGGAGACAGGCAGGCCATCGAAGATGGAACCGAGAGCGGGCGCGTAGCGGGGCTGCTTCAGCAGTTCGAGAATCTGTGCGAGAGTGGCGGCCGGGACGCGGTCGGCCCGGGACAGGCCGCTGCCATCGTAAAGCTCGAAGTTGGCGAGCGAAACGCCGTACATCCGGCTCAGCACCTGACGCACGACCTGAGTGCCGCCCTCGAATGTGGCCGGGCGACCGGAACCAAGGGCGGTCATCCGCAGCAGAGTCTCCGCGATGTCGTTGTCGCTGTGCTTGAGCATCGTGCGGACCATGGCCGACAGTGGCGCCGACTTGTGCTGGGCCACCGGAACATCCGTCGGACGTGCAGTGGCGCGGGTGACGGCCCCGGTGACGGTGACACCGTCTGCGGCGAGGTGCTCGGCGAAGACCTGGCCGGCGTCGATGGAGGTGTCCTGGGCGCCGTGCCCGTCGAC
>NZ_JBFBBK010000257.1:0-1087 GCF_040682635.1 Streptomyces sp. NPDC051133
GCTTCGGCTTCGGCTTCGGCTTCGGCTTCGGCTTCGGCTTCGGCTTCGGCTTCGGCTTCGGCGGGAGTGTCGCAGGTCTCGGTGAGGTGGACCTTGTAGCCCATCCAGAACAGGTCGTCGCCCTTGGCCGACCAGCGGGCATCGGGGTCGTAAGGGGAAGCCAGGCGGATATGGCCGGGCGGGACGCCCTCGTCGTCGGCGTCCCGCTTCTTGATCACCTCCCGCCCCCGGGCATCGGTACGGATGCTGTAGGTCTGCACCAGTACCTGCCGCAGCAGGGCCACCGCCTCGATCTCACGGACCCACACCGGGGCGGTGTCGGACCAGGCCGCCCGGCACACGGCCAGCGCGTCCTGGCCGAAGACCTGGGCAAGCCGGTCCCGCTTGGTCTTCGAGCCCGGCATGGTCCAGCCGTCGACGCGCGGCCCATAGCGTTCGGCGAACTCGGCGACATCGATCACCCCGGCCAGCCAGGACGGCGCCGTCACCGCCAGGGCCTCCAGCGCGGCCCGCACACTCTCCCCGGCCAGCTCGGTGCGGTTCAGGTCACGGACCGCGCTGATCACGTGGGTAGAGTCGGTGCGCTGCTTGCCACCGGCCTTGATCAGCCCGGCCTCACGGCAGTGCTCGACGAGCCTGTCGAAGAGCGTCCGCTCCAGGCCATGCCCGACCAGCCGGGCACGGAACCTCGACAACGCGGAGAAATCGAAGCCGGCATCGGACAACTCCGTGCCCAGCGCGTACTTCCACGACAGACGGTCCCGTGACGCGTCCGCGGCCTGCCGATCGGTGAGGCTCTCGGTGAACTGCAGCACCGTCACCAGGGCGAGCAGCGCCGGGGACTGAGCGGGAGCCCCACGGTCGGCAAACGCATCGGTGAACAACGAGTCGTCGAAGACCTCGGCAAGGTGGTCACGCAGGCGCATCGGCAGGCTGCCACCGGGGAAGGCGGCGCGAGCCGTCCTGGCGGTCTCTTCAGGAACAGGCGGCAATCCCCCCGGTCGCATGGACACTACACCGACCCCCCTACGGCCGGAGCAGACAGAACGACCGCACCAACGATCATGCCGGGCCGCCCCGCACCCCT
>NZ_JBFBBK010000258.1:0-1087 GCF_040682635.1 Streptomyces sp. NPDC051133
TCGGCTTCGGCTTCGGCTTCGGCTTCGGCTTCGGCTTCGGGAGGAGCGTCGCAGCTCTCCGTGAGATGGATCTTGTATCCGCACCAGAACAGGTCCTCGCCTTTCGCCGCCCAGCGCGCGTCCGGGTCGTACGGAGAGGCGAGGCGCAGATGACCGGGCGGGACGCCGTCCTGCTCGGCCTCCCGCTTACGGATCACCTCCCGTCCCCGGGCGTCGGTGGTGACCAGATACGTTTGCACCACGATCTGCCGCAGCAGCGCGACCGGCTCCAGGGTCCGCACCACCGGCGGCGCCGTCGGTGCCCACGCCGCCCGTAGCAAGGCGAGGGCGTCCTGCCCGAATACCGTGGCCAGCCGGTCCCGCTTGACCTTCGAGGACGGCAGCTTCCAGCCGTCCACCCGCTCGCCGTAGCGCAGGGCGAGCTCGGGCACATTCACCGTCTCGGCCAGCCACGCGGGGGCGACGACCGCCAAGGCTTCCAGCGCCGCGCGCACCGACTCCCCCGCCAACTCCAGCCGGTTCAGGTCCCGCACGGCGCTGATCACGTGTGTGGAGTCCGTGCGCTGCTTGCCTCCGGCACCGGCCAGGCCCTGTTCGCGGCACCAGTCCAGGAGACGGTCGAAGACCAGACGTTCCATGCCGTGCTCGACCAGCCGCGCCCGAAACCGGGCCAGAACGCTGTCGTCGAAGCCGGTCGCGCCCAGCTCCATCCCCATGGCGTACTTCCAGTCGATGGCGCGGACCGCCATCGCCGCAGCGTGCCGATCGGTCAGGTCCTCGGTGAACTGCAGCACCGTGACCAGCGACAACAGGGCAGGCGACAAACCCGGGGCGCCCCGGACCCCGAACGCGTCCGCGAACGGCTCGTCCGCGAAGATCTCCCCGAGGCGGTCCCGCACACTCATCGCCAGTGAGCCCCTCGGGAACGCCGACCGCGCCACCCGGACCGTCTCCTCCGGAATCTCCGGTAAGCCCTTGACCTGCAACGACACCGAACCACCCCCTGCGGCCCTACGACAAGACACTGACCGCAGAAGCGATCATCCCCCAACCGCCATGCTCGTACGCCGAATTGCGCAGCAGAGTC
>NZ_JBFBBK010000259.1:0-1058 GCF_040682635.1 Streptomyces sp. NPDC051133
TACTGACTTTGTAGTCGTGGTGTCGTCGGCGTGAGTCCTGTTCCGGTGAGGCATCCGTCGATGATGCTGCTGCGGTATTGGAGCTGGCGGAGGCCGTTTCGAAGCCGGTGCATGAGGTGGTTCGGGTCGGTGAAAGCTGTGTTGGCCTGGGTAGTCCGGCGGAGGATTGACCAGATGCCTTCGACGGGGTTGAGGTCGGGTGCGTAAGGCGGCAGGTGGTAGGCCGTGAGCCAGTCCTGCGCCTCGATGAAGGCCCGCATCCGGCGGTCTTTGTGGACGTTCAAGTTGTCCCAGATGAGGACGATGGGTCCGCCCAGCTGCTGGTGGGCGGCGATGAGGAGGTCGCGGTACTCGCTCCACGCGAAGCTCTTGCGGCCTGCGCCCTTGTGGTCGGTGTGCCGTTTGGGCCGATAGATCAAGCGGGAGCGTTCGCCGGGTTTGTAGCAGCACAAGGCGGCTATGGACAAGCGCCGCTGGGAGCGCCCGCGGACCCGGATGACGGGTGTGGTGCCGCGCCGGCTCCAGGTGCGGGAGGTCGGCGGCGTCATCGAGAACCCGGCTTCGTCCTCGAAGACAGTCCAGGCCCCGAGCGCCGCCGCGGTGTTTCCACGTGCGGCCATACGTCCTTCACCCAGCCGGCCACCGCCGCCTCGTCACGCTCGAGAGCACGGCGAGCCGGAACCTGATGACTCCAGCCATGCCGCCGCAGCATCTGCGAGATCCCTGACAGGGTCATCGACTTGTGGAACCGCCTGCCGATCAGGGTCTTGATCCTGGCCAGCGTCCATCTCTGGTCCCCCCAGCCGTGCGCGAGCGGGCCCTTGGCCAGCTCCTCCTCGAGTACGGCGAACAGCGCCTCGCTCAGCTTCGGCCGGGATGCCGGGCCGCGGGAACGAACCCCGTCCTGGCCGCTCTGTCTCCAGGCCTGTCGCCACCGCTGGACCGACCGGACGCTGACCCGTAACTC
Organism: Streptomyces sp. NPDC051133; assembly: GCF_040682635.1. Lineage (NCBI taxonomy): Bacteria > Bacillati > Actinomycetota > Actinomycetes > Kitasatosporales > Streptomycetaceae > Streptomyces > Streptomyces sp. NPDC051133. Next base: position 968 of record NZ_JBFBBK010000259.1, read on the forward strand.
CTTCGCGATGCTCGTGCTGCCCCGCCCCTCGGCGAACATCGCAACGGCTTCCAGCCTGACCCGCTCGCGGAATGCCTGCCTCTCCGCCGTC
>NZ_JBFBBK010000260.1:0-1043 GCF_040682635.1 Streptomyces sp. NPDC051133
CTCCTACTGGCCTTGGGGGCCGTGCCCGCAACCCCCACCCACCGGGCCGCCGCCCGCATCCTGGGGCCCGCACAAAAGAATCACTTCCAGCGGCTTGCGCGGCCCGGGCCGACGGCGGGTACACCGGTCACCTCACCGGGTGGACCGCCCAGCATCCCGGACGCGTCCTGGGTGGTTGTCTGCCATGTCGGATGGCCTCCCGCCTGGGGATTGCTGCAGCGTTCGCGCTTGATCACACCACGCCCGAGGTCGGCCGCTGAGCCGGCAAGGACCTTCTGGCATCCAGTGCTTTTCGGCCTAGTCGGCATAGGCGTGAAAATAATGTCAGTGATCTTAAGTGATCGTCGTGGTTGGCATCTGGCACTTACTAGGTCCGGTGCTGAGCGCTTGTCTTCCCAACTGCCCCTGTGGGCGGCCTTCTGCTCGTTTCCCCATGGCGTGGAGCTGCCTGCGGGTTCGCATACCGACCACTGTGCGTGGCGCTATACAGGCCCGCGGCCGGACGCTTTCAGTGACATGAGCGGTCTTGTGGGAGTAGGAGTAGGCACGGTCCCGGGCGGCTCCGCCCTGTGTCCGGGCCGTCGCCCGCGCATCCGTCGATTTGCCACGTGTATGGGAAATGAGTGAATGACTACCTGCCCATCGCCATGTCTCGTCTCCCAGCAGGAGCAGCTGCCCTACCTCACCCATCTGTCGGACGCCACCTTGATGACACAGACTTCGCGGGCAAGCGGCCCCACCGTCCGCTACGTGGCGATCTTGCTCTCTCGGCATATCAGAGCCGTACGTACGTACGCGGCACTATGTGCGACGACACCAGACACGGTGGCTTATCTGGAAAAGGCCGCGGCCAGGGCTGTCTATTCCGACCTGTTGCGCCATGAAGTGCCACCCGCAGTTCGCCCTCGGCTGCTGGTCGCGGTGCGCGAGGCAGCCGAGCGGCTTGCGGGCTCCCCGCGCACCACACTGTCGGCTCCGCTGGAGTATGCCGCCCTCGCAGGCTGCTCCGAGCCGGCGCCGAATCGTCGTCTGGTAGCCCGTGC
>NZ_JBFBBK010000261.1:0-1043 GCF_040682635.1 Streptomyces sp. NPDC051133
GGGTCTATGGGGCTAAAGTGTCGCCGCATCGCAGCGCCAACGTGCCGCACATACAGCCGACGACCAGGAATTGCTCGGCAGCCGTCACGGACAAGACCTCGGAGTTGACCCACAGGCGGTCAAGGTGCTCCAGCGAGGCGAGGTCGACCAGGTCAACACGGAAGCCGCTGATCATCGTCCTGCGACCGTCCGGGTCGGTGTCGAATCCCCCTTGCGTGCCGAAGACCAGGACCCGCCGGTCGGCAATCTCCGTCAGTGCGAGTGCGCCCCGGATCGAGAGCAGTCCAGTAGAACGATGGCGAAGCAATCGGCGCGTGGTCAGGTCCCAGATACCGAGGTGCCCGCCATAGGTGCGGGTGACCGCGACGGTCAGCCCGTGCAGTGTGGTGACCGCGACAGCACGGACTTCGTCGTCGTGGACCATGGGCTCACCGATCGGCAGACCGGTTTCCGGATCCCACATCTGCACGCAGCCCCGTTGCCCGTCGCTGGCGCTACCCCCGGTCAGTACCACCGGCCGGCCGCCCACTGTCCCCTGGGCCATGGCCCGCGTGAAGAATCCGGGATGTTTCCCGCTGGGGTGCGCGGGAGAGCCCGTGACAAGGTCGAGGAAGTGCACGTGGCCGGAGAGCTCGGCGGCCACCACCATCGGACGCGCACCGTCCACTACGGCAGCGCCCTGGATCCAGCTCGCCCCACCGAACAGCTGGGAGGATCTCCAGCGGTCCACCGCAGCGGCACGTGTGTGTTCGTGTGCCTCGCAGGACACCGCTGGGCCCAGGTGCCACAAGCGAACGGCCCCGTCATGTCCACCCGCCACGACGTAAGTCTCTCCGGCGACCTGTCCGCTGGCGACCACGTATACGGATCCCCCCTGGTTGCATGGGTTGGGCGCGCCTTGCCCGTCGCCGTAGACCCAGGCGAGGTGGCCGAACCGTTGCAGCCAGGCGACAACGCGTGCAGGACGCCCCCTCCGTGGACGCGTACGCAGACGAGGGGCCCCGACCGTGCCCGGCTCCGGGGCCCCTCCTGCCCCCGGGCGC
>NZ_JBFBBK010000262.1:0-1043 GCF_040682635.1 Streptomyces sp. NPDC051133
GTTTTCGACGAGCTTGTACGCCGAGGTGGTGAAGCTACGAGCAGCAGGCACTGGCCACCGTCACCACCGCGATCGGCCAGATCAGCTTCGTTGGCGCCCTGGTCGTCATCGGCAAGCCACAAGGACAGGTTTGGGGAGCCGACTGGCTCGTGCTTCTTCTCTGAGGACCGCTCCGTCGACAGAGCTGGGCCGGGCACGATCAGTTCGGCGGTTGTTTGGGTGGAGCCGGAGCATGGCTGATCATTGTCAGCAAGTCGATGATTGCAACTGCTGTGGTGCGGGGGCGATGACTGCTGTGCTCGAACGGATGGCGCCGGAAGATCTGTGGGAGCTGTTCCAGCGGGTGGACCCGCCAGCACCAGAACGCCCGCAGGCGGAGGAGCCCGTCGGAGAGGGATGCGTCAGGTGTTGGCCGCGATCATTTTCGTGGCCACCTCGGGATGCACCTGGAACCAGCTGCCACCAGGCTTCGGACTGTAGGGAGTGACCGCCTTCCGCCGGTTCACCGAATGGACCGAGGCCAGGGTGTGGGCCAAGCTTCACCGTCTGGTCCTGGACGAATTCGGTTCCCGCGGCGAGCTGGACTGGTCGCGATGCGCGATCGACTCCGTTAGCGTCCGGGCCCTCAAACGGGGTAGCTGGCGGGACCGAATCGAATCCGACCGACCGTGGCAAAGCGGGATCGAAAATCCACCTTATTGTTGACCGCCGTGGCCTGCCCCTGTCGATCGGTATCTCCGGCGCAAACCTCCACGACAGCCAGGCCCTCGTCCCGCTGGTCCGCGGCATCCCACCCATCCGCTCACGTCGCGGCCCCCGACGCCGCCGACCCGGAAAGCTGCACGGAGACAAGGGCTACGACTATCAGCACCTCCGACGGTGGCTGTCCTCCCGCGGCATCCGGCACCGCATCGCCCGCAAGGGCATCGAGTCCTCCCAACGGCTGGGCCGGCACCGCTGGGATGGCAGTGAAGGCAAGGAAGTATTCCGGCTTTCGCTCGTAGCGGCGGTGGAGGCGTCGGCAGCCGGACCGCCACGAATCG
>NZ_JBFBBK010000263.1:0-1042 GCF_040682635.1 Streptomyces sp. NPDC051133
GTTGGAGCTGACGATGCTGTCCGTGGTGAGGCCGACTCCGGGCCGATCGAGGAAGACCACGGGCAGCCCCACCGCGCGGTGGGCGGAAGGCTTCTGAACGCGGTCCGAAACGGAAGATGGCGAGCGCTGCAGATAAGTCATCCATGGCGATTACCGGCCGAACAGCAGCTGCTGGTAGCCGCGCACTACCGCACGAACCTTCACCAGGCGACAGCTGGCGGCGTCGTCGGGTCGTGCGGACGACCGTGTGCTGGGTGATCCAAAGGCTCGGCCGGCTGCTTGCGCTCAAGCCGCCCCGGGCCTTGCACGAAGCGGTCCTCCGCCCTGGGTGCTGAGGAAGAACCAACGCTGTGACAACCTCAGCGACCGAAGCGACCGAAGCGACCGAAGCGACCGAAGAATCCAACAAGGCCAAACTTGTCGAGGACGAGGCGGAAGCCCCCCAACTGCCGCGGATGTAGTCGAGGCCGACCCCGCCTTCCGGATCACCCGACACCTCATGCTCGCAGAGAGCGAGCTGCACTCGCACCGATCACCCTCCCTGCACCGCCAAGGACTTCACTGTTCCGACAAGCGTGCAGAGCGAATCAACGAGCGCGGCGCGTACAACACCCGCAACCATGACATCACACCACGGCGAACGTGGCCGCACCCTTCGGTCACCTCATGGAGAAGGGCAAGGAGGTCGGCAGCAAGAACCGTCCCGGACACCCTCTCGCCCACTGCACCGAGCGTGCCTGAAAGATCGTGTAAGTCCGTGATGTGGCACCCTGGCCCGGGGCTCGGCCTCGGGCTCTGGGCCGGGCGGATCGGACAAGTCATGGCAGACAAGACAGAACCGGTTGCCTGTGCGGCCGGGGACGAGATGGTGGATGAGGTCGTCGAGCGGCTGCTCGGCAAGGCCGGCGCCTCCGGAACAGCCCTGCTGGGTGAGGGCGGGCTGCTGACGGAAATCACGAGTGTCCCGCGCGGCTCGGAGGCAGCATGGAAGGACCGGCCGTCGGCACGCAGTCCGCCCGGTCCGGCCGGTGGAGGTGATTCC
>NZ_JBFBBK010000264.1:0-1004 GCF_040682635.1 Streptomyces sp. NPDC051133
GGCCGAGGACATCGAGCGGTGGGAGGAGGAGTGGGATGAGGAGGGTTTCGGGCTCTTCGCCGTCGAGCTGCTGGCCTCGGGTGAACTGATCGGCTTTGCGGGTCTGTCGGTGCCCGAGTTCCTGCCGGAGGTGATGCCCGCCGTGGCGATCAGCTGGCGGATCGGCTCGCAGTTCTGGGGACAGGGATACGCCTCCGAAGCCGCCCACGCCACGCTGGAGTTCGCTCTCCAAGACCGCGGAATCAACCGCGTCATCAGTATCAACCGGGTGGGCGACAACGCCTCCGAGAACGTCATCCGCAAGCTCGGCATGGTGCCCGAGCGGGAGACGGCGCATCCGGTGTACGGCTACCCGCTGCGCGTTCACGCCATCGACCTCACCGAGTTCCAGGCATGAACCGGCCGAGCCGGAAAGAGGCCGCGGCGGTTCGGCGATCCAGGCTGCTGCCCTTCGTGACACCCTGAGCGCGCCGCTAGGGGCATGGGTCAGCAACCAGCGCTCGAGGGCCGCAGCGCTATCTCCCGAACGGATCGAGCAGCTCTCCGCCATCGGCATGCGGTGGACGTGAAGCAGACGTTGAACCGAATGCCGGGCCGACTCGGATACGGGCAAGGCCAAGCCAACTATAGTCATGCTATGGTCGCGCCATGGCGAATACGACGATTCAGGTGACGAAGCAGACCCGCGACCACCTCGCCGAGCTCGCCGCAGAGCGCGGGCTGAGTATCGGCCAGCTCGTCGACGCACTCGCCGCCGCTGAGCCCACCGCAGCACAACGGGCCGAGCAGGTGGCAGCCGCGCGGGCGCATGCCCGTAAAGTGATCGGCGTCGACGTCAGCGACGAGGAGTTCGCCACTCTCGATGTGCTGGGCAACCTGCGGCGGATCGCGGCGGAGAAGGTCCTGGCGATGCCCGGCAGGGACGCCGCGTGATCATTCTCGACACCAGCGCCGTGACCGCCCTGGCGACGGGGCACAAAGCGCTCAACGCGCTCGCAGTCAAC
>NZ_JBFBBK010000265.1:0-1000 GCF_040682635.1 Streptomyces sp. NPDC051133
CCTGGCACCACGGCACGCTGCACCACGTCTTAGCTCGGCGGTGACTGCTTCATCCAGGATGTCCAGGCTGTGGTCGAGCCGGACATGCCCGGTGTCCGGGGTCATGGTGATCATCAGATCGAGGTCGGAATAGCTGGTACCGGCTGGCAGTACCTCCAGGCCGGTGAGGCGGCGTGAGGAGCGTACGTAGTTGAAGTAGACCTCGACGAGCGGGGCGTTCTCCCGGTGCAGGCCCTGCCGGGCGAGGGTGGCCAGGACGTCGGAGAACATGGCGCCCTTCTTCAGCAGCCGCTGCAGGCGCCCGTCCGTGCGGTGCAGCACCTCGGCGACCGTCTCGCCCGCGCGGGCCTCGGCCGGAAACGGCACTGGCACACCGAAGAACCCGACCGCGTCATAGGCGTCGGCGTGGATACGGGTGTCCACCGGCACAGCGAGCACGAACCGCTCCCGTCGTTGTTTCCTGGCCAGCAGCACGGTCAGCGTGCCGAGGCAGAAGGCGGCCGGGGTGATCGCGAGCCTGCTCGCGGCCGCCGACACCCGCTCCATTAGCCCGTCGGGAACCGTCACGGTGACACTGCCGGCCCGGTACGACCGCTGCGCCGGGCGCGGCCGGGCGAGCTCCAGGTCGAGCCGCTCGCTGCCGTGGAAGGACTCGCGCCAGTCGGCGCTCGCGCCCTCGCCGCCCTGCTGGGCCGCGATGAGCAGATCGACGTCCCGGTTGGTGACGGCTGCCTCGAGCGGGGTGCCGGACAGTTCCGCGTCGATCTCCTGGGCCACGAGAAGCAGCGACTGCAGGTCGCTCACCGCGTGGTGGGCGCCGAACACCAGGATCTGGCCCAGCGCACCGCTGTCCACGAGCTCGAACCGCCACAACGACGGCTTCGCCAGGTCCAGCGGCAGTTCCAGCAGCGCGCTTAGCCGCTCGGCGGCGTCGGCCTCACCGTCGACAGCCGTCCAGCGCAACACCGGCTCGGCCGGCTCCCGGTCCACCCGCAGCTGC